>CAVQQX010000136.1:0-8522 GCA_963714645.1 uncultured Gammaproteobacteria bacterium
GGCGAGATGGACGCCGGATCCTGCCGTGCAAGGCCTGCGTGTCAACGGCGATGCCGCTCTGCCATTGGCCCTGCTCCTGCTACCCGAACCACGCAATGGGACAGGTCGACGACTGGATGAACGAGCTGTACCCGCGGTGGGTCGCGGCGCACGGCGTGCTCATCGTCACGCCGGTGTACTGGTACCAGGCGCCGAGCGTGCTCAAGCTGATGATCGACCGCCTCGTCTGCGCGGACGGCGGCAACCCGGACCCGACCACGACGCGCGGCAAGGATCCGTCGCGCGCCAAGGCGCTCGAACTCGGGGGCTGGAACTATCCGCGGCACCTCGCGGGCCGCCGCTTCGCGCTCGTCGTGCACGGCGACGCTGCGGGCGCGGGCATCCTGAGGCGCTCGCTGAGCGACTGGCTGCAGGACATGCATCTCGTGCCGGCCGGTCACCTTGCGACGATCGATCGGTACGTCGGCTATTACGAGCCGTATGCCACGAGCCACGAAGCGCTCGATCGCGACACCGCGATCTTCGAGGAGGTGGCCAATGCGACCCGGGCACTCGTGACGTCGGTTCGACAGTCGCGCGCGGGAAACCAGGCGCCCGAGCCCGACGTCGCCGAGCCACGCGCGAAATAGCGGGCGCACGGGCTGCCGTCGCCTTCTTCGGCGACCTGGTCGGTCGTGTCTACGCCGTCGACGCGTACACGGGCAAGGAAGCGTGGCACGTCGAGGTCGGCGAGCACCCTGGTGCCGAGGTGACCGGTTCGCCCGTGTACCACGACGGTCGGCTGTACGGGTGCGGACGGGTCGCAGCGAATCCTCGTGGGGCTCAAGAGCGGGCTGGCGCTCGCGCTCGACCCGGCGACTGCAACGTGCTCTGGAGCTTCGACATCTCGCAACCGCTGCCTACGCTCTCGGGCGAACGCGGCCAGCAACCGCGAGCCCCTAACGGCGGGACGACGCCGCGCGCTTCGATCCTCCGCGACGGGTCGATCGTGCCGTCGACTTGGGGGCACTGCCCGAGCCCTGCTTGGCGCGAGTACTGCGGCGCCTGCCCGGGGGTGGCGGCACCTTGCCCCCTTCCCTGCGCGCCTCTGACAACCCGATGGCGATCGCCTGCTTGCGACTCCTGACAGTCTTGCCGGAGCGCCCGCTCTTGAGCGTACCGGCCTTGCGCTCGTGCATCGCGCGCGCGACTTTCGTGTTCGCCTTCGATCCGTAGCGGCTCGCCATGACGGTGCGACCTCGTATTCGACGTTCGATGAGCGACAGGGTAACGCGCGCGCCCTCGATCACGCGTCAGCGCCGCAGTCGTCCGGCGGCAGGCGCCCGCCGAATCTCCGGTCGGACGGGCCGCGCCGGCCTCGATGATCGAGGACACGAACGTCGCGAATTGTCTGGTTCACGACAGGCCGCCCGGTCCGACGAACGGCAGCCGCCCGCGGCGCGACGTTACACCCGGCCCGGCAGTGCCTCAACGTGTCGTGCGGGTACAATGGCCCGGCCATGACGCAGCTTTCGATCCTCGACCTCGTGCGCGTGACCGCGGAGACGGACGCGCGCGCCGCCCTCGACCACGCCCGCGACCTCGCCCGGCACGCGGAAGCCTGGGGCTACCGGCGGTTCTGGATTGCGGAGCATCACAACTTCGCCGCGATCGCGAGTGCAGCGACGTCCGTCGTGATCGCGCACGTCGCGGCCGGAACGAGCACGATCCGGGTGGGCGCGGGCGGCATCATGCTGCCAAACCACGCGCCGATCGTGATCGCCGAGCAGTTCGGCACCCTGGCCCGCCTCTTTCCGGACCGCATCGACTTGGGGCTGGGCCGCGCCCCGGGCACGGACCAGGTGACCGTCCGCGCCTTGCGTCGCTCACCGGCGGCGGCCGACCATTTCCCCGAGGACGTGCTCGAGCTGCGGTCCTATTTCGAACCCGTGCGTCCCGGGCAGGCGGTGCAGGCGGTGCCGGCCGCCGGCACTCGGGTTCCGCTCTGGATCCTCGGCTCGAGCACCTACGGCGCCATGCTCGCCGCAGAGTTCGGGCTGCCCTATGCGTTCGCGTCGCACTTCGCGCCGCAGCAGCTCGGGCCCGCGCTCGCGACGTACCGAGCTCGCTTCAAGCCGTCCGCCCAGCTCGACCGGCCGTACGTGGTCGTGGGCTGCAATGTCATCGCCGCGCCGAGCGATGCGGAGGCCCGGCACCTCGCCACCACGCAGCAGATGTCGTTCGTCAACCTTCTGCGCGGCGCCCGCACACTGAGTGAGCCTCCGATCGACGACATCGAGTCGTACTGGACGCCGCTCGAGAAGGCACAGGCGCTGCAGATGCTCGCGGTGTCGATCATCGGCGCGCCTGGCACGGTGCGATCCGGCATCGACGCGCTCGTCGCACAGACCGGCGCCGACGAGTTGATCATCGTGTCGGACGTGTACGATCACGCGTTGCGCCTGCGCTCGTTCGAACTCATCGGCACCGCCGTCGCCCTCGCCCGGGAGCCCGCCACGTGACCGAAGCGGCCAGCCCCGGGTCCTCACCGAGCGGCGCCGACCGGCGACTGCCCTCCCAAGGCGCCGAACACCGACGCGAGGATCCTGCTCAACTGCCCGAGCGGGTCCTTGCGGATGGCACGTTCCTCGTCCGCGATGACGAGGAACAGGCCGTCGAGCGCCTTGCGGGTCACATAGGTCTCGACGTTCGCGTCCCTGGCCGCGCCCAGCCCGTACTGCGAGGCCTGCTGGACCAACCCGTTGTACTGGCGCGCGAGCTGCGACTTCTCGGTTTGCTGCTTCACCAGCGGCAGGAAACGCTCCGCGAGCCGGTCGTAGGACACCTTGCGGAAGTAACGGGTCGCCGCATCGTCGCCTTGCGCGATGATCTGCCGCGCATCGGCCAGCGACATCTGCTTCACCGCGTCGACCAGCAGCGTCTTCGCTTCCGGCACCGCGGCCTCGGCCGCCCGGTTCATCGCCACCACGAGGTCGTCGGCCTCGTCGCCCAGGCCGATCATCTGCAGCGCCTTCTCGGCCTTGCGCAGCGAAGAGGGCAGCGGAATCTTCACCCTGGGATTCTTGAGAAAACCGTCCGCGACGCCGAGCTGGGCCACGGCCCGCCCGGCGCCCTGGTCGAGCGCGGTCTTGAGTGCGGCGACGCTGTCCTGCGGGGCGATGTCCGCGATACCCGCGGCCGCAACGGCGAGCGCAGCCGACATCAGCACGGCCAATGCCACGGTGCGCAACGGGTCCACGGCCATGCTCCTGGCGGGGCGGTCGCTCGATCCTACGCCCAATGGAGCGTTGCGGTGACTTCCGCTCAGCTCGAAGCCACGCGGCGCTGCGTCTCGAGCCAGGTGCGGATCCGCTTCGCGTCGGCGATGCGCGTGAGCCTGCCCTGCGAGTTCAGCAGCACGATCACGACCGGCCGGTGGTCGATGACCGTCTGCATCACCAGGCAACGACCGGCTTCCGAGATGTAGCCGGTCTTCTGTACGCTTACCTGCCACGCGGAGTTCTCCACGAGCAGGTTGGTGTTGCGGAACTCGACGGGCACGCGGTTCAGGACGAACGTGTGGCGCGCGTCGGTGGAGAATTCCCGGATGGTCGCGTCGCGACCGGCCGCCAGCACGAGCCGCGCCAGGTCGCTCGGGCACGCGACGTTGTGGCTCGACAGTCCGGTCGGTTCGACGAAGCGCGCCGTGGACATGCCGAGCGCCACGGCCCTGGCATTCATGGCGGCGACGCAGGCCGCCATGCCGCGCGGGTAGCTGCGGCAGAGCGCATGTGCCGCGCGATTCTCCGACGACATCAGCGCGAGATGCAGCAGCTCCGAGCGCGTGAGCTGCACGCCCGCGGCGAGTCTCGAGTTCGACCCGGCCGTGCCGCGCACGTCGGTCGCGTCGATGGTGATCGTCTCGTCGAGCGGCTGGCCTGCCTCGAGCACGACCAGCGCCGTCATGAGCTTGGTGATCGACGCGATGGGCGCCGCCATGCGTTCGCGCCGCGCGGCGAGCACCGAGGAATCGGACTCGTCGAGCACGTAGTAGGCCTGCGAGCGCACGTCGGGGCCCGTGGCCAGGCGCTGCGTGGCCGCTTGCGGTGCCGCCGTGACCAGGCCGGAGGCGAGCGTGAACAGCAGGCCGCCGAGTGCCGGTGCAGCGTGGAATGTACGTCTCGATGCCATGTCGGTCACCAGGTCAACCGGTTGCCCGGCGTGCGTCGCCGGCCGTTCGTTCACGAAGTCTCCAAGCACGGAGCGTAGGGCGCCGCGACCGCCGGCCGACGTGACATAAGCCTCAAAAATACGGTCGACCGGCCGCGTGCATCGAGCGACTCCTCCACCCTGGTCGCATCTCGTCGTCGCGACGCGGCCTGCGGGCATCGCTGCGTGACCGGTATGTCGTAGCATTCGCAACCCGATCTGCAGCCAGCGACTGTCGTGCCAACAGTTTTCCGGACGCAGATCACGGATTGTTCAGGGTGGACTCAGGCTACATAAGCCGGTCCACGGGAACTGCCGCAGCAAAAAACAGGACGGCGGCTCACACGATGTCGTCTGGATGGAAGAACAGCGAGGTCGCGACGCAACGCGAACCGTTCGGCGCAGGCTGGACGGGGACCGTGGCGGTCGGGCTATTCGTCTACATCGCGATCGCGATCGTGCTGATCCTGGCGGACACCACCGGAGCGCGCGCGCTCGAGGTGTTCAACCTCTATTCCGATTCACCAGCGAGCCTCGGCGGCGCGATCCTCGCGGCGGCCGCGGCGGCGCGCTCGTCCGACCGCGCGGCACGACGCGCGTGGTGGCTGCTGGCCGGCGCCCTCGCCGTCTACACTGCCGGCAACCTGCTCAACTCCACCTACTGGCTGTTCGGCGTCGACCCGTTCCCCTCGGTGGGCGACGTGTTCTTCATGGGTTTCTACCCGCTGGTGTTCGCGGCGGTCCTCACCGTGATCCGCGCCGGGGCGGTGCGCGTGCAGTGGGGACGCCTGGCGCTCGACGCGACCATCCTGATGCTCGGCTTCGGCGCGTTCTTCTGGTTCTTCGTGATCGGTCCCACGGCCGACGCGCAGCGGGATCCCGACGTACTGAAGTACGTCCTCGCGCAGGTCTACATCGCGCTCAACTGCCTCACGCTGCTGGCGTTCGGCGTGCTGCTGATGCATTCCGGTGCCGGCCCGTTCCAGCGTCGGGCGCTGGTGCTGCTCACGCTCGGGTTCTCGTCGATGTCACTCGCCGACATCGTCTGGGCGATGTCCAAGGTGGAGGGCAGCTACCTGCCGGGCGGCGTCTCGGACGTGCTCTACCTCTCCTGCTACGTCTGGCTCGCGGCCGCTGCGCGCGAGCAGCTGCGCGGCTCGCCGGCCGTGCAGCGTACGCCGGGCACCGTGACCGGCCCGCTGATGCAGGGCATGCCCTACGTCGCGATGATGATCTCGTTCCTGGTGCTGGTGTACGTCGAGAGCAGCTCGGCAGCAAGTCCCGTCAACACCATGACCGTGGTGATATTCGTGCTGACCTCGCTCGTCATGCTGCGCCAGATCGTGATCTCGCGCGACGACGCGCGGCTGCGCGAACGCCGTGCGGCGGGCATGGTGGAGGCGCGCTACGTCTCGCTGATCAAGAACGCCTCCGACGTGATCATGATCACCGACGCCGACGGGCAGCTGCGGTTCGCCTCCCCCGCCGCGGAACGCACCTTCGCCGTCCACCCGGACGACCTGGTCGGCCGCAGCCTGCTCGAGCTCTGGCCGGACGGCGACCGCGAGCGGCTCGCCGCCTTCATCCACGAGGTCGCCGCGACCCGCGGCCGCGTGGTCGGACCGATCGAGGTCTCGGTCGAATCCGGGGATCGCCGCACCACGCTCGAGTCCGTCGGCAGCAACCTGATGGACGACCCGGCGGTCGCCGGCCTCGCACTGAACTTCCGCGACGTGAGCGAGCGCAAGGCGCTCGAGGAGCAGCTGCGCAAGCTGGCGTTCCACGACCCGCTCACGCTGCTCGCCAACCGGAGCCTTTTCTGGAATCGCGTGGAGCATGCCCTTGCGCTCGCGCAGCGCTCCGGCGAGCGCGTCACGGTGATGTTCCTCGACCTCGACAACTTCAAGAACGTCAACGATTCGCTCGGGCACGACGCCGGCGACCGGCTGCTGCTGGCCGCGGCGCAGCGGCTGGTCAAGGCGACGCGGCCCTCCGACACCGTGGCGCGCCTCGGCGGCGACGAGTTCGCGATCCTGATGGAGGGAATCGGCGGTGAGCAGGACCTCGAGCGGATCGCAGCGCCGCTGAGCGCCGCATTCAACCGGCCACTGCTGCTCGACGGGCGCGAGACCGAGACCTCGGCCAGCATCGGCATCGCCTGTTCGCGGCCCGGCGACGATGCCGAGCAGCTGCTGCGCAATGCCGACATCGCGATGTACAACGCGAAAGCGGCCGGCAAGGCGCGCTTCGTGGTGTTCGAGCCGCACATGCAGGAACAGCTGCACGACCGGCTGCGGCTCGAGCAGGACATCGACCTCGCGTTCGCACGCAACGAGTTCTTCCTCGAGTTCCAGCCCGTCGTCGACCTCGCGCGAGGCGAGCTGCTCGGCGTCGAGGCGCTCGTGCGCTGGAACCACCCGCAGCGCGGCATCATCATGCCGAGCGCGTTCATCTCGATCGCCGAGGAATCCGGCCGCATCGTGGAACTCGGCCGGCGCGTGCTGATCGAAGCCTGCACCCAGGTGCGCAAGTGGAGCGAGACGCTGCCGGCAGGTCAGGGCCTGCGTGTCGCAGTCAACATCTCGGGCCGGCACCTGCAGCAGGGCAACCTGCTCGCCGACGTCCGTCACGCGCTCGACGTCTCCGGCCTGCCGCCGGGCCACCTCGTGATCGAACTGACCGAGAGCACGATCATGCAGAACACGGACGTCAACCTCGAGCGCTTCCGCGAACTCAAGACGCTGGGCGTGCGCCTCGCGATCGACGATTTCGGCATGGGTTATTCGTCGCTGTCCTACCTGCACCGGTTCCCGATCGACATCCTGAAGATCGATCGCGCCTTCGTGAGCCGGCTCACCGAGCAGGACGGCGGTCCCGAGCTGGCCCGGGCGGTCGTCATGCTCGGCACGACGCTGGGGCTCGAGACGATCGCCGAGGGCATCGAGAACGAGGAGCAGGTGGCGAGGCTGCTCGACTTGGGCTGCATCGCCGGGCAGGGCTTCCTGTTCGCGCGCTCGGCCTCGCTCGAGGACGTCGCGAAGACTCCATACATGAAGTGCCGCACGACGCTGCGCGCGATGCGCGGGAGCGCGATCGACCTGACCGCCACGGGACGCTTCCAGGTGACGGAGCTCTGGCGTCGGTCAGCCGCGGGCTGACGCGCGCCGCCGGCATCGCGGTCGCGGAGCAGTCGTGCACGACGGCCGCAGCTGTGGCGTCCGTCCGGTCCGCCGATCTGGTATCGCTGGTGCACGAGTGCTTCGCTCAACATCTGCGGTTCACCGGTCATCTGGCCCCGGACGACGTGATTCCCCGCCCGCAGGACGCCGCCAGGTCGAGCGACTGCGCGTCCAGTTCACGCACCGCTAGGCCTGTCGCGCGGCGGCCGCCAGCAACGCCCGGGCAGACTTGACTACGGGACCGTCCACCATGCGCCCCTCGAAATTGATGGTCGCCTCGCCCCGTGACTCGGCTGCCTCGAACGTCTCGACCAGCCGGCGGGCGTACGCGATCTCGGCGGCACTCGGTGCGAAAAGTTCGTTCGCG
Organism: uncultured Gammaproteobacteria bacterium; assembly: GCA_963714645.1. Classification (GTDB taxonomy): domain Bacteria; phylum Pseudomonadota; class Gammaproteobacteria; order Steroidobacterales; family Steroidobacteraceae; genus RPQJ01. The sequence goes on from CAVQQX010000136.1 coordinate 7,735, forward strand.
AGGCCGACCTGGCGCGGATGGATGCAGACCTTGCCGTCGTAGCCGAGATCGCGACCGGCCGCGGCGTCCCGGCGGAACAGCGCCTCGTCCTTCAGGTCGAATACGACCTGGTCGAGCGCACGCACCTTCGCGGCCTTCGCGGCGAGCACGACCCGCGAGCGGGCGTAAAGCACCTCGTGCCCGTCGGGAGTGCGCCTGGCGCCCATCTCCGTCGCGAAATCCTCGGCACCGAAATAGACGCCGACGACCGCCCTGCACGCCGCAATTGCCTGCGCGTCGATGACACCGTCGATCGACTCGATGCCGGCGATGATCGGCAGGCCCACTGCCGCCGCCGCCTCGAGATCGGCAGCCCGTCCCACCTTGGCCAACAGGAGACCGTCTGCCCCGGAACCCCTCACGGCAGCGAGGTCTGCGGCGAAATCGGCCGAGCCGGCCGGATTGATGCGGACATAGAGATTGCCTGCGCGATCGCCGCGCGCCGCTCGAACGCTCGCGGGCAGGTCAGCGCGGGCGCGAGCGCGCTCGGCAGGCGGCGTGCCGTCCTCGAGGTCCAATGCGAACAGGTCCGCTGGAACCGTCGGAAATTTCCGGAAGAGGTCCGGCCGGTTGGCGGGTGCGAACAAGAGGCTTCTGGCAAGCATGAACGGGCGCTCGTTCGACCGGGAAAGCGATGATCATATCCGAGGCACAGCAGCTCGCGCGCGACACCGCGCGGGATTTCGCGCGTCGGCGAATCGCGCCGCACGCGCGCCAATGGGAAGCCGACGGCGCCATTCCCCGGGATG
>CAVQQX010000137.1:0-17758 GCA_963714645.1 uncultured Gammaproteobacteria bacterium
TCGACGACCTCCCCGGGCACCGTTGCGAGCAGCGGTCGATGACAGGCAACGACGCCCGCGGACGGCGCCAGTCCCGTATTCGCGTTGCCGTACCCGAACTCCCGCGATCGATTTGCATCCTCGAGTATGGGCGTCAGGCGCGGTCGCTCGAGCGTGCAACGCCCGACCGCCCGGTCGCACCTCGCGGCGAACGCGCAACCCGCCTCGACGATCGTCCCCGGCCGGGGCGGCTGCCCGGGGATGCTGGCGAGCCGTGGGTGCGCTGCGCCAGGCGCGATCGATACGCGTGGCACCGCGGCGAGCAGCGCCGCCGTGTACGGGTGCGCAGGGTGGCGGAACAGCCGGTCGACCGGGGCCTGCTCGACGATGCGACCGGCGTACATCACTGCGACGCGATCCGCGAGACCGGCGACGACACCGAGGTCGTGAGTCACGAGCAGCATCGCGAGCCCGTGCCGTTCGCGCACGCGTGCCAGCAGTTCCAGCACACGGGCCTGAACGCTCACGTCGAGCGCCGTGGTCGGCTCGTCGGCAAACAGCATCCGCGGGCGCGCGACCAGCGCCATTGCGAGCGCCACCCGCTGGCGCATGCCGCCCGAGAGCTCGTGCGGATACTGTCGCAGCCGCGCTTCCGGCTGTGGAATCTCCACGTCGCGCAGCAGCTCGAGCGCGCGGCCGCGCGCCGACTCGCGATCGGCGAGGCCACGATCACGCAACACTTCGACCAGCTGCGTCTCGATGCGCAGGTGCGGCGTCAGCGAATTCATCGGATCCTGGAAGACCGTGCCGATGCCCACCCCGCGGACCCGGTTGAGCGTGCCTTCGTCGACTCCGAGCAGCGGCACGCCGTCGAAGGTGGCGCTGCCGTGCGCCCGGCCATTTCCCGCGAGCAGCCCCAGGCAGGCCAGCAGCGTCTGGCTCTTGCCGGAACCGGATTCGCCGACCACCGCAACGCATTCGTCGGCGTGCACGTCGAGCGCAACGCCGTCCACGGCCCGGACCCGGCCACGCGGCGTCGCGAACTCGACGACGAGCTCGCGAACCTGCAGCAGCGGCGCCCGGTGCCCCGCGCTCATCGGCGTTCCTGCTGTCGCGGGTCGAGCGCGTCACGCAGCCCGTCGCCGAGGAAGTTCAGGCTCAGCAGCAGCGCGCCGAGCACCGACGATGGCACGAGCAGCAGCCAGGGCGAGGACTCCATCTCGAGCGCACCCTCGGCGACCAGCCGGCCGAGGCTCGTGAGAGGTTCCTGCACGCCGAGGCCGAGGAAGCTCAGGAAGCTCTCGAACAGGATCACCTGCGGCACGGTGAGCGTCGCGTAGACGATCACCGGACCGAGGACGTTCGGGATCACGTGGCGGACGATCACGAGGCGGGTCGGCAATCCCAGCGCGATGGCGGCCTCGACGAATTCGCGGTGGCGCAGAGCGAGCGCCTGTCCGCGCACGATGCGGGCCATCGTCAACCAGCCAACCGCGCCGATCGCGAGGAACAGCAGCACCAGGCTGCGGCCGAACACGACGGTCAGCACGATCACGAAGAACATGTACGGCAACGCGTAGAGCACGTCGACGAAGCGCATCATCCAGCCGTCGAGGCGTCCACCGAGGTAACCCGCCGTGGCGCCCCACGCGATGCCGATCGCAACGCTCACCAGACTCGCGAGCAGCGCGACCAGCAGCGAGACCCGCGTGCCGACCCAGGTGCGCACGAACAGGTCGCGACCGTTGGCGTCCGTGCCGAACCAGTGGCCGTGCCCAGACGACGGCGGCGTCGCGAGCGAGGCTTGCGTCCAGTCCACGTCGTCGACGGCGTAGGGGCTCGACCACGGCCCCGCAATCGCTGCGATGACGATGGCGACGAGCAGCAGCAGCGCGCCCCATGCGACGCCGTTGCGCCGCAGGCGACCCCAGGCGTCGTGCCAGAGGCCCGCGCGATGCAAAGCCGGCGGCGTGGCGACGGCCTCAAGCATGACGGATCCGCGGGTCGAGCCAGCCGTAGGCCAGGTCGACGGCAAGGTTCAGCAGCAGAATGAGCGCCGCGTAGAAGATCACCATGCCCATCACGAGCGTGTAGTCGCGGTTGATGGCGCCCTGGACGAAATAACGCCCGACCCCGGGCAGTCCGAACACCTGCTCCACCACGAGCGATCCCGTGAGCAAGGCGGCCGCCGCGGGACCGAGATAGCTCACGACCGGCATGAGTGCCGGCTTGTATGCATGGCGGCGGAGCAGCGCGCGCGGCGCGAGCCCCTTGGCGCGGGCGACGCGGATGTAGGGTGCCTGCAGCACCTCGAGCAGGCTGCCGCGCGCGAGGCGGGCGACGTACGCGACGAAGGGCAATGCGAGCGTCAGCACCGGCAGGACGAGATGCCGGACGCTCCAGGGCTCCCAGCCGGCGACCGGCAGCCAGCCCAGGTGCACGCCGAACACGAGCGCGAGGACGGGCGCCACGACGAATGCCGGGATCGTGAGGCCGACGAGCGCGCCTGCCATGACCGTGCGATCGATCGTCCGGTCATGGTGCCGCGCCGCCAGGAACCCGAGCGGCACGCCGGCCAGCACGGCCACCAGCAGCGCCAGCAGGCCCAGCATCAATGTGACTGGAAGCCCGCGCGCGATGAGTTCGGCGACGCGGTAGTCCTTGTACCTGAACGACGGCCCGAGGTCGCCGTGGGCGAGACCGCGCAGGTAGCGCCCGAACTGCACGACCAGCGGCTGGTCGAGGCCATACGCGGCCTCGAGGTTCGCGTGGATCTCGGGGGGCATGGCCTGTTCCTCGTCGAACGGGCCCCCCGGCGCGAGCCGCATCACGAAGAACGCAGCCGTCACGATCACGAGCAGGGTGGGTACCAGCCCGAGCAGGCGTCCCGCGGCGTAGCGCAGCATGGCGGATCAGGACGCCGGGGTCATCAGCTGGCCCGCCTCGTGCGCCCGAGCAGGCGCAGGAAGCCGTTCTCGTCGACGGTCTCGATGCCGAGTTCCTGTGCCCTGCGCAGCTTCGAGCCTGCCTCGGCACCGACCACCAGCAGCGACGTCTTCTTCGAGACCGAGTCCGTGACGGTGGCTCCTGCCGCGCGCGCCGCCTCGCGTGCCTCGTCGCGCGACATCGAGGTGAGGGTGCCGGTGATGACCACGACCTTGCCCGCCATCGGGCCGGTGCCGGCCGCGCTTGCCCGGCGCACCTTCGGCCAGCGCACGCCGGACTCGCGCAACCGGGCGATCACCCTGCGGTTGCGGGCCTCGTCGAAGAACTCGCGCACGTGCGCGGCGACCACGGGGCCCACGTCGCGCACCTCCTGGATCTCTTCGAGCGATGCGTCCTGGAGCGGCGCGAGGTCGCCGAAGTGCTCGGCGAGCGCCAGTGCCGTCGATTCCCCCACGTCACGGATGCCGAGCGCGTACAGGAAGCGTGGCAGCGTCGTCTGCTTGCTGGCCTCGAGCGCCGCGACGAGGTTGGTTGCGGACTTCTGGCCCATGCGGTCGAGGGCGGCCAGCTCGTCCGCCGTGAGCGTGTAGAGGTCCGCGGGCGTCGTGACCCGCCCGCTCTCGATCAGCTGGCCGATCAGGCGCTCGCCCAGGCCGTCGATGTCCATCGCGCGGCGGGAGGCGAAGTGGAGCAGCGCGCCCAGGCGCTGCGCCGGGCAGACGAGCCCGCCCGAGCAGCGCGCAACCGCCTCGCCTTCCGAGCGGTCGACGTGCGAACTGCAGACCGGGCACTGCGCCGGCAGCTCGACCACTCGCGCGCCTCGCGGGCGTCTCTCCGGGATCACCCGCACCAGCTCCGGGATCACGTCGCCGGCACGACGCACGATCACCGTGTCGCCGACGCGCACGTCCTTGCGTGCGACCTCGTCCATGTTGTGCAACGTGACGTTGCTGACCGTGACGCCGCCCACGAACACGGGCTTGACGTGCGCGACCGGCGTCAGCGCACCGGTGCGCCCGACGTAGAACGCGACGTCCTCGACAACCGTCGTCTCTTCCTGCGCCGGGAACTTGTGTGCCGCGGCCCAGCGCGGGGCGCGCGCGACGAAGCCGAGGTCACGCTGCCAGTCGAGACGGTCGACCTTGTACACGACACCGTCGATGTCGTACGGAAGCCCGTTGCGCTTCGCGCCGATGCGCGCGTAGTACTCGAGACAACCGGCTGCGCCCTCGACCACCTCGATCTCGGGGCAGGTGCGCAGGCCGAACTCGCGCAGCGCTGCCAGCAGCTCGCTGTGCCGGGCCGGCACCTTCCAGCCGTCGATCGCACCGACGCCGTAGAAAAAGATGTCGAGCGTGCGCTCGGCGGTGATCGACGGGTCGAGCTGGCGCAGGCTGCCGGCCGCGGCGTTGCGCGGGTTCGCGAACGTCTTCTCGCCCCGCTCGCCGGCGCGGCGGTTCAGCGCCTCGAACGACTTGCGCAGCATGAACACCTCGCCGCGTGCCTCGAGCACCGCGGGCCAGCGCTTGCCGCGCAGCTGGACCGGGACGGCGCGGATGGCCCGCACATTCGCCGTCACGTCTTCCCCGCGCATGCCGTCGCCCCGAGTGGCCGCCTGCACGAGCCGACCGGCCTCGTAGCGCAGCGTCACCGCGAGCCCGTCGAGCTTGGGTTCGGCAGAGTAGACGATCTGCCCGACGTCGAGGCGCTCGCGCGCACGACGGTCGAAATCGAGGATGTCCTGCTCGGTGAAGGAATTCTCGAGCGAGAGCATGGGCACGGCGTGCACGACCGCGCGGAACACCCGCGCAGGCTGGCCGCCGACCCGTTGCGTGGGCGAATCGGGATCGACCAGCCCGGGGTACGCCCGCTCGAGGCCACGCAGCTCCAGCATGAGCGCGTCGTACTGCGCGTCCGAGATCTCCGGGTCGTCGAGAACGTAGTACCGGTAGTTGTGGAACTCGAGCTGCTCGCGCAGTTCACGGGCGCGTTTCGCGGCCTGCCGCGGCGCGGTCATCCGTGACGCTCAGGCCGCCCCGGCCGTGCGTTCGAAGTCGATCGCTTCCTCGCGCAGCCGGCCGGCACGATGCGCCGTCAGCGGCACGCCCTTGTCGTCGGCGAGTGCGCCGCCGAGATGGGTGGCGAGCGCGCGCGCCGTGAACAGCATCTCGTCGAACGCGTCGCTTGCGTGGACGGGCCCGGGGAGCACCGTGAACACCAGGACCCCCGGGTAGTGCATCGCAGGCATGGTCGCGGGATCGAACGTGCCGGGATCCCGCAGGCTCGCGACGCTGAAGACCGGCCGGCCATCGTCGTGCAGGCGATGGAAAATGTCGTAGCGGCCGAAGGCGAGCCCTTCGACCTGCAGCGCATCGAGCACCTGTTGACCGGTGAACCGGGCCGAGCCGGTTGCGCCGACGCGCACGGCGAAGATCTTCTGCGCGGGTCGGCGCGCCTTGGCGGGTACGGCGTCGCCGACGGCTGCTGTGGGCTCGAGGGACGCAGGAACCTCCGGTACGAGCTCGGTCGGAGGCAGGTCTGTGCGGGGGGCAGTCGCCGGAGCGGTCGTTCGTGGCGCGAACACCGGTTCGACGCGCGATCCCGGCGCCGCGTCCACCCTCGGACCCAGCGTCGGCTCGCGTCGCGAGGCGGCCGCGGGCTCGTCGCGGTCGTCCGATTCGCGGTGCTCGAACTGCGCCCGGCGCTCGATCGCCGGTTGCGTGTCGACGATCGCCTCGTCGTCGAGCGCGCGGCTGCGCTCGAGCCGGCGGGGGTCCGGCTCCGCGTCAGACATCGACCCCGCGGGCCGGTCGTCCGGCAGCGGGTCGCCGCGGGTGTCGGCGGCCTCGAACCCGGTCGCGCCACCGCTGAACACCGCCGGCCGTCGCGCGCGGGCATCGAGCGGCGCGCGCGAACGCGAGCGCAGTCCCCAGGCGTAGATGCCGGCAATCAGCAACGCACCGGCGATCAGCAGGATCCATCGCAGTTCGTTCATCGTTCGTTCGGACTTCCCTGGCCGCAGCTCACCGATCGGGCCACGGGCCGGATCATGGATTGGATCACATTGCCGCCATGCGCACGGCCTGGTCGACGTCGACGGCCACGAGCCGCGAGCATCCGGGTTCGTTCATCGTGACGCCGAGCAGCTGGTTGGCGAGTTCCATCGTCGTCTTGTTGTGCGTAACGAAGATGAACTGCACCTGGCCTGACATCTCGCGGACGATGTCGCAGAAACGGCCGACGTTGTTCTCGTCGAGCGGCGCGTCCACCTCGTCGAGCAGGCAGAACGGCGCCGGGTTCAGTTCGAAGATCGAGAAGACCAGCGCCACCGCCGTCAGCGCCTTTTCGCCGCCGGAGAGCATGCTGATCGAGCTGTTCCGCTTGCCGGGCGGTCGCGCCATGATCGCCACGCCGGCTTCGAGCACGTCGTCGCCGACGAGCTCGAGGTAGGCCTGGCCGCCGCCGAAGAGCCGCGGGAATTTTTCGCGCAGTCCCGCGTTGACGCGGTCGAACGTGTCCTGGAAGCGCGACTTCGTCTCGCGGTCGATCTTGCGGATCGCCTCCTCGAGCGTCGACAGCGCGTCGTTCAGGTCGGCGAACTGCCGGTCCAGGTACTCCTTGCGCTCTGTCTGTTCGGCGAACTCGTCGATCGCCGCGAGGTTCACGGCGCCGAGCCGCTCGATCTTCTCGCCGGTGTCCGTGAGCCGCTGTTCCCAGGCCGGCACGCTGGCCTCCTCGACCAGCGCCGCGACGACTGCGACCAGCTCGAGCCGGGTCTGGGCGAACTGCTCGGTGAGCGTCTCGCGCCGCAGCCGCAACTCCTGCACCGTGAAGCGCACGTTCTCGAGTGCCGAGCGCGCCTCGTCGACGGCTGACTCGGCCGACATGCGGCGTTCGTCGAAGTCGCGCAAGCCGTGATCGACCTGCTCCATCCTGCGACGGGCCTCGACCAGTTCCTTCTCGACGCCGAGCCGGCGCTGCAGCGCCTGCTCGAGCGTCGACTTGAGCTGCGTCTCGGACTGCTCTCCGCCCGAAACCTCGGCTTCCAGGTCGCGTCGTCGCGTCTCGAACTGGCCGATCTGCGCCTCGAGCCGCTCGAGTCCCGTGAGCAGCGACTGGTACGTGGTGCGCCGGGACTCGACGCGGATTGCGGCCTCGTTGGCGCCATCCCGCTCGGCCTGGGCCCGCTCGCGAGCCGCCGCGAGACGCGCGCGCAACGCCTCGCGCCGGGTCTCGAGGACGACTCGGCGGTCCTCGAGCTCGGCCATCGCAGAGACCGCTTCCTCGAGCCGGCCGCGCGCGGCGCGGTTGCCGGCATGCGCAGTCTCGAGCGCGCTCTCGACCTCGGTCAGCTCCAGGGTGAGCTGCTGCATGCGCCGCTGGCGTTGCTCCGCGCGTGCCTTGAGGCTGTCGATCTGCGAGCGCAGGTTGAGATGGGCCGAACCGCTGCGCGAGACCTGCGACTGCTGGTCCGCGAGACGGTCCTCGAGTGCACGCACGCGGGCGCGCAACGCCTCGAGGTCGGTCTCGGCGGCACGGTGACGCACCTGCTGCGCCTCGAGTGCGGTGCGCTCGCCGCGCAGACGCTCCTCGCGCTCGATCACGCCTTCGTGCGCATCCTTGTCGCGACTGACGCGCAGCCAGTCGGGGCCGATCCAGATACCGTCGCGCGTGATCACCGATTGGCCGGCGCGCAGCTGCGGGCGCAGGTGCAACGCTTCGCCGAGCGTTGCTGTCGCGACGATGCCCTCGAACAGCGCGTCGAGCCCGGCGGGACCGCGAACGCGGGAGCGCAGCGACTCGGCGCCGTGGCCACCGGTGGCGGGACCTTCGGCGCCGGCAAAGAACGTGACTGTTCCCGCCGTCAGGCTGTCGAGCGCGCCGGCGACATCCTCGAGCGAATCGACGCACACCGCCTCGAGATAGCTGCCGAGCACCGTCTCGACCGCGCGGTCCCAGCCCCTGTCGACGGAAAGCTGCTGCGCGAGCCGTGGATTGCGTTCCAGTCCGCGCGACTTGAGCCAGTCCACGACCTTGCCCTGCCCCTGCCCGAGTGCGGCACGCTGCAGGGCCTCGAGCGAGACGATGCGGCCCTCGATCTCCTGCGCGTCGCGACCGGCGGACTGCGCCGCCTGTGCGAGTTCACGCTCGCGGCCCCGCTCCTGCTGCAAGGTCGCGACCATCTCATCGAGCTGGCGCCGGGCAGACTCGTGACCGGCGCGGGCCTCGGTTTCCTGCGCCTCGAGCGCAGCGAGCGCGGCCGCAGCATCGGCGGCGGAGAGCGTGCCGTGCTCCTGCGTGGCGCGATCGCGCTGGCTCATGAGGCCGCGCAGCTGGTTCTCCATGACCTCGAGCCGCGCGCGTTCGGCGCCGGCCGCGGACGAGGCCTGTCGCAGCGACTGGTTGAAGGTTTCCCAGTGTTCCTGCCAGGCCGCCATGGCCGCCTCGGCCGCCCCGAGTTCCGCCGCCGCATCCCGTTCGGCGGCGCGTGCACGCTCGAGACCCGGTCCCATCTCGGCCAAAGCCGCTTCGAGCTCGCTCGCGAGCTGCCGATCGCGCCCGCGGTGCAGGTCGGCCTCCTGGACACCCTGCGCGATCTGCTCGAGTTCCTGGCGCTGGCGTGCGCGGATCTCGCGCGCGTGGTCGATGGCCTGCTCCGTGCGCGAGATCTCGGCTCCGACCTGGTAATAGCGGCCCTGCACTTCCGCGAGCACTGCCGCCTGTGCATCGTGCTGCTGGCGGGCGCGCTCGATCGCGGCCTCGAGCGAGCGCTGTGTCGCGAGCGCGGCCTGCAGCGCGAGGTCGCGTTCGTTCAGAATTGTCTGTCGCGCGGTCGATTCGTTCTCGACTTCACGCAGCTTGAGGGCCAGCAGTTCCGCGTGGGTCTGCCGCTCCTCCTGCTTGAGCGCCTGGTAACGGCGCGCCGTCGCGGCCTGGCGCTGCAAGTGGCGCAACTGCTTCTCGACCTCATCGCGCAGGTCGCCGAGGCGCGCGAGGTTCTCCCGCGTCTGCGCGATCCGGCTCTCCGTCTCCTTGCGCTTCTCCTTGTAGCGCGAGATTCCGGCCGCCTCCTCGAGGAACGCGCGCATGTCCTCGGGCTTGGCCTCGATCACGCGCGAGATCATGTTCTGCTCGATGATCGCGTAGCTGCGCGATCCGAGGCCGGTGCCCAGGAACAGCTGCGTGATGTCCTTGCGCCGGCAGCGCACGCCGTTCAGGAAATACGAGGACTGCCCGTCGCGCGAAACCACGCGTTTCAGCGAGACCTCGGTGTAGCTCGCGTATTCGCCGGCGAGCTTGCCGTCCGCGTTGTCGAACACGAGCTCCACCGAGGCCGTGCCGACTGGCTTGCGCGTGCCGGAGCCGTTGAATATCACGTCCGCCATCGAATCGCCGCGCAGGTGCTTGGCGGAGATCTCGCCCATGACCCAGCGGACCGCGTCGATGATGTTCGATTTGCCGCAGCCGTTGGGCCCGACCACCCCGACCAGGTTCGTCGGGAATCCGACCGCGGTCGGATCCACGAACGACTTGAAACCGGCCAGTTTGATCTTGGTCAGGCGCATCGATCACCACGGGGCGGGGGCGGGCGGAGAGAAGCCGGAATTCTAGAAGAATCGGACTCTGCCCACAGCATTTCCAGACGTTCGGCCGCAAGTCCCGGAGCGGCGCGCAGAGCCTGTTTTCCGCGGGGTGGACCCCGGGCGGGCCGCCTGTATAATCCCGCGTCCTCCAGCCGGAGTGGGAGTTTTTAGATGTCCGTGAAGAAACCGTCTGCCAAGCCGGTCAAGGCCAAGAAGACTGTTTCTGCGAAGGTTGCCAAGCCAGCGCCGAAGGGGGCGCCGAAGCCTGCCGTAAAGGCGGCTCCGGCGACGAAGGAAGCGACGACGCCCGTGCGCAAGGCGGTGGCGGCACCGCCGAAGCCGGCAACCTCGCGTGGCGTGGCCACCGCCGTGGCGATCTCGCGCCGCGGCACGAGCAATGCGCCGAACGACGCATCGGCCGCAGCCCGCGGCGCCGAGGATGGCGAGTTCGAGTTGAACGCCAGCCTGCTGTCCGGTCCACGCAACGTCCAGCCCTACCAGATCCGGAAGGGCGAGGAGTACATGAGCAAGGAGCAGCTCGAGCATTTCCGCACGATCCTTTCCAGCTGGAAGCAGGACCTCATGCAGGAAGTCGACCGCACCGTGCTGCACATGAAGGACGAGGCCGCGAACTTCCCGGACCCGAACGACCGCGCGACGCAGGAATCTGAATTCAGCCTCGAGCTGCGGACGCGCGACCGCGAGCGCAAGCTGATCCGCAAAATCGACGAGGCGCTGAAGCGCATCGAGGACGGCAGTTACGGCTACTGCCTCGAAACGGGCGAACCGATCGGAGTCAAGCGCCTCGAGGCGCGGCCGGTCGCGACGTTGAGCGTCGAGGCGCAGGAGCGCCGCGAGCGCCGCGAGAAGCAGTTCGGCGACCGCGACGACTGGTATCGCTGACGCCCCCACCTCTCCCGCTGTGGCGGGAGAGGTCGTGCAGCGCGCGAGTGGGAGTCCCCCTCCGTCCGCTGCTGCCCCTACTTCTCCCGCGCAGTCGGGAGAGGTCGGCCGAAGGCCGGGGGCAGGTCTCTACATCGGCCGCTTTGCGCCCTCGCCCACCGGTCCCCTGCATTTCGGTTCCCTCGTGGCGGCTGTCGGCAGTTATGTCGATGCCCGGGCTCATGGCGGTCGATGGCTGTTGCGCATCGAGGATCTCGATCCACCCCGCGAGCGACCCGGCGCAACGGATGCGATCCTCGGCACGCTCGACCGGTTGGGGCTGCACTGGGACGGGCCGATCATGCGCCAGGGCGAGCGAACGGCCGCTTACGCGGCGGCCCTGGGCCGGCTGTCGCGTCGCAACCTGCTGCACGCCTGCGGCTGCACCCGCGCAACGTTGCAGTCGCTGACACGGCCGGTCGCAGCGACACCGCAGTCTCCCGACGAGCCGTATCACCCGCCGGGCTGCCCCTCCCCGCGACCGGGCGCAGCGGCGGTCCCGGGCCTCGCCTGGCGCCTGCGCGTGCCACGCGGCCTCGTCACGTTCGACGACAGGAGCCTGGGCCCGCAGTCGGTCGACGTCGCGGCGACCGTGGGCAACTTCGTCCTGCGCCGCCGCGACGGGCTCTTTGCGTACCAGCTGGCCGTCGTCGTCGACGATGCCGAGCAGGGGGTGACCGACGTGGTGCGTGGCGCGGACCTGCTGGAGAGCACCGCCCGGCAGGTGCTGCTGCAGCAGGCGCTGGGACTGCCCCCCGTGCGCTACCTGCATTTGCCCCTTGCCGTGGACCGCAGGGGCCGTAAGCTCTCCAAGTCGGAGGAAGCGCCGTCGGCTGGCCGGGAAGGCTCGGAGGCAAGAGCGCTGCTGGCCGCGTTGCGGTTCCTGGCGCAGTCCCCGCCGGACGAACTCGACAGGGCAGCGCCCGCGGAAATCCTCGACTGGGCCGGCGCACACTGGCGCCTGCACGGTTTCAGGGGCCGGGCGTCCGGCGAGGCGCCGCAAGCGGAAGCTGCCGGCTCGTCCGGCTGAGGAACTCACGATGGTGACGACGACGACCACGACGAGTGCCGCGGGTTCTGCCGGCGGCACCGGCACTTCGTCCAAGACCCAGCGGCGACGCGGACGGGCGGGGCCCGCGCGCAACGGCGACGACTCGCACCGGGCGGCGACCGGGAACGGCCGGGACGCCGGTCCGCGCGTCATCCGCAAGTATCCGAACCGCCGCCTGTACGACACCGTCGAGAGCCGGTACGTCACGCTCGCGGACATCCGCCGGCTGGTCGTCGAGCGCATCGATTTCGTCGTGCTCGACCGCAAGAGCCAGCAGGACATCACGCGCACGATCCTGCTCCAGGTGATCGCCGAGCAGGAGGGCGCCGGCGAATCGCTGATGAGCCGCGATTTCCTCTCGCAGGTGATCCGCAGCTACGGCAGCGGGCTGCAGGACTTCGTCGGTCGCTACCTCGACGAGAGTCTGCAGCTGTTCACGCGCGAGCAGCGCGAGCTGCGCGACCGGTTCAAGAGCGTGGTCGGGATCGATCCGCTCGAGACCGTCACCCACGTCGCACAGAAGAACTACCAGCGCTGGAAATCGCTGCAGGAAGAGGTCTTCTCGCGGATCACACGCCCGTTCGGCCGCGACGAGAAGTGACGGGCAGGGACCGATGGCTGGTGGCTGGTAAATAATCCTGCGGACCGGAAAAAGGCCGCCTGAGGGCGGCCTTCTTCTTCGGCTCAGTCACCAGTCACCAGCCACCAGCCGGAGGCCCTTCCCTCACGCCGCGTCGACGTTGCGCATCGACAGCCGCACACGACCCTGGCGGTCGACCTCGAGCACTTTCACGCGCACGACGTCGCCTTCCTTGAGCTTGTCGCTCACGCGCTCGACGCGCTCGTCGCTGATCTGCGAGATGTGAACGAGGCCGTCCTTGCCCGGCAGGATCTGTACGAACGCCCCGAAGTCCATCAGGCGGACGACCTTGCCTTCGTAGACCGAGCCGACTTCGACTTCGGACGTGATCAGCTCGATGCGCCGCTGGGCCTCGCGACCCGCGGGACCGCTCACGGACGCGATCTTGACGGTGCCGTCGTTCTCGATGTCGATCGTCGTGCCGGTCTCTTCCGTGATCGCACGGATCACGGCGCCGCCCTTGCCGATGACCTCGCGGATCTTCTCGGGGTCGATCTTCATCGTGATGATCGTGGGCGCCCACTCCGACATCTGCGGGCGGTGCGTCGCGAGCACCTTGTTCATCTCGGCGAGGATGTGCAGGCGCGCCTTGTGCGCCGCGTCGAGCGCGACCTGCATGATTTCCCTGGTGATACCCTCGATCTTGATGTCCATCTGCAGGGCCGTCACGCCGTGGGTGCTGCCGGCCACCTTGAAGTCCATGTCGCCCAGGTGGTCCTCGTCGCCGAGGATGTCCGTGAGCACCTGGAACTTGCCGCCCTCGAGCACGAGGCCCATGGCGATGCCGGCCACCGGCGCCTTGAGCGGCACGCCGGCATCCATCAGCGCGAGGCTGGTGCCGCAGACGGAAGCCATCGAGCTCGAGCCGTTCGACTCGAGGATCTCGGAGACGACGCGGATGATGTACGGGAACGTGGTCATGTCGGGCATCACGGCGCTGACGCCGCGACGCGCCAGGTTGCCGTGGCCGATCTCGCGGCGCTTCGGCGAACCCATCATGCCCGTCTCGCCCACCGAGAAGGGCGGGAAGTTGTAATGCAGCATGAACGGTTCTTTGCGCTCGCCGGCGAGCGCGTCGATGATCTGCGCGTCACGGCCCGTGCCGAGCGTCGCCGTGACGAGCGCCTGCGTCTCGCCGCGCGTGAAGAGCGCCGAGCCGTGGGTGCGCGGCAGCACGCCCGTCTCGACGGTGATCTTGCGCACGGTGTTCATGTCGCGGCCGTCGATGCGCGGGTGACCCGCGATGATGCGCCGGCGCACGATGTTGTACTCGAGCCGGCCGAACTCGTCGGTCACGGCGCGGGCATCGTATTTCGGGGACTCGCCGCCGGCGAGCAACTCGACCGCGGCCTTCTTGATCTCGCCGATGCGCACGTGGCGCGCCTGCTTCTCGATGATCTGGTAGGCCTTCTCGAGCTCGCTCTCGGTCTGCGCGGCGACCGCCTGCGCGAGCGCGACATCGAGCGCGGGCGCCTTCCAATCCCACGCCGGCTTGGCGGCTTTCGCGGCCAGCTCGCGGATCGCCTTGATCGCGGCCTGCATCTGCTCGTGGCCGAAGACGACCGCTCCGAGCATGACGGACTCGGGCAGCATCTTCGCCTCGGATTCGACCATCAGCACCGCATCGGCGGTTCCGGCCACCACGAGGTCGAGATCCGATGCCTTCGTGTCGGACACATTCGGGTTCAGCAGGTACTGGCCGTCCCTGTAGCCCACGCGCGCGGCGCCGATGGGGCCCTTGAACGGAATGCCGGAGAGCGCGAGTGCGGCCGAGGCACCCAGCATCGCCGGAATGTCGGAATCGATGTTCGGGTCGAGCGAGACGACCGTGGCGACGACCTGCACTTCGTTGAAAAAGTACTCCGGGAACAGCGGGCGGATCGGGCGGTCGATCAGGCGGGAGATCAGTGTCTCCTTCTCGGACGGACGGCCCTCGCGCTTGAAGAAGCCGCCGGGGATGCGGCCCGCCGCGTATGTCTTCTCGACATAGTTGACGGTCAGCGGGAAGAAGTCCTTGCCCGGCTGCGCCTCGCGGCGGCCGACGGCCGTGACCAGCACGGTGGTGTCGCCCATGGACACGAAGACGGAGCCGTCGGCCTGCCGGGCGAGCCGGCCGGTTTCGATCGTGACGGTGTGCGGGCCGTACTGGAAACTGGTCTTGTGAACGTTCACGTTGGGATGGGTCCGGTGGGGTTCGGGGGTTGCCGCGACGGGGGGCGAAAACGAATCCGGCCCGCAGAGCGGGCCGGCGACTGGTACGGCGCTCAGCGACGCAGGCCGAGCTTGGAGACGACTTCCTGGTAGCGCGACGGGTCGCTGTCTTTCAGGTAGTCGAGGAGCTTCCGCCGCTGCGTGACGAGCTTGAGCAGGCCACGGCGCGAGGCGTGGTCGCGCTTGTGGGTGGTGAAGTGTTCGCCCAGTTCGTTGATGCGGGCGGAAAGCAGCGCAATCTGGACCTCGGGAGAACCGGTGTCGTTCGCGCCGCGTTTGAAGCCGCCGACGATCTCGGTCTTGCGCTCGGTGGACAATGCCATGGGTCGAAGCCTCGAAAAGCGTGTGTTCGTCTTGGTGTGAGCCGCGCATTTTAGCCGGACAGACCCTTTTGACTCAAGTATTTGGGCGCGTCCTCACCCCGCGCCGGGCACGAAGAGCCGCTCGACGCGAAGCCGTCCGTCGGCGCCTAGCGCCACCAGCCCGAGAAACGACCCGGAGGCGTCGTAGGCCCTGAGCGTCGAGCCGCCGGGCGGTGCCGGCGACGGGCACTCGAGTTCGCGACCCTGGCGGAGGTGGAGCGTGGCGGAGTCGTCCAAGCGGATCATCGGCAGATCTGGAAAGGCGCTGTCGACGGTCAGCAGCCAGCCGGGCCGGACAGCGGGCGCGCCACCCGCGAGAGCCCGTTCGACCTCCTCGAGCGTGACCATCGACGCGCCCTCGAACGGTTCGACCCAGGAACGACGCAGGCCCACGAGGTGGCCCACCGTCCCCAGTCCCGCGGCCACCTCCTCGGCGAGGACGCGCACGTACGTCCCCTTGGAACAGGTCACGGCAAGCGCGAGAGTCGTGTCATCCACGCGGTCGAGTTGCAACGACTCGATCGCGATCGGTCGCGCCGCGCGGTTCACGGTCTCGCCACGACGGGCGAGCTCGTAGAGTGGCCGTCCGTCGCGCTTGAGCGCCGAGTACATCGGCGGCACCTGCAGCCGCTCGCCCTGCAGCGAGGTCGCCACTCGACGGAGATCTCCACCGTCGAAGGACGGCACCGCCGCTGCGCGCGATACCCGGCCTTCGCGGTCGCCCGTGTCGGTGGCGGCGCCGAGGCGCACGGTCGCGCGATAGGCCTTGCGACGACCGAGTAGCGCGCCACACGCCTTGGTCGCCTGTCCGAAGCACAGCGGCAACATTCCGGTCGCCATCGGGTCCAGCGTGCCTGCATGGCCCGCCTTCCCGGCCTGCAGCGCGCGTCGCACGCGCTGCAACGCCTGGTTCGACGACAGCCCCTCGGGCTTGTCGAGCAGCACGATGCCGTCCACCGTGCGCCAGCGCCTGCGCGCCGGCGCCGGGGTGCCCGCCTCCTCCGCCATCACTTCGGGCCGCAGCCCCGGCCGTCGTGCGCCTGGGGCGCGTTCGCGTCATCTTCCGCGTCGTCGTCGCGGCTGTCGTAGTGCGAATCGTCGTGCGCGGCCGTCTCCTGCCCCGTGTCGTCCGCGACGTGGCGCGCGCGGTCGTCGCGGACGGCACGACCGATCAGCTGGTCGAGGCGGTTGCTGCGCTCGAGTTCCTCGTCCGGCGCGAAATGCAGGTGCGGGGCCACGCGCAACCGCAGCGCGCGCCCGAGCGCCGAGCCGGATATTGCGCCGGGAGCTTCACCCGAGGCTATCATAAAAGCGGCAAACTGGCCGGATGGAGAAGACAGTGTTCTGATCGTCGGCCACCAGCCCGCATTGGGCGAGGCCGCCGCATTGCTCATGACCGGCCATGCGGATTATTGGAGTATCAAGAAGGGGGCGGTGTGGTGGTTCAGCAGCCGCACGCGCGAAGGCGATTGCCAGACCTTGTTGCGCCTCGCCATTGCGCCGGATCATTTGTAACACCCATCAAGGAGAACATCATGTTTGAATCAGCGGAACTGGGGCACAAGATTGACAAGGCCACCTACGACGTCGAGGCGCCCAAGCTGCGCGAAGCGCTGCTGGACGTGCAATTCGACCTCGCACAAAACGCTAGGTTTCCGGTTGTCATCCTGGTAGGGGGCGTGGATGGCGCGGGGCGCGGCGAGACCGTCAACCTGCTCAATGAGTGGATGGATCCGCGCCATGTCCAGACCCACGGCATGGGCGAGCCGTCCGATGAGGAAATGGATCGCCCCATGATGTGGCGCTTCTGGCGCGCCCTGCCGCCCAAGGGCAAGGTCGGTGTGTTTCTCGGTTCCTGGTATACCTGGCCGATCCTCAATCGGGTGCATGGCCTGACCAAGGTCGCCGAGCTTGACCAGAGCCTGGAGCGCGCCAAACGCCTGGAAAGGATGTTGACCGACGAGGGGGCGCTGATCATCAAATTCTGGCTGCACCTGTCCAAGGAAAAACAGGAAGCGCGGCTCAAGCTGCTGGAAAAAGACCCCAAGACCCGCTGGCGCGTAACCAAGCGCGACTGGGAGCACTACAAGCTCTACAACAAATTTCAGACCGTGCATGAAAGCGTCATCCGCCACACCAGTACGGCGGAGGCACCGTGGATCATCGTCGAGGGCGCAGACGCGCGTTACCGCAGCCTGACGGTGGGCAAGGTGATTCTTGAAGCTATCCGCAAACGTCTCGGCGAAACCGATGAGAAATCGACCAGGGTTCATGCACCGCCGCTGCTGCCCTCGATCGACAACTTGCAAATCCTGAAAACACTCGATCTCAGCCAGAAGCTGGAGAAAAAGAAATTCCAGGCGGAGCTGGAAAAATATCAGGGCAAGCTTGCCTTGCTGACGCGCGATCCGAGATTCAAAAATATCACCGTGATCGCGGTGTTCGAGGGCAATGACGCCGCAGGCAAGGGCGGCAGCATCCGCCGCATCACCAGCGCGGTGGACGCGCGGCAATACCAGGTCGTTCCGATTGCCGCACCGACCGAAGAAGAGCGCGCGCAACCCTACCTGTGGCGTTTCTGGCGGCACATCCCGCGCCGGGGCCGCCTGACGATTTTTGACCGTTCGTGGTACGGGCGTGTGCTGGTGGAGCGCGTGGAAAAATTTTGCAGCGACCCGGTCTGGATGCGCGCCTACGGCGAGATCAACGATTTCGAGGCGCAACTTGCCAGGCACAACATCGTGCTGGTCAAGTATTGGCTGGCTATCAGCAAGGAAGAGCAGCTCAAACGTTTCAACGAGCGCAAGAAAATTGGCTTCAAGCGTTTCAAGATTACCGAAGAAGACTGGCGCAACCGCAAGAAATGGGATGACTACGAACAGGCCATCTGCGATATGGCTGACCGTACCAGCACCGAAATTGCACCGTGGACGCTGGTGGAAGCCAACGACAAGAATTTTGCGCGCATCAAGATCCTGAAGACGCTATGCCAGCGCATCGAAGCGGCGATGAAGAAAAAATAGCCTGTGCCACTCAAGGATGG
>CAVQQX010000138.1:0-3989 GCA_963714645.1 uncultured Gammaproteobacteria bacterium
CGATGTATTGCTTGCTGCGATTGCATTACCGCGATTCCGGTCTGCCGCTGGTTTTGGCGGACCACGTTGGGCGCGTGCTTGGCGATCACGCGGCGTTCAGGGATCTGCCGATCAGCGAGTTGTTTGCCTCGAAGACCATGTTGCTACGGGTCGTGCAGGAGGCTTGGTACCGTTACCTCTCACGCCTTGGGTTGACGGGCACACGTACGGGTGAACCCACGCCGGCCGATTTCTTAGCCAAGGCCGACGTGCCGTTTGAGCATCCGGATGTTCGGGCGCTGGTCGACTCGATGTTCCTCGACGGCCTGCTTCACCCGCTTGCCGTTCAGGGCACTGCTGTCAGCATCCCTGACTGGGCGAAGGTGGGCATCGTCCAGGATCCACTCGCACTGAGGAACCTGGTCGCCGAGGGCATCAAAGGCATTCTTCAGTCGCTGCCAACGCTGGAGTCTTCTTACCGCGACTGGGCAAACCTGTCCCGCCGCTTCGGTGAAGTGCTCGCCCGGTTTCATGCCTTGGACACGGTGCGCGCCGAAGGGCTGAAGACCGCTATTGCAGAGCTGCAAGCCACCACCGACGAGCGTCTGCGCCGGCTGCTGCACCCGCCCTGGAACTCGTCGAACATCGACGTCGCATAGTCGAGCGTGTACGGGCGCTGCGGGTGGCGCGCGAGCTGCGTGATCTGCCACGGAGTCAGGTTCGCGAAGATACTGGTCGTGAGCGCGCGGCTCTTGGCGCGCAGGCGTGCGATCTCCTCGCCGATGTTGACCTCGGCATCGGATGACACGAACCGCAGCTCGTCGATCTTCGCCTCGAGCTCGGCGATCGGCTGCTCGAATTCCAGAAAACTCAACGGCATAGGCCGCGAAGGATGCCGGACCCCCGGCGCGGGCGCAAATCAGCGGCGGACCGCGGCGCGCCTCGGTTCGCCGGCGGCGCCTCGGCCCGGAGAGCGGGCGGCCGGTTAGTCCCGCGGGCCGTAGTAGAGCTCGACCGAGTCGCGCCCGACGAGCGTGCCGAGGCGCTCGATCAGTTCGCGCGACGGTCGCACCTTCCACTGCTCCCCGAACTGCAGGATCGCCGAGGCCTCGCCCGTGGCGTAGCGGATCGCCACCGCGCAGCGTCCACCCTGGCTCGGCTTGAGCGCGTGCTCGAGCGCGGCGATCAGTTTCGCGGCGTCGCCGTTGCGCGCGCGCGCCGCCGGCCAGCGCAGGACGAGGTTGCGTGCGTACTGCTCGCGCGCCTGGTCGACGTCCATGATCTTTTTCGCCTGCACGCGCCAGTCGTCGATGAAATCGTCCCAGCGCAGGCCGCCTTCCACGACCAGGATCGCGTCCCGCGTGACCAGCGCGCGGTATTGCTGGTAGACGTCGTCGAACATCGCGACTTCGAGCCGACCGCTGCGGTCGTCGAGGATGAAGCTGGTGCGGTTGCCGCGCTTGCGGATTTCGAGCACGAGGCCGGCGACGGTGACGCTGCGGCCGGGACCGCGCCAGCCCGCGGACTTGTCGTCACCGGCTCCTGCTGGCCGCGCGCCGCCCACGTCGGCGATGCGGCCGCTCACGAGCGGGCGCAGCTCGCGCTCGTACTCGGCGATCGGGTGGCCGGTCAGGTAGAGGCCGAGGGTCTCGCGCTCGCCGGCGAGGCGTACGGCCTCGCTCCATTCGGGCAGCGTCTCCTGCAACTGGGCAGCGGCCCGGCCCTCACCCGCGCTGCGCGCGCCCTCGGCGCGGCGCGGGAGACGCCGGAGACGCATCGGCCAGCCCGAACAGGTCGGACTGTCCCGCCTCGCGCGCCCGCGTCGACTGGTCGGCGGCCTGCATCGCGGCCGTGAGCTGGTGCATCAGCGTCGCACGGTTGCGCTGGCCGCCGAGCGAATCGCATGCGCCCGACCGGATCAGCGCCTCGAGCACGCGGCGATTGACGCGGTTGAGGTCGAGGCGCCGGCAGAAATCGCGCAAGTCCCGGAACCGGCCGTGGAGCGTGCGTTCCTGCAGCATGTTCTCGACCGCGGCGTGGCCGACCCCCTTGATCGCGCCGAGCCCGTAGCGGATCGACTGCTGCCCCGACACCGCGAACATGTACTGCGATTCGTTGATGTCGGGCGGTTCCACGGCGAGGCCCATCCGCGTGCACTCGTCGATCAGGGTGACGACCTTGTCGGTGCGGTCCATGTCAGACGACAGCACGGCCGCCATGAACGCCGCCGGGTACTGCGCCTTGAGCCACGCAGTCTGGTACGAGAGCACCGCGTACGCGGCGGAATGCGACTTGTTGAAGCCGTATCCGGCGAACTTCTCCATCAGGTCGAAGATGTGCGCGGCCTGCGACTCGGATACGCCGCGTCCGGTCGCCCCCTCGACGAAGATCGAGCGCTGCTGCGCCATCTCCTCCGGCTTCTTCTTGCCCATCGCCCGTCGCAGCAGGTCGGCGCCGCCGAGCGTGTAGCCGGCGAGGACCTGGGCGATCTGCATGACCTGCTCCTGGTACAGGATCACGCCGTAGGTCGGGTAGAGCACCGGTTCGAGGTCGGGATGCAGGTAGTCGATCCCGCCGCCGACCCGGCCGTGCTTGCGGTCGATGAAGTCGTCGACCATCCCGGACTGCAGCGGCCCCGGCCGGAACAGCGCCACGAGCGCGATGATGTCCTCGAACGTGTCCGGCTGCAGGCGCTTGATCAGGTCCTTCATGCCGCGCGACTCGAGCTGGAACACGGCGGTCGTCGCGCAGCGCTTCAGCAGCGCGTAGGTCGCGACGTCGTCGAGCGGCAACGTCGACATGTCGAGCGGCGCCTCGCCGGTGCGCGCCCGGCCCTCGTTGATGGTACGGACGGCCCAGTCGATGATCGTGAGCGTGCGCAGCCCCAGGAAGTCGAACTTGACGAGCCCGGCGGCCTCGACGTCGTCCTTGTCGAACTGGGTGACGACGCTCGTCCCGTTCTCGTCGCAGTAGAGCGGAGCGAAATCGGTGAGCACGGACGGCGCGATCACGACGCCGCCCGCGTGCATGCCGGCGTTGCGCACGAGCCCCTCGAGCGATCGCGCCATGTCGATGACCTCGCGCACCTCGGCCTCGTTGCGGTAGCGCTTGCGGAGTTCCTCCTCCTTCTCGAGCGCCTCGTCGAGCGTGATGCCGAGCTCGAATGGGATCAGCTTCGCGATGCTGTCGGCGAGGCCGTACGCAAGCCCCTGCACGCGGGCGACGTCGCGCACGACCGCCTTGGCCGCCATGGTGCCGTAGGTGATGATCTGCGAGACGCGGTCGCGGCCGTAGCGGCTCGCGACGTAGTCGATCACGCGGTCGCGGCCTTCCATGCAGAAGTCGACGTCGAAGTCCGGCATGGAGACGCGCTCGGGATTCAGGAAGCGCTCGAACAGCAGGTCGTAGCGCAGCGGATCGAGGTCGGTGATGCCGAGCACGTAGGCGACGAGCGAACCGGCGCCCGAACCGCGCCCGGGACCCACCGGGACGCCATTGCCGCGCGCCCAGCGGATGAAATCCGCGACGATCAGGAAGTACCCGGCGAATCCCATCTGGCAGATCACGTCGAGCTCGGCTGCGAGGCGACGGTCGTAGTCCTCGCGCGTGATCCTCGTGCCGGGGACGGCCGCGAGCAGCGGCCAGCGTCGTTCGAGACCCTCGAGGGATTCCTCGCGCAGGTGCTGCTCGGTGGTCTGCCCGGCCGGCACCGGGTAGGCGGGCAGCGACGGCTTGCCGAGCCGCATCTCGAGGTTGAGGCGGCGCGCGATCTCCACCGAGTTCTCGAGTGCTTCCGGCAGGTCCGCGAAGAGCTGGCTCATCTCCTCCGGTCCACGCAGGTACTGCTCCTCGCTGTAGCGGCGTGCTCGCGTGGCGTCGGCGAGCAGCATGCCCTCGTGGATGCAGACGCGCGCCTCGTGTGCCTCGAAATCCGCGGGGGCCAGGAACCGGACGTCGTTGGTCGCCACGACGGGCACGCCGAGTGTCACCGCGAGCTGCAGCGAGCCCGC
>CAVQQX010000139.1:0-3426 GCA_963714645.1 uncultured Gammaproteobacteria bacterium
CACGCATTGTCGACGAGCAGCTGGGCACGACGCAGCAGCAGTGGAGCACTCTCCCCGTGCCTCGCCGCCGATTCGTATGTCAGGCCGAGAGCGCCGGCGAGATCGCCCCTGGATTCTGCGATTTCGCTCGCGATCCACAGCAGCTCTTCGGTCGACCTTTCCTGCAGCAGCACGTGCAGTTGTCGTTCGGCCGCGGCGACCTGGCCGCGGGCCAGGAGCTCGCGGATGACGCCGGCATCGCTCGCCTTCGCGTTCACGGCGAGCGGCCGGTCTGCAGCGCTTCAGCACGAACTGCAACGTGCTCAATCGAGGGCCACACGGCCGCGACCTCTGCCTCGTGACGCTTCCACTTCTGCGGGTCCGGCAGCGAGACCGTGTAGTTCGCGAGTGGCACGTCCCCCTCGATCTTGCGGTCCCACTCGAGCCCGTGCGCCGCGCAGATGCGCTGCGCTTCGCCCTGCGGGTCGGCCAGAAAGCCTTCGTACGTCGTGACCGACCAGCGCTCGCGCGGCAGCTGCTCGAGATCGTCGAGCAGCAGCTGCGTGGTCGTGCTCCATTGCGTGGCCACGATCCGTGGCAGCGGTTGTCCGCGCAGCGCGCGCCAGCCGGGCACCAGCAGCAACGACCAAGGCGGGCCGGTCCATCCCGGCAGCAGTGGATAGGTCACGAACCGACCGGACGTCCAGGCTTCGATCATGCTCGACAGCACCTGGCGCGGATCCCGGTGCAGGTAGACGAAGCGGGCTTGCGGGAAGACCTCGGCGAGAAAAGGAATGCGCAGCGCGTTCTTCGGAGTCTTCTCGAGCATGCGCACCGGCGTCGAAGCCGCCGGCCTGCGCTGCTCCCGGTCACGCAGCGCAGCGTAAAAGCGCGCCCGGAGTTCACGCGACACGCCTGCAGTCGCATCGGCCGCGAGCAGCCGGTTCGAGTCGAAGTCGCGCGCACCAAGCGCGAGCGGCGACAGGCCTTCGATCAGCTGGTGGCTTTCGTCGCCTATCGTGAAGACGGCGCGAGCGGTCGACAACGTCTCGAACAGCATCGTCGAGCCCGAGCGCGGCGGGCTCACGATGAACACCGG
Source organism: uncultured Gammaproteobacteria bacterium (assembly GCA_963714645.1). Taxonomy (GTDB): domain Bacteria; phylum Pseudomonadota; class Gammaproteobacteria; order Steroidobacterales; family Steroidobacteraceae; genus RPQJ01. The sequence goes on from CAVQQX010000139.1 coordinate 1,079, forward strand.
CCGGTCGAAGACCCGGGCATCGTCGGTCGGGGCGGCCGGGGCGGCCACCTGCTGCGCGGTGCGTCGGCGGATCTCCGGATCGGCCTCGAGTCGACGATCCGCCAGCGACGATTCGATGATCCAGGAGCTGACGGCATCACCGATCGATATGCCGTTGGTGAGGAACATCTGTTGAGTGCGCAGGTTGGTCATTTCGCGGCCGAAGGCGTCCAGCACCTCGCGGTACCGTGGCCAGCCGTCAGGGCTCTCGCCGTAGCATGCCCAGAGCGACTGCCAGCGCCGGCTGAAATCGAGCAGCGCGAGCTGCACGCGCGTCAGGTCAGGATGGGGCAGGGCTTCCTGCAGCAGGAACGCGTAGTGCGCGCGGATTTCCCACGGTGTCATCACGGGCGGGACGTTGCGTGTTTCGTAGTCGAGCGGCGGCACCAGGCCCGCGACCGGCGCACATAAGCGTGGCTGCCATCCCGGGATCTCGCGATCGTGCGGCCGACCGTTCGCGACGTGCTGCCAGAACCCATCGCCGCCGACCGTGTCGGCGACGAGGTGAACCCTCGCGAGGTTGTCGTCGTTGAAGACGTTGTGCTCGCGCCAGGTGTCGAAAATCCAGCACTCGCCCGCGCGCATGTTGACCTGCGCACTGCCGCACACGAAGCGGACCGTCGGCTGCGTGACGATCGGCACATGCACGCGGGCCCGCTCGCGCCAGTAGTAGTTGACGTCGACGTGCGACGTGACCTCGGCGCGGCCGGACAGTCGCATCAGCCGGCTGCGGCCCCACGTCGCGCCGATGCCGTCGAGCACCTGCATCAGATATGGGCAGCGCTCGAGATGGGGCGTCGGCCGCATCGGGCCGCTCACGTCGTCGTTGCCGGGATCGCCGTCGCGCGAAATCAGTGGCAACGCATCGTTGCCTGGATAGCCTTGCGGATGCGGCCGCCAGGCATGCTCGCCGATGGCTTCGATCTCCGCGGCCATGGCTGCGGCGTCGAACCGGATCGGGAGCTGCAGAAAAGGTACGCCAAGCTTCATGACGATCCTATACCATGATCCTCGATGACCGGGCGAGCATACAACCCCGCAGCCGATGACCTCGAATCGGCGCTGGCGAAATCTCCCGACATCTACGCGCAGAAGCTCGACCTGGTCCGCCTGCACGTGTTGTTGATCCGCTTCGGCGCGGCGGATTATCGCGCGGCCAGCTTCCTCGACGATCGAATCCTCGGTCCGGACACGCGTGGCTCATGGCTCGCATTCGACCGCGCAGCCGCCGCGCTCCGACGTGTGCAGTGCGCGCAGCCGGTGCACTACGTGCTGCACACGGGCCATGTGGGCTCGACGCTGATCAGCCGCCTGCTCGACGAATCGCGCGTGGTGCTCTCGCTGCGCGAGCCGCTGCCCATGCGGACGCTGGCGGAGGCGCAGGACGTCGTCGGGTCGCACGAGTCGCTGCTGGGTCCGGCGCAGTTCGAGTTGCTGGCGGACCTCGTCCTCGGGCTGTGGCGCAGGGGCTACGGTTCGACGCAGTGCGTTGTCGTCAAGGCCACGAGCAACGCCGCGCGTGCAGCCCCGACTCTGCTGCGTCGAGACGATGCGTCGCGCGCCATTTATCTCAGCCTTCGCGCCGAACCGTACCTCGCGGCACTGCTGGCCGGCGCGAACTCGTGGCAGGATCTTCGGGGGCACGGGGTCGAGCGGATTCGCAGGTTGAGCTCGCTGGTGGCAGCGCCGATCACGCCGCTGCATGCAATGTCGTTGGGCGAGCTGGCCGCCATGAGCTGGCTGGCGGAGTCGCTGACCCGGATGCAGGTCGTCGAACGATTCGGCACACGGGCACTCGCGCTCGATTTTGACTCGTTTCTCGCAGACGTGACGGGAGTCATGGGGCGAATCTTCGCTCACTTCGGCATCACGATGGACCAGGCATTGCTCGAGCGGATAGGCGCGAGCCCCGTGCTTCGCCGCTATTCGAAAGCTCCCGAGCACGAGTTCGATCCGGCATTGCGGGCAGGGATCCTGCGCGACTCGCGACGCGAGAATCGCGACGAGATCGCCCGGGGAATGAAATGGCTCGAATCTCTCGGTCGCGTCGAGAGCGCGGTGGCGCACGTCCTCGACGCGTGAGAATGGCGCCCTGTGCGGATCTGGCGCACTATGGATTCGAACGGCAGCGGGCGTTCGAGGGGGCAACGCGCATGCCGACCGCCATTGCCTCGCGATCGATGGGCCCCCGGGCAGTCGCGCTGCTCGGCGCCTGGATACTGTCCGCGTGCGCGAGCGTATCCGCTCCGGACGCCACGGTCGACGACAGTCGCGCGCTGTAGCAATACTGAATTAGTCGAGCAACTACA
>CAVQQX010000140.1:0-12887 GCA_963714645.1 uncultured Gammaproteobacteria bacterium
GACATCGTCGCGCAGGGCAGCTGGTACGTGGAGCCGGCCGGCACGCGCACGCGGCTCGACGCGCAGTTGACGAGCAGCGACGTGGGCGCGGCCACGCAGCAGCTCGGCTACCGCAGCACGGTCGACGCGCGCAAGGGCCGCGTGGCGGCGGACCTCTGGTGGCCGGGCGGACCGTCGGGAGAGTCGATGAAGCTCATGAACGGGACGCTGCGACTGGCGCTCGAAGACGGCCAGCTTCGCGACATCGAGCCGGGCGCGGGCCGGGTGCTGGGACTGCTGAGCGTCGCGCAGCTGCCGCGGCGCCTCGCGCTCGATTTCCGCGACGTCACCGACAAGGGGCTCGCGTTCAACGAAGTCAAGGGCGACTTCGAGCTGCGTGCCGGCAACGCGTACACGCAGAACCTGCTGCTCACGGGCCCCGCAGTCAATGTCGGCATCGTCGGTCGCACCGGCCTCGCGACCGAGGATTACGACCAGACGATGGTCGTGAGCGGCAACACGAGCGGCCCGCTCGCGATGGCCGGCGCGCTGGCGGCGGGCCCGGTCGTCGGCGCGGGCGTGCTCGTACTGTCGCAGCTTTTCAAGGACCAGCTGCAGGGACTCACGCGGGTCTACTATCACGTGGGCGGACCGTGGTCGGCGCCGGTCGTCGAGCGGGTCGCCGCGCCGCCGGCCGAGGCGGCGACCGCAAAGGCAGATCCGCCGCGAGCAGGGAGAGCTCCGTGACGCCGCGCGTGGCCGCGATCCAGATGACTTCCGGCGCGGATGTCGACCGCAACCTCGACAGCGCCCGCGCGCTGCTGCGCGGTGCCCGCGCCCAGGATGCGGCGGTGGCCGTGCTGCCCGAGAACTTCGCGTTCATGGGTCGCGGCGAGGCCGCGAAACTCGCCGTCGCCGAGACCCACGGGGCGGGGCCGATCCAGGAATTCCTCGCCGAGGCGGCGCGCCACCACGGGCTCTGGATCGTGGCGGGTACGATTCCGCTGCAGGTCCCCGGCGAGGGGCGGGTCGCGGCCGCGAGTCTCGTCTACGACGCGCAGGGCCGCGAAGTCGCGCGCTACGACAAGATCCACCTGTTCGACGTCGACGTGCCCGGCAAGCTCGAGAGCCACCGCGAGTCGCACGGTGTCCGGCCCGGTTCGCTGCCGGTGGTCATCGACACGCCGGTGGGCCGGCTCGGGCTTGCCGTCTGCTACGACATACGCTTCCCGGAGCTGTTCCGGGAGCTGCTCACGCAGGGTGCCGAGTGGTTCAGTGTGCCGTCGGCCTTCACGGTCCCGACTGGCAAGGCGCACTGGGAGCTGCTGTTGCGCACCCGGGCGGTCGAGAACCTGTGCTATCTGGTCGCCCCGGCGCAGTCCGGGTTCCACGAGAATGGCCGGGAGACCTACGGCGACTCGATGATCGTCGAGCCCTGGGGGCGCGTCCTCGCGCGATTGCCGCGCGGGACGGGCGTGATCACGGCAGAATTGGACCTCGCAAGGCAGCGCCGGCTGCGGCAGGATTTCCCGGCCGTGGACCACCGGCGGTTGCCTTTGGCCGTCGCGCCCGCATCCAAGGACCTATGAAGCCGAACATCCCGCCGCCCCTGTTCGCCCCCCAGCCCGCTGCGCTAGCCATGCTCTCCGTCGAACGCGACCCGCTCGCCGTCGCGAGGACGGCACTGCTCGCCCCGGCGAACCTCGACGAGAACCGCGTCGCCAGCGTGCTCGGCGACGTCATGGGTCACGCCGTCGATTACGGCGACATCTACTTCCAGATGACGCGCGAGGAGTCGTGGGCGCTCGAGGACGGCATCGTCAAGGACGGCGCGCATTCGATCGAGCAGGGCGTGGGCGTGCGCGCGCTCTCGGGCGAGAAGACCGGCTTCGCGTATTCGGACGAAGTGATGCTGCCTGCGCTGCTCGAGGCGGCGCACGCGGCACGAGCCATCGCGCGGGCCGGCAGCGGCGGCGCCGTACAGGCCTGGCACGCCACGGGCGGACGCGGGCTCTACACCGCGGCCGACCCGCTCGAGACGCTCGCCGACGACGACAAGGTGAAGCTGCTCGAGCAGATCGACCGCGAGGCGCGCTCGCTCGACTCGCGCATCACGCAGGTGATGGCGTCGCTCTCGGCGTCACACGACACCGTGCTGGTCATGGCGAGCGACGGCACGCTGGCGGGCGACGTGCGTCCTCTGGTGCGCCTCAACTGCAGCGTCATCATCGAGCACAACGGCCGGCGCGAGCAGGGTTATGCCGGCGGCGGCGGCCGCTTCGCATACACCGAGTTCCTCGCCTCGGGGCGCTGGAAGGAACTCGTGCGGGAAGCCGTGCGCACCGCGCAGGTCAACCTCGAAGCCGTGCCGGCGCCTGCCGGCACCATGACGGTCGTGCTCGGCGCGGGCTGGCCGGGCGTGCTGCTGCACGAGGCGGTCGGCCACGGCCTCGAAGGCGACTTCAACCGCAAGGGCACCTCGGCCTTCAGCGGGCGCATGGGCCAGCAGGTCGCCGCCAAGGGCGTCACGATCGTCGACGACGGCACGCTGGTCGCGCGGCGCGGCTCGCTCAACGTCGACGACGAGGGCACGCCCACGCGGTGCACGACGCTGATCGAGGATGGCATCCTGCGCGGCTACCTGCAGGACAAGCTGAACGCCCGGCTGATGGGCGTGCCGCCCACGGGCAACGGACGGCGCGAGAGCTTCGCCGCGCTCACGATGCCGCGCATGACCAATACCTACATGCTGCCCGGCTCGCACGCTCCCGAGGAAATCATCGCCTCGGTCGACAAGGGGCTGTACTGCCGCAACTTCGGCGGCGGCCAGGTCGACATCACCTCGGGCAAGTTCGTGTTCTCGGCGAGCGAGGCCTACCTGATCGAGCAGGGCCGCATCACGCGCCCCGTCAAGGGCGCGACGCTGATCGGCAACGGTCCCGAGGTCATGGGCCGCGTCTCGATGATCGGCAACGACCTGAAGCTCGACGACGGCGTCGGCACCTGCGGTAAGGAAGGGCAGGAAGTGCCGGTCGGCGTCGGCCAGCCGACGCTGCGCATCGAATCACTCACGGTCGGCGGCACCGGCTAGGCCACGCACCATGTGGCTGCCGCGGCCCGTCTACGAAGCCAAACCCGTGGCGAGCATCTGCGCCGGGCTCGCCTGTTTCGCGGTCGCATGGTGGGTCGAACGTGCGCCGCGCAGCCTGCTCTTCGTGATGGGCGGTGCGCTGCTGACGCTCGGCGCGCTGCTGTGGATGAAGCGCCGCGACTACCGCAGCACCCAGTCGGACTACGACCCGCGCGCGATCGAGGAGACCGATTCCTCGTTGTCGTCGGCCTCTTCGTCGCCGTTCGACTGGACGCTTGCCGCGACGGCGGAGGCACCTTCGCTGGCGACATCCGGCGGCGCTTCGAGCGCGGCGTCCGCGGCGGCTTCCAGGCTTTCAGCGTCCTCCCCGCCATCGGCGGGCGGTGACGACCCGGCCGGCGCCGGCGGACCCTCGCCCTCGGCGAGATAGTCCCGGTCGGACAACAGCGTCGTCGCGGTGAGGCGCGGATCCTCGGCCGGAGGCGCGGATGCCTCGTACCGCGAATACTCGATCTCGTGCATGCCCACCTTGAGCACGTCACCGCCCACCAGCTTGTGCCGCCGCACTCGTTTGCCGTTCAGGAAAATGCCGTTCGTGCTGTTGAGGTCCTCGACGTAGCAGCCTTCCGTGGTGGTCACGAGCTGCGCGTGATGCCGGCTCACGAACTTGCTGTCTACCTGCAGGTCGTTGTCGGAGGTGCGCCCGATCACGAAGCGCCCGGGGACGAGCAGTGCCTCGTCGATCTTGACGCCTCTCAGCGAGAGCACGACGCGCCCGACCGGCGGACGCTCGTGCGGGGCCGTCTCCTCGAGCCGCGCGGGGATCAGGTTGGTGTGCGTGCGCGCGTGGTACTCCTGCCACTGCAGCTCGACGACCGCGGCCTTGATCGCCTCCGCGTTCACGGTCTGCTCGTCCTGCGCGAACGCCGCGAGCAACGCCGTGTCGCAGAGCGTGTTGATCAGTCGCGGGATGCCGCCCGTGTAGCGGTAGAGCAGCGGGTACGTCTCGGCCTCGAACACTTCGCGCGTCGCGCCGGCCACCGCCAGGCGGTGGCGCACGTAGCCACCCATCTCCGCCTCGGTGAGCGCGTTCAGGTGGAATCGCAGCCGCACGCGCTGGCGCAACTGCGTGAGCTCGTCCGAATCGAGCTTGGTGTTCAGCTCGGGCTGGCCCGCCAGGATGATGCGCAGCACCTTCTCCTTGGTGGTCTCCACGCCCGAGAGCAGCCGCACTTCCTCGAGCACCTTGTTGGTGAGGTTCTGCGCCTCGTCGACGATCAGCACCACCTTGCGCCCGTTCGCGTACTGCTCGATCAGGAAATTGTTGAGCGTGGCGAGCAGCTCGGCCTTGCGCATCCGGAACGGGCTGAAACCGAACTGAGCGAGTACCGACTGCAGGAACTCGATCGGGGAAACCTGCGTCTGGTTGATCTGCGCGATGACGACGTCCTGGTCGATTTCCTTGAGGAACGTCTCGATCAGCGTGGTCTTGCCGGAGCCGATCTCGCCCGTGATCACGACGAAGCCGTCCGTGAACCAGATGGTCGACTCCATGTACGCCTTGGCGCGGGAGTGGATCTGGCTGGGATAGAGGAAGGCGGGGTCCGGACTGAGCCGGAACGGCAGCTCCCTGAGCTTGAAGTGTTCGAGGTACATCGGCTGGCTTGGGCGGCCCCTGTCGGTCGTCCGCTACTATACGGGAGTCGCCCAGAGGCGGAACTGCGCCTCTCGTCACAGATCGCCGGCGGTTTGCCGCAGGGACGAAGCTGCGACCGCGGGCAGCGACTCAGGTTCCGCGCGGCAGCTTGCGCAGGACCTTGCGGACCAGCCGGTCGCGCTCCACCGCGCTTGCCGCCACCAGCGTGCAGTGCCCCACCTTGCGGCCCGGACGGGCGTCCTTGCCGTAGTCGTGCCAGTGCAGGCCGGGCAGGTCGAGCAATGCGTCGCGCGGCGGCAACTGTCCGATGAAATTGACCATCGCGGCATGGCCGATGGCCGCCGTCTCGCCGAGCGGCAGGCCGAGGATCGCTCGCAGGTGGTTCTCGAACTGCGAGGTGACGGCGCCCTCGATCGTCCAGTGACCGGAATTGTGGACGCGCGGCGCCATCTCGTTCGCGACCAGCCTGCCACCGCGCACGAAGAACTCGATCGTGAGCACGCCCGCATAATCGAACTGCTTCAGCACGCGCTTGAGGTACGTCTCGGCGAGGCGCTGCAGCGTCGGGTGCCGGTGCGGGGCGAGCGTCACGCGCAGGATGCCGCCGCGGTGCGTGTTGGCGACGATCGGGTACGCGCGCACCTCGCCCGTGGTGCTGCGCATGCCGACGACCGAGACTTCGCGCTCGAAATCGACGAAACCCTCGAGGATCAGCGGCACGCTGCCGAGCGCCTGCCATGCGGGCTCGGCGTCGGCCGGGCGCCGCAGCACGCGCTGGCCCTTGCCGTCGTAGCCGAGCGTGCGCGTCTTGAGCACGCTGGGGAACCCGAGTTCCCGCATCGCCTGGCGCAACTGCTCGAGCGAGTCGATCGCGCGGAAGGGCGGCGTCGGAATGCGCAGCCGCTCGAACAGCTGCTTCTCGAGCAGTCGGTCCTGCGAGACCCGCAGTGCCTCGACGGTCGGGTGGACCGCGCGCGTCCGCGACACGGCCTGCAGCGCGGCGACCGGCACGTTCTCGAACTCGTAGGTCACCAGGTCGACGTCGGCCGCGAGGCGCTGGAGGCTCTGCGGATCGTCGAAGGCGCCCGTCACGATCGGTGCCACCTGGCCACCTGGAGAGCCCGCGCTCGCATCCAGGAAACGGAACTGCAGCGCGAGCGGATAGCCTGCCAGGGCCAGCATGCGTCCGAGCTGGCCGGCACCGATGATCCCGATCTTCATGTCGAAATCGTGGGGCTGCGCGGGTCGGGCTGGGCGAGGACCTTGTCGGTCTGCGCCGCGCGGAAATCGTCGAGCGCCTTGCGGATGGCGGGGCTCGAGTTGGCGAGGATCGACGCCGCGAGCAGCGCGGCATTGGTGGCGCCGGCGACACCGATCGCAAGCGTGCCGACCGGCACACCCGCCGGCATCTGCACGATCGAGAGCAGGGAATCGAGCCCGCTCAGCGTCTTCGACTGCACTGGGACGCCGAGCACGGGCAGCGAGGTCTTCGCGGCGCACATGCCCGGCAGGTGCGCCGCGCCGCCTGCACCCGCGATGATCACCTGCAGGCCGCGCTCGCGCGCGCCGGCCGCGTATTCGAACAGCAGGTCGGGCGTGCGGTGGGCCGACACGACGCGCACTTCGTGCGGGATCGACAGACGCCCGAGCATCTCGGCCGCGGACCGCAGGGTGTCCCAGTCCGAGGTCGAGCCCATGATGATGCCGACGAGCGGTTGCACCGGGTCATTGTACAGGCGCAGGCCCGATTGTTCTAAACGCGAGGCTGCTCCAGCAGTTCGCGCAGTTTCCGCAACACGCGGCGTGCGGCGGCCGGCGGACGGGACGCCGACCGCTCGGCCCGTGCCTGGCGCACGAGGCTGCGCAACTCCTGCAGCGCAGTCGGGTCGACCCGTGTCGCGAGTTCGGTCCAGGCAGCGGCCTCGTCGGCGAGAAGCCGGTCGCGCCACTGCTCGAGCGCGTGCTCACGGCGGACGCGCTGGCGGTCGATGTCGCTGCGTCGCTCGAGCGCGATGCGGATCGGCCCCACGTCCATGTGACGCAGCACCTTGCCGATGTACATTTCCTGGCGCAGCCGCGCGCCGTGACTGGTGATGCGCCGACAGGCGATGACTGAGTCGAGCAGCTTCTCGGGCAGGTCGAGCGCCTCGAGTTCGGCGGCCGGCAGCTCGACCAGCGCCACGCCGAGCTCCCGCAGCTCGAGGTCGTGGCGCTTGCGTGCGCTGCGGCTGGGACCCTCGTCGTCGGGATCGGCGTCCGCTCCGCCGGCGCGGCGCCCGGCATCGTCGTCGAATTCGTCGCCCGCCGACGCGGCGTCCGGGACTGCCTGCTTGCGCGCCATGAAACTGCCTCTTTTCGCATGCTAGCACGCGAGGTCGGGAGGCCGTCCGCTGCTAGAATTGCGGGATGAGCCGACCCCGCACGACCGAGATCGCCACCCCTCCCGACCGAACGACTCCCGCACTCGCCGCCGACGGCGCCGAGCTGCTCGCGCTCGTGGAGCTCGCCCTCGCCGAAGCCCGCGTGCTCGGCGCCAGCCAGGCCGAGGCCGCGATCAGCGTCGACGTGGGCCTGAGCGTCAGTGCGCGGCTCGGCGAAGTCGAAACCGTCGAATACCAGCGCGACCGCGGCATGGGTGTCACCGTCTACTTCGGCACGCGCAAGGGCAGCGCCAGCACCGCCGATCTCGGCGCAGCCGCGCTGCGCGAGACCGTGCAGAAGGCCTGCACGATCGCCAGGTACACCGCCGAGGACGCCTGCGCAGGCCTGCCCGACGCCGAGGACCTCGCGCGCGACATTCCCGCGCTCGACCTCGCGCACCCTTGGGACGTCACGCCCGAGGCCGCGTGCGACCTCGCGATCGCCTGCGAGGCCGCGGCGATGGCCGTCGACCCGGAGCGCATCACGAATTCCGAGGGCGCGGCCGTCAGCACGCATCGCGGCGTGCGCGCGTATGGCAACTCGCTCGGCTTCCTCGCAGCGTACCCGGGCACCGTGCACAGCGTGAGCTGCTCGGTGCTCGGCTCCGACGGCGAGCACATGGAGCGCGATTACTGGTACAGCACGATGCGCGACTGGCGCGAGCTCGAACCGGCCGAGAGCGTCGGCAGGCGCGCGGGCGAGCGGGCGATCCGGCGGCTCGGCGCACGGAAGCTCCACACGCAGAAGGCCCCCGTGCTCTACGTGCCCGAGGTCGCGCGCGGGCTGCTGGGGCACTTCCTTGGCGCGATCCGCGGGGGCAGCCAGTACCGACGCGCGTCGTTCCTGCTCGACGCCGCGGGACAGCCGGTATTCCCCGACTGGTTCGCCGTATCCGAACGTCCGCACCTGCCGAAGGCGCTCGGCAGCGCGCCCTTCGACCAGGAGGGCGTGGCGACCCGCGACCGCGAACTCGTCGAGGGCGGCGTGCTGCTCGGCTACGTGCTGAGCACGTACTCGGCGCGCAAGCTCGGCCTGCGCACGACGGGCAACGCCGGCGGCACGCACAACCTGCTGGTGCGCAGCCGTGGTCGCAGCTTCGACGAGCTGCTGCGGCACATGGGCCGCGGCCTGCTGGTCACCGAGCTGATGGGGCAGGGCGTCAACGGCGTCACGGGCGACTACTCGCGCGGTGCGGCGGGGTTCTGGGTCGAGGACGGCGAGGTGCAGTACCCGGTGCACGAGGTCACGATCGCCGGCAACCTGAAGGACATGTACCGCAACGTCGTCGACGTCGGCGCGGACATCGACGTGCGAGGCAGCGTGCGGACGGGGTCGATCCTGCTCGAGGAGATGACGATCGCGGGCGACTGAGCCCGGCATCCGTGCCGCGCATGGCCCGCCGAAGAACGACCGGATACGCCGCGCGCCAGCGCGCGCCAGCGCCGCTTCACACGCGCGGCGACGGGACGGCGGCGGGGCCGGCGACGAGGTCGCGCAGCGTCGATTTCGACATGCACTCGCGCATCGCGGCGTCGGCGGCGAGCGCGACGGCATCGGCCTCGGCGACGCCGCGAGGCTCGGGGCGTCGTGGATCCGGCGTCTCGTGCCGCACGGCATCGAGGATGTCGGCGAGTGAAATGCTGCCGAGGTCCCGCGCAGGAGACACGGTGTCGTCTTCCGCGGTGAGCACGAGACCGCGGTCCTCGAGGTTGCAGAGCGCGCCGTCGAGCACCGAGGCGGGCACGTCCATGCGGTCGGCGAGGTCGGAGACGTTCCAGCGTTCTCCGCCGTCGACGAAGCGCTGTGCCATCAGGTACATTGCCCCCATCGCGATGCGTTCCCGCAGTATTGCCGTCGTGGGAATGGGCCCGTGGCCCGTGCGCAGGTGCTCGGGGTGCTGCACGTAGAACGAGAGCTGGCCGCCCAGCAGCATCACCAGCCAGCTCAGGTGCAGCCACACGAGCGCGAGCAGCACGATCGCGAAGCCCGCGTAGACGGCGGCGGTCTGCGTCGCGAACACCGCGACGCGCGCGAAGACGGCACCGACCATCACCCATGCAGTGCCGCCGAACAGGGCGCCGACGAGCGCCGCCTGCCAGCGCACGCGCGTGTTCGGCATGTAGAGGTAGACGAACCAGAAGAGCGCGATGATCAGCAGGTACGGCGCGAGGTGTGAACCGCGCTCGCCGTTCGCCGCGCCGCCGAGGGAGGGCACGCCCGACAGCACGGCGCTCGCCTCGATCTTGGTCATCAGCACCAGCGCCGCCACCGTCGCCACCGGGCCCACCAGCATGATCACCAGGTATTCGCTGATGCGTTTGGCGAGGCTGCGCGGCCGCTCGACGTGCCAGGTGAAGTTGAGCGCGTCCTCGATCTTCCGGATCATCGTGATGACGGTGTAGAGCAGGAACGCGAAGCCGACCGTGCCGAGCACCGTCGTCTGCGCGTTCTCGACGAACTGCATGATGCTCGTGGTGAGCTCGTAGCCCTTGACGCCGAGCGGTCGCAAAAACTCGAACAGCACCGGCTCGAGTTCGCGGTGGTAGCCGAACGCCTTCAACACCGAGAACGAGACGGCGATGATCGGCACCAGCGCGAACAGCGACGAGTAGACGAGGCCCATTGCTCGCAGGCCCAGGTCGCCGCGGACGAAGTCACGAATCAGCGCATAGACGTAGCGCAGCGGCACGAGCGCGAGGTGCAGCGGCGGGCCACCTGCCGTGACCGGCAGGTCGAACAGCCAGTACTCGAAGCGCAGCTGCAGCTTGCGGAACAGGGACGTCGCGGCCAAGGTCCATCCGTCGTGCGGCGGGAACCGGCCGAAGCCTTGCACGCGAGCCCGCGGCAGGCAAGCACGCGCTGCGGATCGTGCGGCACAATGGCGCCGGGCGGGTCGGGCGGCATCCGCACACCCGATCTCTCGTTGGATTTTCCTCCCGCCAGGAGACGACCGTGCCCGCTGCGACGATCCCGAGCGCCGACGCCGCGTTGACTGCAGCAGCTGCCGCCGGGCGATACGCCTCACGCATCGTCTGCCTCACCGAGGAGACGACCGAGACGCTCTACCTGCTCGGCGAGGAGCACCGCATCGCCGGCATCTCGGGATTCACGGTCCGGCCGCCGCGCGCCCGCAAGGACAAGCCGCGCGTGTCGGCGTTCACGAGTGCGAAGATCGACCGCATCCTCGCGCTGCAACCGGACCTCGTGCTCGGGTTCTCGGACCTGCAGGCGGACATTGGTGCGCAGCTCGTGCGCCACGGCATCGAGGTGCACGTTTTCAACCAGCGCAGCGTCGCGGAAATCCTGCGCGTGATCCGCACGATCGGCGGGCTCGTGGGTTGCGAGGCGAAGGCGGCCGCGCTCGCGGACGAGCTCGAACGCGGGCTCGACGCGATCCGTGCGGCCGCATCGGAATTTCCGCGCCGGCCGCGCGTCTATTTCGAGGAGTGGGACGAGCCGCAGATCTCTTGCATCCGCTGGGTCTCCGAGCTGATCGGCATCGCCGGAGGCGACGACGTGTTCCCCGAGCTGTCGCGCCAGTCGCTCGGCAAGGATCGCATCGTCGCCGACGGTCTCGAGGCGGCGCGCCGCGCGCCGGACCTCGTGTTCGGGTCGTGGTGCGGCAAGAAATTCTCGGCCCGATCGGTGGCGGCGCGCGCGGGATGGCAGGACGTGCCGGCGGTGCGCGACGGCGAGCTGCACGAGGTGAAATCGTCGATCATCCTGCAGCCGGGCCCGGCCGCGCTCACGGACGGCGTGCGCGCACTGCAGCGCGTGATCGGTGCATGGGTGGCGAAGCACGCCTGAGCTCCGGCTCGCTCATCCCGTCAGGCGCCGATACGCCTCTTCGTACTTTTCGCTGGTGCGACGGATCACCTCGGCCGGCAGCGACGGCCCCGGCGCGGTCTTGTTCCAGTCGAGCGTCTCGAGGTAGTCGCGCACGAACTGCTTGTCGAACGAGGGCGGGCTGGTGCCGGGCGCGTACGTGTCCACCGGCCAGAAGCGCGACGAGTCGGGGGTGAGCGCCTCGTCGATCAGCGTGAGCCGTCCGCCGTGTTCCTCGTCGATGCCGAACTCGAACTTGGTGTCGGCGATGATGATGCCGCGCGTCAGCGCATGCGCCGCCGCGAACTGGTAGAGTTCGATCGCCTTGTCGCGCACGCTCTCGGCGATCTCGATGCCGACCCGCTTGGCGATCTCGGCAAAGCCCACGTTCTCGTCGTGATGGCCCTTGGGCGCCTTGGTGGAGGGCGTGAAGATCGGCTGCGGCAGCCGGTCCGCCATCCGGAGGCCGTCCGGCAGCCGGATGCCGCAGATCTGGCCGCTGCGCTGGTAGTCCTTCCAGCCGGACCCGATCAGGTAGCCGCGCACGACCGCCTCGACGGGCAGCGCCTGCAACCGACGCACGACCATCGTGCGGTCGACGAGCAGCGCGCGCTCGCCCGCGTCGGCGACGATGCCAGCCAGGTCGCGGCGCTCGGGCGACGCCAGGTGATTCGGCACGATGCGCCCCGTCTTGCCGAACCAGAAGTTGGAGATGCTCGTGAGCACTCGACCCTTGCCCGGAATCGGGTCGGGCAGCACCACGTCGAACGCGCTCAGCCGATCGGTCGTGACGATCAGCATGTGCCGCGAATCGCCCGGAATCTCGTAGATGTCGCGCACCTTGCCCTGGTGCAGGCGCGTGAGCCCCGTGATGCGCGACTGGTGCATCGGCGGCGATGCCGTCAGCGGATTTGTCGCCATGCGGCCGGGCGACCCCGACGTGGACGAAGGGGGCGCGGGGGAACCGGACGGGGGCGTGATCGACATGGGCGCGGCACCGGGGCTGATAAGATGCATTGTAACCACATCGCCGGTGCGGTCCCGCGCCGGCAGACTCCTGCGGACCCCCCTCGAAGATGCTGCAAGGCTGGTACGGCAAGATCATCGGCGCGATCCTGGGCTACGTCATCGGTCGCGGACTGCTCGGTGCGATCGTGGGCTTCGTGATCGGTCACCAGTTCGACCGGGTCTCGCGAAGCCATGCCGGGACCGCCGCGCGTCGTGCGCCGGGTGCCGGCGGCGACGAGGACGGCGCCGGCGCTCGCACCGGTGACCCGGCCGAACTGCGTCGCGCCTTCTTCGAGGCCACGTTCCAGGTGATGGGCCACGTCGCCAAGAGCGACGGTCGCGTCAGCGAACTCGAGATCGACGCGGCGCGCGCGGCGATGCAGCGCTTCTCGCTGTCCGAGGCCGACCGCCGCCGTGCCATCGAGCTGTTCACCGAGGGGAAGAACGCCGAGTTCCCGCTCGAAGGCACGCTCGAGCGCCTGCGCTGGCTCGCGGGCGGGCGGCCCGCGCTCGGCCGCCTGTTCGTCCAGATCCAGCTCGAGGCGGCGCTCCGCGGTGACGGCCTCGGCGAGCGGCAGCGCGCCGTGTTCGTGCGCGTCTGCCGGGCGCTCGGCGTCTCGACGCTCGAATTCGCGGCGCTCGAGGCGATGCTGCGCATGCATCGCGGCGCGTACCAGGGCGCCGGTTCCGGCGGACGGTCGTCGTCCGGAGCCGGCGCGGGCACCGCATCGCGACTGGCGGACGCGTACGAAGCGCTGGGGGTCCAGGCCGCGGCGACCGACGCAGAGGTGACGCGGGCCTTTCGCAAGCTGATGAGCCAGAATCACCCCGACAAGCTCGTCGCGCAGGGGTTGCCCGAGTCGCTGGTCGCCGCGGCGCACGAGCGCACGCAGCGCATCCTCGAGG
>CAVQQX010000141.1:0-6204 GCA_963714645.1 uncultured Gammaproteobacteria bacterium
TCCTGGCACGCCTCGGCGACTTGACCTTGCTGCACGCTGCGGCCTCACGCCTGCTCACTGCGGGCACGCCGTCCCCGACGCAGGCCGAGGGTTCGCAGTGAGTTCGAGCAAGGCGCGCGTACGGTCGACCCGCCGCGATACCGTCCGCGAACCCGCCTGGACGCGACTCGACGACGAGGCGCTGCTCGACAAGCGCTTCTGCGACCTGCGGCTGTCGCTGCGAACCTCGGGGCTGGAAGCAGCCGTGCAGCGGCTCTATGACGAGCTGCGCCTCAAGGACATCCGCTTCCGGCCGCACGTGTGGCTGTCGGAGGAGTGGTTCTCTCCCGACGGCATTCCGGGGATCGCGATTCCGTTCTACCTCGCACATCCCCGGCTCGAGCGGCTCGAGCGCCGCTTCATGCACGAGGTCGAGGGCGGCAACGACAAGTGGCTCATGCGCATCCTGCGGCACGAGACCGGGCACGCGATCGACACCGCCTTTGCGCTGCGGCGGCGGAAGGCGTGGCGACAGGCATTCGGCAAGGCATCGCGACGCTACCCGTCCCGCTACTTTCCGCGGCCGGGCAGTCGCCGGTTCGTGCTGCACCTCGGGCACTGGTACGCGCAGAGCCACCCGACGGAGGACTTCGCGGAGACGTTCGCGGTATGGCTGCCCAAGCGGTCGCGCTGGCGCAGCCAATACGCGGGCTGGCCGGCGATCGCGAAGCTCGGGTACGTCGATGCGACGATGCGCGACCTCGAGGGCAGGCGGGCCGTGCGTCTCAGCCGCGACGTGATCGAGCCGCTGGCCGAGAACACGCGGACGCTGCGCGAGCACTATCGTCGCAAGCAGCGGCGGTACGAAATCGACACGGCCCGCTCCTACGACCGGAGGTTGCTGCGCGTGTTCGGCAGCGCGGAGGAATTCCCGCGCGGCGCCAACGCCGGCCGATTCCTGCGCGAAGTGCGTCCGCAGCTGAAGCGCCTGCTGATCCGCCGCGCACGCATGCACCCCTACCTGGTCCAGCACGTGCTGCGCACGGCCACGCAGCGCGCCCGCCGCATGCACCTGCGGCTCAAGCGCAGCCAGCGCGAGACGAAGCGCGAACTGATCGTGATGCTCGAACGGATCATGCTCGACATGCTGCTGCGCGATCGCGAGCACTACGCTCTATGACGACGACAGTCACGACGACGGGCAGGAAGAAGCGCCGCGCGCGCGCCGCGCCGGTCCGCAAGCCGCTGCGGGTGCTCGTGCTCGTGCACGAGACACTCGTTCCGCCGGAGAACACGCAAGGCTACACGCCCCAGCAGATAGACGAGTGGCGCACGGAGTACGACGTCAGGACGTCGCTGCAGGCCATGGGTCACGACGTGCGCATGCTGGGCCTCGGCGACAACCTGGCCGAGTTGCGCGCGACCATCCTGGACTGGAAGCCAGACGTCGCGTTCAACCTGCTCGAGGAGTTCCAGGGCATCGTCACGTACGACGAGTACGTCGTGGCATTCCTCGAGCTGATGCGCCTGCCGTATACGGGCTGCAACCCGCGCGGCATGATGATCTCGCGCGACAAGGTGCTCTCGAAGCAGATCCTCGCCTATCACCGCATCGCGACGGCGCGCTACGCGCTGCTGCCGCGCAAGCGGCGCTACCACGAGCCCCGCAGGCTCAAGTTCCCGCTGTTCGTGAAGTCGGCGACCGAGGATGCCTCGCTGGGGATCGCCCAGGCGTCGATCGTCCACGACGGGCAGAGGCTGCGCGAGCGCGTCGAGTTCATCCACGAGCAGACCAACTCGGACGCACTGGTCGAGGAATACGTCGAGGGGCGCGAGCTCTACATCGGCGTGATGGGCAACCAGAGGCTCACGACCTTCCCGGTCTGGGAGCTCTACTTCGGCACGCTGACGGAGGAGGCGTCCATCGCCACGCGCAAGGTGAAATGGGACCGCAAGTACCAGCAGAAGCACGGGATCGACACCGGGCCTGCCCGCGACCTCCCCGCGGGGCTGTCACTGCGCATCGCCACGCTCGCGCGACGCATCTACCGGGCGCTCAGCCTGAGCGGCTACGCCCGGATCGACCTGCGGATGAAACCCGACGGCAGCCTGTACGTGCTCGAGGCGAACGCGAATCCCAATCTCGCCCAGATCGAGGACTTCGCGACGTCCGCGCGCTCAGCCGGTGTCGGTTACGACGACGTACTGCATCGGATAATCCAGTGCGGTCAGAATTACGACGCCGCCTGGCGCGAAACCTAGCCACCGGCCCGCGGGGGTCACTCGAGACGAGTGAATAGCGAATGGATAGAGCCGGGGTGACCTTGGCACCCCACTTCCGATTCACTATTCAGTTCTACAGCGTGTGCCCGACACGCTGAAAGTGCGTGCGCTCGTGCAGCGACTGGCAGTCGACGCAGCGCGTCGCTGCAGGGGCCGCGTCAAGGCGACGCGGGTCGATTTCGCGTGCGCACTGCTCGCAGAGGCCGTAGCTGCCGTCGGCCACGCGACGCAGGGCTGCCTCGATCGTGCGCAGTTCCGCGAGTTCGCGGTCGATCTCGGCCAGGCCGACGTCGACCACCAGGTCGGCGAACGACTCCGCCTCGAGGTCGTGCACGTCGTCGACGATCCTGCCGTACTGCTCCGCGTCCCTGCGCAGCTGTGCCGCGCGGACGGCTTCGCGCAATTCGCGGGCGCGCGCCTCGAGGACGCTGCGCGTGTCGGCGAAGGGGTCTCGGTCGTGGCTGGCGGAAGTCATGGGTCGTCTTGCGTCCTGGACGAGGTGAACGGTCTCGGCCCATCGTCCAAGGTCCGCCGCGGTGGCTGAATACGCAGATATGCGCAGCCGACCCGCGCCGCACGCAGTGCGTGATCGAATTTCTGCAGGCAGAACCCGCGGGCGACGCCTGCGGTCACTCCGGGGGCAGGTCGCCCGCATCCGGAAACAGGGCGTCCTCGTAGCCGAGGTTGCGCAGGTCGGCCACCCGCATCGGGTAGAGAATCCCGTCGAGGTGGTCGACTTCGTGCTGGACGACGCGCGCGTGAAAGCCGCTGACGGTCCGGTCGATCGGCCGGCCGTCGAGGTCCCGGCCCCGATACCGCAGGCGGCGGAAGCGCGGCACGAGTCCGCGCAAGCCGGGCACGGACAGGCAGCCTTCCCATCCGTCCTCCTGCTCGTCTCCGATCGGCTCGAGCTCGGGATTCACGAGCACCGTGTAGGGAACTTCCTCGGCCCGTGGATAGCGCGGATTCCCCGCGACCTCGAAGATCACCACGCGTCGCGAGACGCCGATCTGCGGGGCGGCGATGCCGGCGCCGTCCAGCGCTCGCATCGTGTCGTCCATGTCGCGGACGAGTTCACGCAGCTCGTGCGTGTCGAAGCGCGACACCGGCTCGGCAATCTGTTGCAGCACGGGATGGCCCATGCGCAGGACGGGGCGGACGGCCATCGGCGGCTGGACTCCTGTCGGCGGGTTCTCCCAGCGTAGTCGACTGCGGCGGATTGACAAGGGTCCGGCCGGCAGCGTACCTAGGACACGATGGACCACGGTCTGCGATGCTGGAAATGCGGCGTCTCGCTTGCCGATTACACGCTGCCGCTGCGCCGGGTGGAGGAGTGCCGGGCGTGCCGGGCCGAACTGCACGCCTGCCGCATGTGCGAGTTCTACGACACCGGCAAGGCCAAGCATTGCCGGGAACCGATCGCGGACGAAGTCAAGGACAAGCAGCAGGCCAATTTCTGCGATTATTTCCGGCCGAGCGTCGCGGCCTGGCGACCCCAGGCGACCAGCGCGGCCGACAAGGCGCGAGCCGATCTCGAGGCGCTGTTCGGCGGGCGCAAGTAACTTCCCCAGGAGATACCGGACGATGAGCATGCGAAACGCGGGTCCCAGACCCGTGCAGGTGGCGGCCGCTGCGGCGATCGTGGGAGGCCTGGCATTTTTCACCACCGCCTGCGCTGCAGGCGGAGAGGCAGCTGCGACAATCCCGACGAGCACGCCCCCGATGAGCACGACGACGTCCGCGAAACCTGCCGACCCCGGGTTGGTCCGTGCACGACCCGAGATCTATGCGCCCTACATGCTGACGGCCGACCTCTCCGGCCTCACAGACAACGAGCGCCGGATGCTCGGGCTGTTCATCGAGGCGGGCGAGGTCATGGACGAACTCTTCTGGCGCCAGGCGTACGGCGATCGCGATGCGCTGCTTGCGACTCTGGAGCAGCAGCCCACGATGCGCCAGTTCGCCATCGTGAACTACGGTCCGTGGGACCGTCTCGCGGATCACGCCTCGTTCGTGCCCGGCATCGGGCCGAAGCCGCTGGGCGCGCAGTTCTACCCGCTCGACATGACGCGCGAGGAATTCGAGCAGGCGAACCTGCCCGACTCGCGCAGCGAGTACACCGTGCTGCGACGCGACGCGAAGGGCGCACTCAAGGTCGTGCCCTACCACGAGGAGTACCGCGACGGCGTGACCAGGGCCGCCGCATTGCTCGAGCAGGCGGCCACCCTGGCCGAGGATGCCGGACTCAAGCGCTACCTGCTCTCGCGCGCCCAGGCGCTGCGCACGGACGAGTACCGTGACAGCGAGCGGGCCTGGCTCGACATGAAGGACAACCGCATCGACGTCGTGATCGGGCCGATCGAGGTCTACGAGGACCGCCTGTTCGAATACAAGGCGGCCTTCGAGGCGTACGTGCTCGTCAAGGACATGGATTGGAGCCGGCGACTCGCGCGCTACGCCGCGATGCTCCCCGAGCTGCAGCGCGGCCTGCCTGTCCCGGCCGCGTACAAGGCAGAGACGCCGGGCACGGACTCCGACCTCAACGCGTACGACGTGATCTATTACGCCGGCGACTGCAACGCGGGCTCGAAGACCATCGCGATCAACCTGCCGAACGACGAGCAGATGCAGCTCGAGAAGGGCACGCGGCGGTTGCAGCTCAAGAACGCGATGCGCGCCAAGTTCGACAAGATCATGGTGCCGATCGCGGACGAGCTGATCGCTCCGGACCAGCGCCGCCGCGTCACCTTCGACGCGTTCTTCGCAGACACGATGTTCCACGAGGTCGCGCACGGCCTCGGGATCGCCCACACCATCGACGGCAAGGGCACGGTCCGCGACGCGCTCAAGGAGCTGGGCAGCGGCCTGGAGGAGGGCAAGGCCGACATCCTCGGGCTCTACATGATCACGAAGCTGCACGAAACGGGCGAGGTCGCGGGCTCGCTCGAGGACTACTACGTGACCTTCATGACCGGCATCTTCCGTTCGGTGCGGTTCGGTGCGGGGTCCGCGCATGGCCGTGCCAACATGCTGCGGTTCAATTTCTTCGCCGACCGGGGTGCGTTCACGCGCGACTCGGCGAGCGGCAAGTACCGGGTCGACATGGCGAAGATGGGCAAGGCGATGGACGAGCTCGCAGGCCTTATCCTGAAGCTGCAGGGGGACGGCGACTACGCCGGTGTCGCGCAGCTCGCGACTGATCTCGGCGTCGTCCGGCCGCAGCTCGCCTCCGACCTCGAGCGGCTGGCGCAGCGCAACATTCCCGTGGACGTCGCGTTCACGCAGGGCAAGTCGGTGCTGGGACTCAAGTAGGCGCGCACGTCGTGAGCGGACCCGTCCAGCACGTGATCGAACCTCGTCCGCGCGACCTCGGGGGGTTCACCGTGCGCCGCCTGCTGCCGGCAGCCGCGATGCAGACGGTCGGACCATTCATTTTTTTCGATCACATGGGGCCGGCGGAATTCGGCCCGGACCAGGGCGTCAACGTGCGGCCGCACCCGCACATCGGCCTCGCGACCGTGACGTTCCTGTTCGAGGGTACATTCATGCATCGCGACAGCCTGGGCACCGCGCAGCTGATCCGGCCCGGCGACGTCAACTGGATGGTCGCCGGACGAGGCATCGCGCATTCCGAGCGCACGCCGGCCGCGATGCGCGACTCCGCGGGGCGTGCCCGCGCGCACGGTATCCAGACGTGGGTGGCCCTGCCCCGCGTGCAGGAGGAAACGGAGCCGTCGTTCGCGCATCATCCGGCCGCAAGCCTGCCACGCATCGTCGACGAGCGATCCGGGATGCAGCTCACCGTCATCGCGGGCAGCGCGTTCGGGCGACGTTCGCCCGTGGCGGTGGCTTCGCCGACGCTCTACGTGGATGCCTCGCTCGCGATGCCCGGCGCGACGTTCGAGCTCGACAGCGAGAGCAATACGCGCAACCGTCAGCAGC
>CAVQQX010000142.1:0-6155 GCA_963714645.1 uncultured Gammaproteobacteria bacterium
TTGAGGACGCGCTGGCCAGCGGCGTCCGAACCGCTGACGTGCGCAAGGCCGGCCTGTCGGGACGAAGCCGGCCATGCGATTCTCAGTCAGCTGATATAAAGTCATTCTAATTCAATGACTTGCGATTTATATAACTATTAGCTGCGTGCGCCCGGCTGGCGAAAGAAACCACGAGGGGCGGACGTGCAGCGGATTTTCGGCGGTAGGACCGCGTCTCCGCAGGCGGTCCAGGCCCCCTGTCAGTGCGCAAATCGAATCGACGCACGCAACGAGTGGTGAGGACTTGAGTCCAATGTTTGTCTCACGGATTGAGGCAGCTCGGGTCCAACCCCCGAAGGCCGGCAGAGATGCCGGCCTTCTTTTTGCGCCACTTCGACGACTCAGGCCCGCAGCGCTGCTGCAGGCCGCCTCCAGGTCGCGCGCGAGGTCGGCACCGTCCTCGATACGACGGAGAGACGGACCAATGTCGCCGAGATCCCGGCGCGTTTGCGTGCGGCTTCGTCCATCGCCGCGTGCGTCATGCTCGCGGGATGCGCGACGAGGCTCTCCACGCCGCCGAGCGATTCGGGAAAGTGGAGCAACAGGTTCTTAGCGACCAGCGCCTTGACGTTCTCGACCCGCCGCGCAGGTCGAAGCTGACCATCCCGCCTGATCCTGCCGCCGGCGCGGCGCAAGCTCGTGGCCAGGATGCGTCGGCAGGCCCTGGTACACCGTCGGACCGCGGGATGCGTGTCAGCAGTTCCCGCCAGCGGCGCGGCGTTCTCGCGGCGCGCATGCGGCGAGACGTCCGTAGTCCTCGCAGCGTGAGGAAACTGTCGAACGGCGAGCCCGTGACGCCGATGATACTACTCACTTCGCCTGCTCGTGCAATCGCGGGCTACGTCCGACCACGTCGTGTGGCCGTTCAGGTATTTCGTGGTCGAGTGCACCACGTACTGTTCCGTACTCCAGTGATGCTGCCACACGGCGACAAGAAGGCGTCGTCTGCTACGACCAGACCGACCGCCTTCCATCCGCGGTCACCCTCGCAATGTCGACGATCCGCAGCAGCGGGTTGCTCGGCGTCTCGATCCAGACCAGCGCGGGCCGTTCCGCGAGCGCCGCCGCGAGCGCCGGACCATCCTGGAAGTCGACGAACCGGGCCGAGGGCGCGGCGGAGGCGCCGCGCAACGCATTGAAGAGCCGATAGGTGCCGCCATAGTCCGTGAGACGCAGCGCCACCTGCTCGGGGCGGAAAGCAGCCGCGCCGCGACTGCGCCCATGCCCGAGGCAGTGACGACGCGCCGGCGCCGCCCTCGAGCTCGGGGAGCGCCCGCCTGAGGGCGTCGCGTGTCGGATTGCCGGAACGGGGAGTAATCGTATTTTGCGTAGCCCACGGAACGCATACGTCGCGCTCAGGTGGATCGCGGGCACCACCGCGCCGTGCTGCGTGTCAATTTTCGAGCGCCGCCCTCACGGCACGGGTGCGGCGACTGTCTGCGGCTTCTTCCTGGCCGACCTCGGTCCTCGCGAGGCCTGGCTGGATCAGGCGTCGGACAAGCGCGCGCGCAACATGTTGCGCAGCACCGCCTTTCTCAAGGAGACGGCGGTGCTGCGCGACGTGTTCGCGCGCGCTCTCGACGCCTGATCCAGCCACCTCGCGAGGACCGATGAGCCAGGAAGAAGCCGCAGACAGTCGCCGCACCCGTGCCGTGAGGGCGGCGCTCGAATCCGACACGCAGCACGGCGCGGTGGTGCCCGCGATCCACCTGAGCGCGACGTATGCGTTCCGTGGCTATGGCGAGAAGCGCGAATACGATTACTCCCGTTCCGGCAATCCGACACGCGACGCCCTCGGGCGGGCGCTTGCCGAGCTCGAGGGCGGCGCCGGCGCGGTCGTCACTGCCTCGGGCATGGGCGCAGTCGCGCTGCTGGCGCAGCTGTTTCGGCCCGAGCAGGTGGCGCTGGTGCCTCACGACTGCTATGGCGGCACCTATCGGCTCTTCAATGCGTTGCACCTGCGCCGCGCCCTGCAGGTCCGGTTCGTCGACTTCCAGGATGGTCCGGCGCTCGCGGCGGCGCTCGCGGAACGGCCCGCGCTGGTCTGGATCGAGACGCCGAGCAACCCGCTGCTGCGGATCGTCGACATTGCGAGGGTGACCGCGGATGCGAAGGCGGTCGGCGCCCTGGTCGTGGCGGACAACACCTTCCTGTCGCCGGTGTGGCAGCGTCCGCTCGAGTACGGGACGGATTACGTGGTGCACTCGACCACGAAATACCTGAACGGCCACAGCGACGTGGTCGGGGGCGCGGTGATCGCCGCGACCGCGGAATTGCACGAGCAGGCGAAGTGGTGGGGTAACTGCATCGGCGTCACGGGCTCGCCGTTCGACAGTTTCCTCACGCTGCGAGGACTGCGGACGTTGCATGCCCGCATGCGCGCCCACGGCGAGAACGCCGCGCGGCTGGCGGAACTGCTGAGCACGCATCCCGCGGTCGCGACGGTGTATTACCCGGGCCTGCCGACGCATCCTGGCCACGAGCTTGCGCGGCGCCAGCAGCAGGGATTCGGCGGGATGGTCAGCTTCGACCTGCGCGGCGGGGTCGAGAACGTCAAGGCGCTGGTCGGGCGCCTCAACCTGTTCTCACTTGCCGAATCGCTCGGCGGCGTGGAGAGCCTCGTCGCGCATCCGGCGAGCATGACGCACGCGGCGATGGACGAAGCCGCACGCGAACGCGCCGGGATCTCGGCGACATTGGTCCGTCTCTCCGTCGGTATCGAGGACGGTGCCGACCTCGCGCGCGACCTGGAGGCAGGTCTCGAGGCCGCGCTGCGGGCCTGAGTCGTCGAAGTGGCGCAAAAAAAGAAGGCCGGCATCTCTGCCGGCCTTCGGGGGTTGGGACCCGAGCTGCCTCAATCCATGAGACAAAGACTAACCCGACTCAAGTCCTCACCACTCGTTGCGAGTACGTCGATTCGATTTGCGCACTGGGAGCAGGGGGCCTGGACCGCCTGCGGAGACGCAGTATACCGCCGAAAATCCGCTGCACGTCCACCCCTCCATGGTTGTTTTTTCGCCAGCCGGGCGCTTATCAAGCTCAGCTTGATAGTTTCTGTGGATAAAATCGCAAGTCATTGAATTAGAATGACTTTATATCAGCTGACTGAGAATCGCATCGCCGGCTTCGCGGCTGCCGACCGGCTCCCGGCCGGCCTTGCGCACGTCGGCGGTGCGGACGCCGCTGGCCAGCGCGTCCTCGACGGCCCGCTCGACCGCGGCCGCTTCCCGCTCCAGTCCGAGCGAATACCTAAGCAGCAGCGCCGCACTGAGGACGGTTCCGACGGGATTCGCGATGCCGCGTCCGGCGATGTCGGGGGCGGAGCCGTGGATCGGCTCATAGAGGCCGACCGTGCCGGCGCCGAGCGACGCTGACGGCAGCAACCCGAGTGAGCCCGCGATCATCGACGCTTCGTCCGTGAGGATGTCGCCGAACATGTTTTCGGTCAGCAGGACGTCGAACGACGCCGGACGGCGGATCAGGTGCATCGCCGCCGCGTCGACCAGCACGTGCTCGAGCGCGACGTCCGGGAATTCCTCGCGCAGCACGCGCTCGACGACCGTGCGCCAGAGCCGGGAGGTCTCCAGCACGTTGGCCTTGTCGATGGATGCGATGCGGCGCTGTCGCGTGCATGCGAGTCGTCCCGCCACGCGGGTCACGCGCTCGATCTCGGCCACGGTGTAAGAGCAGACGTCTTCGGCGGCATCGGCCGTGCGGCTCTTGCGGCCGAAATAGATGCCACCCGTGAGCTCGCGCACGACGACGATGTCGGTTCCCGTGATCACCTCGGGCCGCAGCGGCGATGCGTCGAGCATGCAGGACATGAGTCGCACCGGTCGCAGGTTCGCGAATACCCCGAGCGCCCGGCGCAGTTCGAGCAACCCCTGTTCCGGACGCACGGGCGCCGCGGGGTCGGACCATTGGGGACCTCCGACGGCACCGAGCAACACTGCCGCACTGCTCCGGCAGGCCGCGATCGTCGCGGGGGGCAAGGGCGATCCTGTCGCCTCGATGGCGATCCCGCCGACCAGCGCCGCCACGAACTCGAATTCGTGGCCGTAGCGGCGGGCGACCGCCCGCAGCACGCGTACGGCTTCGTCGGTGACCTCCGGGCCGATCCCGTCGCCGCCGAGGACGGCAATCTGCGCCTTCACCGGACGGCTCGTGCCTGCTCGTAGCGCTCGATCGCGGGCGTCTGGCTCAGCAGGTAGCCGAGCTCGTCGACGCCGTTCATCAGGCAGTAGCGCGCGAACGACTCGATGGGGAAAGTGGCCGCGCGCCCGTCCGGCAGGCGCAGCGTCGATGCGGGCAGGTCGATTTCGACTTCGACGCCGGGGTTGCACAGCAGCCACTCGTGCGTCGCCGCGTCGACGACGACCGGCAGCAAGCCGTTCTTCAGGCTGTTGCTGCGGAAGATGTCCGCGATCTCCGTGCTGACGACCGCCTTGAACCCGTAGTCGAGCAGCGCCCACGGTGCGTGCTCGCGCGAGGAGCCGCAACCGATGTTGCGGCCGGCCACGAGGACCGCACACCCGCGGGCCTGCGGCTGGTTCAGGACGAAGTCGGGTCGAGGCCGGCCGTCGGCGTCGTATCGCCAGTCCGCGAACAGCGACTGGCCCAGGCCCTCGCGCACGGTCGTGGTGAGGAAACGCGCGGGGATGATCTGGTCGGTGTCGATGTTGCCGGCTGGCATGACGACCGTCCGCGAGCGGATGACTGCGATCTTTTCCATGGAATCTCTGTTGCGCGCGACGGCGCGGATGTCAGGCGAGGAATTCGCGCGGATCGGTGATGCGTCCGCGCACCGCCGCGGCGGCGGCAGCCGCCGGGCTCGCGAGCAGCGTCCTGGCGCCCACGCCCTGGCGCCCTTCGAAATTGCGGTTGCTGGTGCTGATGCAGTACTGCCCGGCCTCGACCAGGTCGCCGTTCATGCCGAGGCACATGGAGCAGCCCGACTCGCGCCATTCGGCGCCGGCGTCCCGGAACACCTGAGCGAGGCCGAGCTCCTCCGCCTGGCGCTTGATCTGCTGCGAGCCGGGCACGACCAGGGCCCTGACACCCGCGGCGACCTTGCGCCCGCGCAGGACCCGTGCAGCAGCCTCGAGGTCCGACAGTCGCGCGTTCGTGCAGCTGCCGATGAAGACGACCTGGACGGGCTTGCCGGTCATCGATTCGCCGGCATGCAGGCCCATGTAGGCCAGCGACTTCGCGAACACCTCGTCGCCGGGACTCTCCGGCACGGTCCCGCCGATGGTCGTCACCATGCCGGGGTTGGTGCCGAACGTGATCATCGGTTCCACGGCGGAGGCATCGATCCCGATACGCCTGTCGAAGCGGGCCCCTTCGTCGCTGCGCAGGGTGCGCCAGTCGGCCATCGCGCGCTCCCACGCCTCGCCGGACGGCGCATAGGGCCGGCCTCGCAGGTACTCGAACGTCGTCGCGTCCGGCGCGACCATGCCTGCGCGTGCCCCGGCCTCGATCGACATGTTGCAGACGGTCATGCGCTCTTCCATCGACAGCGCCTCGATGGCAGGCCCGCGGTACTCGATCACGTGGCCGGTGCCGCCGTTGACGCCGATGTGCCCGATGATCGCGAGCACCAGGTCCTTGGCGGTCACGCCTTCCGGCAGCCGGCCGGTGACGTCGATCGCGAACGACTCGGGCTTGCGCTGCAGCAGGCACTGGGTCGCGAGCACGTAACCCACCTCGGTCGTGCCGATGCCGAACGCGAGTGCGCCGAACGCCCCGTGGGTGCTCGTGTGGCTGTCGCCGCAGACGATGGTCTTGCCGGGCTGGGTCACGCCGAGTTCGGGCCCGATGATGTGGACGATCCCGCGCCGGTCGTCCTTGAGGCCGAGCAGGTTCACGCCGAACTCCGCGCAGTTGAGCTCGAGCTGGCGCACCTGTTTCGCGGCGGACTCGAGCCTGATCGGCAGACCGCCGAAGATCTGCGCCGTGTCGGTGGGCGTCGAGTGGTCCATGGTCGCGAGGGTCCGATCGAGTCGGCGCACCTTGAGCCCGCGCGCACGGAGCACGTCGAACGCCTGCGGCGAGGTCACTTCGTGGGTCAGGTGCAGGTCGATGTAGAGGACGGCTCGTGGTGTTGGCCTAGGTTC
>CAVQQX010000143.1:0-12155 GCA_963714645.1 uncultured Gammaproteobacteria bacterium
GGTTCGGTGAGGACACGATGGGCGCCAGCGGCCCGTGACCGGGCGGAAAAAGGGCGCGAAGTATAGCGGAACGGGGCCGCGCACGCTTCGCGCCCTCATCCGCGCTGAGTGCGACCTCTCCAGCTAGCGGGAGAGGCGCCGCTGACGCTACTGTTCCCTGGCGGGCATCGGCTCGATGGCCGCGCCCGTCGCGTCCCTCCGTGGCGCCGGCTTCTCCTGCGCCGGCGGCGTCCCGATCACGACGGGAACAGAAAATGCGCGGGTCTCGTTCTGCGCGTTCGTCGAGAGCGTCGCCATCACGGTGATGTAGTACAGCCCCGGGGCATCCCCCCGCGCCTGAAACCGGAACTTGTACGGCGTCGCGGCCTCCACCATCAGGAAACGCGCAACCCGCTCGCCGGGGACGCTGATGCCCGGGGACTCTCCGATCTCGACGTCGAGCGCGTCCGCAGGCAGGCGCGGCTCGACGGAAAGCTCCACCGTGAACGGCTGGCCCACGTCCGGCTTGACGGGCAGGTCGTACTGCAGGTCGATCGGTGCAGTCGTCTTCGAATCCGCAACCGCGGTGGCGAGCCTGGGGTCGCTGGTCCCGGCGCTCTTCACCGGCGCAGTGGCCGCCGCTTTCTCGGCCTTCTTCGCCTGCTCCTGCTTCGCTCGCCGCGCAGCGCTCGCGGCTTCGTCGTCGCCGCCCCCGCAGGCGCTCGCCAGCACGCTGCCGAGCAGCGCGACCGCGAGCAGGGACGCGATGCGCGCAGGTCTGGATCCCCTGCTGCCCTCAGGCTTGGTCGTCATTGTGTCGTTCCCGTCCGTCGATGGTTCTGTTCGATGGATGAAGTCAACCCGTCACCGAAACGTTCATGCAGGTGATGCCCCGGCGTTCCGCACCGGCCGCCAGGTCCACATGACTGTACTCGTAAACCTCGATCACGTAGCCACCCGCGGTCAGCGAGCGGGTGAGGGTCTCGGTATTCGCGTTGGTGGTCTCGAAGACGTCGAGGAACCCGCTGCGATAAAGAACGATGTCGGGGTCCGGCGTGGGTCCTCCGTCGACCGACCCCGTAGGCGTGTACGTGGCGGTGATGGTCGCGTTGGCCGGCGCGGCGAGCGAGAACTTGAGGAATCGCCGGTTGCCGATCCTGTTGTGTACGCCCGCCTGGGTGGAACCGCAGACTCGCTGCGGACCGCCGTTCAACGTCAGGCTGGTATAGACCGGCAGTGCCTGCGCAACGCCGTTGTCGTTGGTCTCGCCGGCCCCGAACGCGTCCGTGCCGAACACCGACTGCGCCGCCACCAGCGCATCGATCGCGGCCACCGGTGCGCCGGCCTGCGCCTGCAACGCCGCGATGAACGGGTACAGGCTCACCAGCGCCTGGCCGTCGCGCACCGGGCCC
Source organism: uncultured Gammaproteobacteria bacterium (assembly GCA_963714645.1). GTDB lineage: Bacteria > Pseudomonadota > Gammaproteobacteria > Steroidobacterales > Steroidobacteraceae > RPQJ01. The sequence goes on from CAVQQX010000143.1 coordinate 1,392, forward strand.
GTGAGCGCTTCGAACATGGGCCGGTAACCGATCGAAACGGAATCGGGGCTGTCCGCCGCCGCGTCGTAGAGGTCCCACACGATGCTGCCGACGGACCCTTCGCTGTACCAGCCGCTGGGAGCGGTAGCCTGCGAATTGGCCTCGAGGTCGAGCCAGAATCGATTGCCCTGCGACGTCCCGAGCGAGTCGCTGTAGAGCGGGTCGTCCAGCACCATCGCGGAGAACGCGTTGCCGAAGCCTTCGCTGAAAGCGAGCCGCATGTCGAGTGCGTCGGAGGTCGAATGCGAGCCGCCCGGAGTCTCGGTGCGCCCGATCGTGTCCTCGAGGTAGTGCTGGAACTCGTGCGCCAGCACGTGCTGGTCGAATTCGTCCGTATCCGTGCTGGCGAGACCCAGCACGTACATTCCCGGCAACGCCGTGCCGACCGACGAACTCTGGTACAGGGTCGACTGGATGTCCCCGCTCGCCGGGTTCCAGCTGCTCGAAGGGTTGTTCTGCGGGCTCCAGAACACGTCCAGCGCCGGCAGGTCGAGCGTCGGATCGCCCTCGGCGAGCACGAACTGGATTGCGGCGTACATCGTGTCGACGATCGCGAACGGCGCAGCCGCGCGCGTGCCCGTATAGTTCGTTCCCCCGAGATCCGGCCAGCCCGAGTCGGCGAGCAGGTTGCGCGTGACGTTGCCCGTGCCGGTACTGAAGGTCGACGAGTCGAGCACGTAGAGCGCGTTGCCGTTGGTGTTGTTGCGGACTGCGACGTCCCAGCCCGGCGAGCCGCGGCGGGTCTGCGCCTTCGCTCGCACGAACACGCTGGTGCCGGCCGGCGCAGTGAACGAATAGTTGCCGTCGTCGTCGGTCGTCGTCGTGGACTGCACGGCCTGGTTCGAGGACGAGACCAGCTCGACGACGATGGCCCGTGCCGGCAGGGCGGTGGTTCCCGCGTAGTCGAGACCGGCGGACACGGCGTTCGAGAACGGGACCCGTTCGTAGGTGATCCGTCCGCTCACGATGACGGTCCCGGCGGGGCCGTTCACGGAGATCGTGTGCGTGGTCTGGCCGGTCGACCCGTCGTCGTCCGTGACAGTGAGGGTCGCGGTGAAATTGCCGCTCGTGGTGTACGTGTGCGATGTCGTCGCGCCGTTGCCGCTGCCGTTGTCGCCGAACGTCCAGGCGTAGCTTGCAACGGTGCCGTCGCTGTCGCTCGAGGCCGAGGCGTCGAAGTTCACGAGCAGCGGCGCATCGCCCGACGCCGGGGTTGCCGTGAACGAGGCGGTGGGCCGCGCATTCCCCGAGCCACCGCTGTCACCGCCGCCGCAGGCCGCGAGGACCAGGCAGCAGACGGACGCCGCCACGAGGGCTTCAAACGGCAACGACACGCGACGCTGCGCTGGATCGGGAACGGAATGCGCGGCACGTCGGGCAGGCATCGGCAGGTCACCGGGCGGGTCGAAGGTGTGGCGCGCAGGATAGCACCGCGCCGGGGACGGTTCAGTTGCGCGTCAGTGCGGGTTCGCGCTGGAGCCGGAATTCCCATTCGAGTTGCGAACGCACGATCGTCTCGAGGTCGTCGTGACGCGGCGCCCATCCGAGGACTTCGCGGATCCTGTCGGCCCTGGCCACCAGCGACGGCGGGTCGCCCTCGCGGCGTCGCGCCTCTACGGTCGGCAGCGGCTGGCCGCGGACCCGCTCCACCATCCGCAGGACTTCCCGCACGCTGTAGCCGTGGCCGTAGCCACAGTTGAGCGTGATCGACTCGCCGCCGCCCTCGAGGTAGTGCAGCGCCTTCAGGTGCGCGGACGCGAGGTCCTCGACGTGGATGTAATCCCGCACTCCCGTACCGTCCGGGGTCGGGTAGTCGGTGCCGAAGATCGAGACGCTCGGGCGAACCCCGGCCGCCACCTGGCAGGCCACCTTGACGAGCAGGGTCGCGTGCGGGGCGCTGTGGCCGATGCGGCCGCCCGGATCGCTGCCGGCCACGTTGAAATATCGCAGCGTCACGTACCGTAGCCGGCGCGATGCCGCCGCCAGGTCGCGCAGCATCCACTCGCTCATGAGCTTCGAGAGGCCGTAGGGATTGATCGGGAGCGTGGCACTGTCCTCACGCGCGAGCCCGCCCTCGGGGATGCCGTAGACGGCCGCGGTCGAGGAGAAGACGAAGCGCCTGACCCCCGCCCGCTCGCACTGCTCGAGCAGGTTGCGGGTGGCACAGGTGTTGTTGCCGTAGTACTTGAGCGGATCGGCCACGGATTCCGGCACGATCGTGTGGGCCGCGAAATGCAGCACGGTGTCGACGCCGTGCTCCGCCAGCACCCGCGCGACCAGTTCGCGGTCGGCCGTGTCGCCCACGACCAGTGGCGCTCCGAGCACCGCGCTGCGGTACCCGGTCGAAAGGTTGTCGAGCACCACGACGCGATCGCCACGCTCGAGCAGCTGGCGGACGACGTGGCTGCCGATGTAGCCCGCGCCGCCGGTGACGAGCAGGGTCGAAGAGTTCGCAACCATCCCGGCAGCCTACCAACTCGCGCGCACGCTCGCCTCAGTGGCGACGGGACGTCGCGGTACGGGTGAGCGACGGTTCACAGTTCCAGTCCTCCTACGGACGTCCAGTCCTCCTACGGACGTCCAGTCCTTCAACGGACCTTCAGTCCTCCTCCATCGCGGCGATTTGCTCGCGCAGGTTGAGGACGTGCTGCTCCCAGTACTTGGGTTCGACGAACCACGGGAACGCGCGCGGAAAAGCCGGGTCTTCCCAGCGACGCGCGAGCCACCCGGCGTAATGCATGATCCTGAGCGTGCGCAACGGTTCGACCAGCGCAATCTCGTGGCGGTCGAAGTCCGCGAACTCACCGTAGCCCTCGAGCAGGTCGTCGAGCTGGGCACGCAATTCGGCAGGACCTCCGGACACCAGCATCCACAGGTCCTGGATCGCAGGCCCGGTCATGCAGTCGTCGAGGTCGACGAAATGCGGCCCGTCGTCGGTCCACAGCACGTTGCCCGGGTGGCAGTCCCCGTGCAGCCGCAGCTCGCGGTAGGGCCGCGCTGCGTCGAAACGCTGCGCGACGATCTCGAGCGCGTGGCTCGCGACCGATTCGTAGGCCTCCTCGATGTGCGGCGGAATCCACCCGTCGTGCAGCAGGTCCTCGACCGTCTCCCGCCCGAGCGTCCGCCAGTCGAGACGCGGGCGATGGGCGAACTGGCGCGTGCGACCGACCGCATGAATGCGCGCGAGGAAACGTCCCATCCATTGCCGGTCCTGCTTGGTGCCGAGCTCCGGCCAGCGCCCGCCGGCGCGGGGGTAGACCGCATAACGGAAACCTGCGTGCTCGAAGAGCGTTCGGCCATCGCGTACTTCGGGCGCCACGACCGGCAATTCGGCCCGGGCAAGCTCGAGCGCGAACTGGTGCTCCTCGAGGATCGCGACCGTGGCCCAGCGCGCGGGCCGGTAGAACTTGGCGACGACCGGGACCTCGTCCTCGCGCCCCACCTGGTAGACGCGGTTCTCGTAGCTGTTGAGCGCGAGGATGCGGCCGTCGCAGCGATGGCCGAGCGCCTCGACCGCCGCGACGACGACGTCCGGCGTCAGCCTGGAGAAAGGATGCAGGCTGCGACCCTTACGCGAGCTGCGCGACGATCGAACTCGACGGCGACATTCCGATTCCTCGATGAGTCTCGAGCACTATTGCAGCCGATGCCACGGCTCCCGCGCGCGAATGTAGCATCCGCGGCACGATGCGGCGAAACTCGGTACGCTTGCCTGGGCCATGGCACGTTTCTCCATCCGTCCACGCTCGCTGACCGGCCTCATCCTGCTCGGCTTCGTGATCGTCGCACTGCCGGCGTTGCTCGGCACGATCAGCGCCGCGATCGAGATGCGCACGCTGTCCACGACCAGCGAGCGACTCGTCGTCAACGGGGTGGCCGCGACGCAGTACACGCAGGCGCTCGTGCGGCAGGTTTCCTCGCTCGAGCGCACGGTGCGGCTCTACCAGATCATCCCGCGCCCGGCGCTGCTCGACACCTTCCGCCAGAACCGTAACCTGCTGGTCGAGACGCTGAACGGGTTCGCGGCGCTGCCGAGCGGCGCGGACGAACGGCGCATCGTGATCCAGCGCATGCACCACACGATCGACACGATCGCCGCGGCGGTCGACTCGAAGCAACCGACGCGCATCACGCAGGCGCTGCGTGAGTTCACCCGGCTCGCCCGTGACGCGGGCCTGCTGTCGAACTTCGCCAGCCGGCAGACCGACGCGGAACTCAAGCAGCTGCGGCGCGAGACCGAGCTCGTCCGCCGGCGCCTGTTCTGGCAGTCCGCCGCGCTGGTGCCGGTCACGCTCGGGCTGATCGTGCTGTTCGCGATCTTCCTGGCCCGGCCGATCCGCCAGATCGACGAGGCGATCGGCAACATCGGCCATGGACGCTTGAGCGCTGCCGTCGAAGTCCAGGGGCCGTCGGATCTCAAGGCGCTCGGGAGGCAGCTCGAGTGGCTGCGCGTGCGACTGCTCGACATCTCCGAGGAGCGCAACCGTTTCCTGCGGCACATGTCGCACGAGCTGAAGACCCCGCTCGCCAACATCCGCGAGGGCACCGAACTGCTGATCGAAGGCGCCGTCGGTTCGCTGAGCTCGGAGCAGCGCGAAGTCGCGGGCATCCTGCGCGACAACAGCCTGCGCCTGCAGCGCCTGATCGAGAACCTGCTTTCGTACAGCGAATGGCAGGCACGGCGCAGCGACCTCGACCTGGACGAGCTCCGCCTGCGACCGCTGGTCAAGAGCGCCATCGAGACCTACCAGCTGCCGATCAACGCGCACGGACTGCGGCTCGACCTGCAGGTGCCCGACCTCGCGCTCCATGCCGACCGTGCCAAGCTCAAGCTGATCCTCGACAACCTGCTGTCGAACGCCGTCAAGTTCACGCCGGACGGCGGCACGATCACGCTGCGCGCCTCGCAGGACGCGACCGCACGGTGGCTCGTCGTCGACGTGGCCGACACGGGGCCGGGAATCCCCGCCGACGAACGCCCGCGCATCTTCGACGCGTTCTACCAGGGCGCGATGCCGCAGGGCGGGCTCGTGCGTGGAACGGGAATCGGGCTGTCGGTCGTGCAGGAGTTCGTCAACGCCCACGGCGGCAGCATCGAAATCGTCGACGGGGAGTTCCCGGGCGCCCATTTCCGGCTGCGCCTGCCACTGGCACCCGTCGCCGGTCCCGCTTTTTCGCAAGTCGACCCGCCGGGGAGCGGCCCGGAGTGAGGACCACCGGCCTGCGTCCGGCGCCTGCGCCGGAGTGGGCCGGGTCGAGGGCCGCTTGCTTTAGAATCGACGATCGCGAGCGGCCGCGCTCGTCAGCAGCTGCACCATGAATTCAAGACAACATCGTTCCCTGATCCGGCTCCTGCCATCGCAGCTCGTGCTGCTCGCACTCGGTGCGTGTGCCGTCGTGCCGACCAAGCCGCCGGGTTCGACCGCACAGCCGGGCCCGACGACGCCGCAGCAGGCGGTCGACGTGGGGTCCTACCTCGAGATGTTCGACCGGCTCGCACCGGGCGACGTCGGCCGCCAGACCGCCGAGATCGCCGCGCTGCTCGCGACCGCACAGCAGGCCCCCACGGCGTCGAACCGCCTCAAGTACGCGCTGGCGCTGGGCGCCGCCGGTCGCATCGGCAGCAATCCGGTCGAGGCTAAACGCCTGATCGCGGACCTGCTCGCGGAGGCCCACGACCTGCAGCCGAAGGAGATTTCGCTGGCGAACGCATGGCTGCGCGAATTCGACGCGCGTGTCGCGCTCTACGCGGACCTCGCCCGGCAGCGCGAGGATTCGGAGCGCCGGATCCAGGCGCTCGACGCCGAAGGCGACCGCCGCTACAACGCGCTCAACGCCGAGTCCCAGCGACTCAAGAAGGCGCTGCACGAGGCGGAACGCAAGCTCGAGGCGGTGGCCGAAATGGAAAAGCCGCTGACTCCCGAGGGTCAATGACGCGAGCGAGCAAGCGCACGCCCAAGATCCTGGTCGTCGACGACGACCCGGGATTGCTGCGCCTGTTGACGATCCGGCTGCGCTCGCAGAAATACGAGGTCGAGCCGGCCGAGAGCGGGCCGAAGGCACTCGGGATCATCTCGCGCTTCCGACCCGATCTCGTGATCACCGATCTGCGCATGGCCGACATGGACGGCATCTCGCTGCTGCGCGAGCTGCAGCGGCGCTGGCCGAGCCTCAACGTCATCATGCTCACCGCCCACGGCACGATCCCGGACGCCGTGAAAGCGACGCAGTCGGGCGCGTTCGCGTTCCTGACGAAGCCCGTGGAAAAGGAACAGCTGCTCGAGGAAGTGCGGCGCGCGCTCAAGACCTCCGGCTTCTCCGACACCGACGAAGACTGGCGGACCGAGTTCGCCACCCGCAGCCCCTTGGTCGAGGACCGGCTCGCGAAGGCGCATCTGGTGGCTGCCACGGACTCGTCGGTGCTGATCACCGGCGAGCCTGGAACCGGCAAGGAACTGCTCGCGCGCGCGATCCATCGCGCCAGCGCGCGGCGCGCGGCGCCGTTCGTGGCGATCGACAGCAGCGCGCTCGAGGCGGGCGCCGGTGGCAACCCGGACCTCGAGCGCCTGCAGCAGGCGATTGCCGAAGTGGCGGGCGGATCGCTGTTCCTGCGCAACGTCGACGATCTCGCCCCGCCGCTGCAGGCCCGGCTCGTGGACCTGCTGCGCGACGCGCGCGACCTGCGGGTCATGGCGACCAGCGACCGCCGTCCCGACGAACTTGCGGGCGACGGCCGCTTCCTGACCGACCTGCTCGAACTGGTGAGCGCGGTGCACATCGACCTGCCGCCACTCGCCAAGCGGCGCGAGGACATCCCGCTGCTCGCGGCACAATGCCTCGACGATGTGGCATCCGATTCGAGCCAAGCGAAGCGCACCTTGTCCGCCGAGGCGATCGAGGCGCTCGCGAGTTCGAAGTGGCCGGGGAACGTTCGCCAGCTTCGCATGGTCGTACGCCAGGCGGCGGCACTCGGTGCAGGCGCAGTCATCACGCCCGAGCAGGTGCAGGAAGCGCTGGGCCAGGCCACCCAGCTGCCGAGCTTCGACGAGGCCCGCGACGAATTCACCCGGCATTACCTCGTGCAGCTGCTGCAGATCACGCAGGGCAACGTGAGCCAGGCGGCGCGCATGGCGAAGCGCAACCGCACCGATTTCTACAAGCTGCTCACGAAGCACGAGTTGCGCCCCGAGGAGTTCAAGGAGTAGCCCCGAGTTTTTCTCAAGGTTCGCGCAAGAAATCCGCGTCTGATTCGTCCCCGGAATCGTTGAGAGCGCCGCAGCCCGTTCGGATAATGCGGCACGTTCCGACAACGATTTAGGACTGCCGACCTTGCCGATGAAAACTCCTGCGACCGGCGCAGTCGCGCGCTGCCGCGCGCTTCGCCTGCCCGCCCCGCTCGTTGCCCTGGTATTCGCATCGCTCGCCGCGACGACCGTCCACGCGTCGGCCCCGCCCCCGAATCCGTTCGGGTCGGCCGCGACGACGAGTGCCACCGCGTCGACCTGGAGCGGCAACTACGCTCCGAAGATCTGGGGCTCTCCTTCCTGGAAGGGTTACGTCAACACGAAATACAGCTTCACGCCGCAGGCCTCGGATGCGGACAGTGACCAGTTGACGTTCCGCGTCGCGCACAAGCCCTGGTGGGCGTACTTCGACGCCAAGACGGGCCGTCTGTGGGGCACGCCGCCGCGCTCCGCGGTCGGCAAGTACCTGGACGTCACGATTTCGGTGAGCGACGGCGCGAAGCTGGCCTCGCTCTCGCCCTTCAACATCGTCGTCACGGATCCGGCGGCTACCGGGTCGGTCACGCTCAGCTGGATCGCCCCGACGAAGACGACGACCGGAACAGTGCTCACGAACCTCGCAGGCTTCAAGGTTCGCTACGGCACGGACTCGAGCCAGCTCGGGTTCATCCGCACGTACTGGAATCCCGGCGTCGAGCGCGCGGTGATCGACGAGCTCAAGACGGGCCGCTGGTATTTCACGATAAGCGCCTTCACGACGACCGGCGCCGAGAGCTCGCGCAGCAGCATCGTCTCGACCTACGTGGACGGCTGATTCGGGCAGCGGAGCGCGCCAGGCAAAACGGGACCTGGCGCTCGTTTCGTATTAGTCCCGGTTGCCCGCCGCGTCCGCCACGTCGATGATCGGCGGCGTAGATCAAGGGCAAACCCGTTGCAAGACGGGGACGCAAAGCCTCCGGTCCCTGGCGTGTCGAACGCCCGGAGATAGCGGGGTTACCGGCCGAGGGAGCTGTGAATGTCCCGTAAGACACGTGTGGGTGCATGGTCCTTGCTGGCAGTGGTATCGCTGTCGCTGGCAGGGTGTTTCGATGACGGAAAGAGCGCCGGGACCGCAGTCGTGGACCCGGGCCCGGGCAGCGGCAACGTCGACCCCAACGTCGACCCGCAGAATCGCGCACCGACGATTTCCGGCACGCCGGCCACGTCCGCCAAGACCAACGCTCCGTACACCTTCCAGCCGCTCGCATCCGACCCGGACGGCGACCCGCTGACGTTCGAGGTGGTGAACAAGCCGAGCTGGGCGTCGTTCGACAACACCACCGGCCGACTTGCCGGCACGCCTTCCTCCTCGTCCACTGGCCGATTCGGCGGGATTCAGATCGTCGCGAGCGATGGCGAGGCGGAAGACACGCTGGGCCCGTTCGAGGTCGTCGTGGCGAGCGACACTGTGAGCGGCTCCGCGACCTTGAGCTGGATTCCCCCGACCGAGAACGTCGACGGCACGCCGCTCATGAACCTCGCCGGCTACGTGATCCGCTACGGCACGCGCGCCGATACGCTCGACAAGTCGCTGAAACTGACGAACCCCGGGCTCACCTCCACGGTGATCGAGGGACTTCCGGCGGCCACCTGGTACTTCACGTTGATTGCATACACGAGCTCTGGCAGCGAGAGCGCGCCTTCGGGCGTGGCGTCCAAGACCATCGGCTGAGGGGTCGCTGTCGCAAAAAGCGGACACCCCACATGTTGTGTCTGCACCCGCCAATTCACATAATCCTGTCCGCTTCGCTCTCTGCGTGGCGGATGCGACCCTTCTGACGATTTACTGCCCTGACGACCCGTGGGCCCTCGAGCCTCCGGTCGCTCGGTGGGGTGGGCTCGAGGTGATATTGCGCCGACACACCCGTTTGGGGGCCACGAGGGCCTCCCAGCCGCCCTCCGGGCCCGCAGGACGATCGTGGCGCCTGCCGGTTCTCCTGGCCACACTGTCGCTCGCCGCTTGCAGCCGCGGCTCCTCCGAGCCCGGGACGCCCGCCGCATCGCCATCAGCCCCGGACGGCGGCTCCAATGAGACGCCCGTCGACCTGTCGGGAAGCGCGACCTTGCGCTGGCGACCGCCTGAGCAGACCAGTACCGGGCAAATGATCGAAGGGCTCGCGGGGTTCAAAGTTCATTATGGTCAATCGAGCACCCGGCTCGACCGTCGGCTGGTCCTCCACGACTCGTCCCAGACGAGCGTGACGCTCAACAACCTCGGCATGGGCACCTGGTATTTCGCCGTGAGCGCCTTCACGACCTCGGGCGTCGAAAGCCGCTTGAGCAACGTGGTGTCGAAGCGCATCTGAACGCTAGCGCGGCTGGGCTCCGCGACCCCAGGTGTAGACCATCGTGACGACGTAGTTCCACACGGAACCGACCGCGATGCCGGCTAACGCCGCGACGATCCACTGGGTGCGATTCTCGAACAGGTACGCCGCCACGCCCACGTTCGCGAGCGCGCCGATGCTGCACGCCGCGACGAATGTCGCGAGACCGCGGAGCCACCGCCAACCGCGCAATCGCATGTCGCGGTAGGTGAGCAGGTTGTTGACGGCGAAGTTGAAAACCATGGCTGCGCTCGTCGCCACGGTCTGCGCCGTGGTGAAGCCACTGGCGAATCCCTTGAGGAGCGCCGTCATCACAGTCATGTGCACGATCACGCCCAGGCCGCCGACGATCCCGAAGGACACGAACCGCACAGGCACATAGCGGCCGAACAACTTGTCGGCGAGCAGCATGCCGAAGTCCCAGATGACCAGGCTGTCGAGCTTGCTCTCGCCGTAGGTGCGCTCGCGGAAGGTGTAGGGAACTTCCGCGACGCGCAACGGCCGGGACGCCGATGCGAGAATGTCGAGCAGGATCTTGAAGCCCATTCCGGAGAGTTGACGGAGGCTGGCCTCGAACGCGTCCCGGCGCAGCATGAAGAAACCGCTCATAGGATCCGACACGGACTGCTTGCAGACGAGACCGGCGAATCGCGTGGCCACCCGGCTCATACCGGCTCGCCTTGCATCCCACGTCCCGATCCCGCCGCCGCCGATGTAGCGGCTCGCAACGACGAGGTCGGCGCCCCCACCGATCGCGCCCAGCATCCTTGGCAACACGGATTCGTCGTGCTGCAGGTCCGCATCCATTACCGCGATCACCGGGGCCGACGTGGACAGTGCTCCCTCGATGCATGCCGACGACAGTCCGCGGCGGCCGACCCGCTGCACGCAATGGACCCGCCGATCATTGCGCGCACGCGCCCTGACGAGATCAGCGGTGCCGTCCTTTGAATCGTCGTCGACGAAGACCACTTCCCAGTCGATACCCGACAGCGCCCGGTCGATTCGTCGCAGCAGCTCGTCGACATTGCCCGACTCATTGAGTGTCGGTATGACCAGTGAGAGCTCGACGGACATCGACGGAACCCCGGATCATCGAATTCGACCCCCATGCT
>CAVQQX010000144.1:0-6362 GCA_963714645.1 uncultured Gammaproteobacteria bacterium
TTTTAGATGAAGGTATACTTATACCCCTCATTTTTAGAATAACAGGTTCGAACGTGCCAAACAAGGTTTATTCTAAAATCAATTGATAAATTTAGCCTGTTTAGTAACCTTATTTAAAACAGTTTTTCCTTATTTTAGATAGGATTAGTATGGCTCACGTTCGCATGAACCCGGCGTTAAGCGCTTTTACCGTCCACCTGCTGGCAAAGTTAACCACTTGTGCCAAATTTAGCTTTATTATTGGTTCCAAGATGGCCTTCTTTGCACCGGCAGCAATACTTTTGCCTCTTGCCGGGGCCTTCGGAGGAGTTGCGGGCAGTTTGGGTATGTTGGGAATGGGATTACTGGTTCGAAGCTTGTTTTTTGGTTGCCGGCCGCGGGTCAGGCGCAGCAGCGCGACCAGCGCCGCGCCGGCGGCAAACGCGAGCACCAGAATGCCGCACGCCACCCAGCGCATGGCGGGGTTTGCGACGAGCTCGGTGAAGCCGAAACCGATGTGGGGCGCGAGGCAGAGCGTCGCCCAGGCGAGCGTCCGGCGATCGCCGAGAACGATGCCCCGCGCGGGCAGCGCCAGCGGGACGAGCAGCAGCAGCGTCAGCGCGAGCACGCCCGCGGGCCGCGCCGCATCCCGCCAGATCGCGTGGATCGACGCGAGCACGAGGGCCACCCACAGCGCAACGACGATGCGTCGCGCGACGGATACGCCGCGTGCGGCAGGCGCCGTCCGTTCAACCATCCCGCAGCGACTTCGTCGCGACGGCGACCTCGGCGAGGCGACGACCGAGCAGCTGCGCGAGCTCGCGCTCGTCGTCGCTCAGCCTCGACGTCGGCGCGCCTTGTGGGGCGAGGTGTGTCGCGCCGTACGGGGAGCCGCCGGTGCGCGTCCGGTGCAGTGCCGGTGCCGTGAAGGGAATCCCGACGATGTACATGCCGTGGTGCAACAACGGCAGCATCATCGAGAGCAGCGTCGATTCCTGGCCGCCGTGCATCGACGAAGTGGACGTGAACACGGCAGCGGGCTTGCGATCGAGCGTGCCGTTGAGCCACAGCGACCCCGTGCCGTCGAGGAAGTGCTTGAGCGGCGCCGCCATGTTGCCGAATCGGGTGGGGCTGCCGAGCGCCACGCCGTCGCACTGTACGAGGTCGTCGTGCGAAGCGTAGGGCGGCCCCGACTCGGGAACGGGCGGGTCCGACGCAGCCGTGGTGGTCGGCGCCACGGGCGGAACGGTACGCAACCGCGCGGCTACGCCGGCGACCGATTCGATGCCGCGCGCGACGTGGCGCGCGAGCTCCGCAGTGGCACCGTGCCGGGAATAGTAGATGACGAGGACTTCGACGCGCATCGACGGCGTACCACGCTGACTGCGACGACCGGGCGGAACGTGGCCGCTGTTCGTTGCGCGCGGCGCGCGCGGATTCTAGGGCGGCGAGCCTTGACGGTACAGGGTGCGCTTGTTACGGTCGGTCGAACCGTGTCCCCGGTACCTCCCGTGCAGCGCTCACTGCGACGCCCGACCTCGTTCGTCCTGCGGCGGCTGCTGCTGTTCTGTGTCGCCGGCCTGATCGCGGCATGCGTCGGTGCGCCGGTGCAGGAGATGAGCAATGCCCGGCAGGCGGTGCGTGCCGCCGAGCGTGCCGGTGCTGCCAAACAGGCGCCCGAACTGCTCGCCGAGGCGAAACAAGCGCTCAAGGACGCGGTGGGTCACCTCCGCCTGGGCGAATATCGCATTGCACGCACCGAGGCCGAGACTGCTCGCGCCAAGGCGGTCGAGGCGCGCCGCGGGGCGGAACTCGCGAACAACCCGTCTCCCGCCCCCAGCGAGCCTTGATCGCCCGTCGCTGCGTCGTTGGCGGACGCGTGCAGGGCGTGTTCTATCGAGCGAGCGCCCGCCAGCGTGCTGAAGCCCTGGGCGTCACCGGGTACGCACGCAACCTCCCCGACGGCCGCGTCGAAGTCCTGGCGTGTGGTCCCGAGGATGCGGTCGATGCGCTCTGTCGCTGGTTGTGGCAGGGCTCGCCGGCGTCGCAGGTCCTTGCGGTGACGGTCGAGCCACTGCCGGACGGGCAGCCCGATCCCTGGCCCACCCAGTTCCGCACCGCGTGACACGGCGCGCGTCTCAGCGCTCCACACGCCAGCGCGACACGAAACGATCGAGGACCAGGTCCGAGTAGGCCGGCCGCCCGAGGCTGCCGTTGTAGCGCTGCAGCGCGCGCTGGTAGTCGCCGCGTTCCTTGCGCAGGTAATACCCGAGGATCGTGGTGCCCATGCGCACGTTGTCGGGGATCCGCACCAGCTGGTCGTTGGTCATCCCGAGCTGCGCGGGCCAGAACTGCATGACCTGCATCAAACCGATCGCTCCGGCCGATGAAACGGCGAAGCGGTCGAAGCGGCTCTCGACGTCCATCACGGCGAGCACGAGCTCCGGCGGGATGTCGACGCGACGCGCCTCGCAATGCACGTTGTGCAGGATCTGCTCCCGTTGCTCCGCGTCGCGCACGAACCGGGAGAGGCGGGGCTCCATCGTCGCGAACCACACCGCGCGTTCGTACTTGTCGTCGAAGCAGCGCGACGGCTCGATCACGGCTGCGATCACGCTGCGCAACTCGGGATCCATCTGACGGTCGGCGTAAGCGGGCAGCGACAGCACCCCGCCGCACGCGAGTGCGAGCCACGGCCACCTCTCGAGCAGACGTTTCATCACCTGACGCGTTTCTCCGACGGATCCGCCGCGCGCGCCGCTGCCGAGGTCACGCGCGCGCCGCGAGGCATCCCCGCAGGAATTCGACGGCCGCCGCCACCGGCACGTCCTCGCCGCGACCGTCGCGCCGGCGCTTGTATTCCAGCACGCCACGTTCGAGCCCCTTGTCGCCGACCACGATGCGATGGGGGATGCCGATCAACTCGTCGTCGGCGAACTTGACCCCCGGCCGCGCGTCGCGATCGTCGAACAGCACCTCGACGCCTGCGCTCGTGAGTTCCTGGTACAGGCGTTCGGCGGCTTCCTTCACGCGCGGCGACTTCTGCAGGTTGATCGGCACGAGCGAGACCTGGAACGGCGCGATCGGTTCGGGCCAGACGATGCCCCGTTCATCGTGGTTCTGTTCGATCGCCGCCGCCACGACGCGCGTCACACCGATGCCGTAGCAACCCATGTGCATCACGACGGACTTCCCCTGCTCGTCGAGCACGGTCGCGCCCATTGCCTCGCTGTACTTGCAGCCCAGCTGGAAAATGTGACCGACTTCGATGCCGCGGGCGATCTTGAGCCGGCCCTTGCCCGTGGGGCTGGGATCGCCGGCCACGACGTTGCGCAGGTCGGCCACCGTGGCCTCGGGCAGATCGCGCCCCCAGTTGACGCCGGTGAGGTGCGCGTCGCGCTCGTTGGCGCCGCAGACGAAATCGGCCAGCTGCGCCGCGGCTCGATCCACGTACACCGGGCAGCGGAGGCCGACGGGACCCAGGTAGCCGGCCTCGGCACCGGTGACTGCCTCGATCTGTGCCGGTGCCGCCATGCGCAGCGGGTTGGCGACGCCTGCGAGTTTCTGCGCCTTGACGGCGTTCAGCTCGTGGTCGCCGCGGATGACCAGCGCGACGGCCTGGCCCCCCGCGGCCTCGACCAGCAAGGTCTTGACGCAGCGCTCGGCGCCGACACCGAGCAACCGGGCCAGCGCCTCGATGGTTTTCGTGTCGGGCGTCGCCACCTTCTGCAGCGGCGCCGTCGCGGGGCCGCGCGGGTCGGCGGGGGCCAGCGCTTCGGCCATCTCGAGGTTCGCCGCGTAGTCGTCGGCGTCGGAGAACACGATCGCGTCCTCGCCCGAGTCCGCCAGCACGTGGAACTCCTGGGACGCGCTGCCGCCGATGCTGCCCGTGTCCGCCCGCACCGCGCGGAATCTGAGTTCCAGGCGCTCGAAGATCCGCGAGTAGGCGCGATACATGGCCTGATAGCCTTCTTCGAGCGAGGCGGCGTCCAGGTGGAACGAGTAAGCATCCTTCATCGTGAATTCGCGTGCCCGCATCACGCCGAAGCGCGGACGGATCTCGTCGCGGAACTTGGTCTGGATCTGGTAGAAGTTCACCGGGAGCTGCCGGTAGCTCCTGAGCTCGCGCCGCGCGATGTCGGTGATCACTTCCTCGTGCGTCGGGCCGTAACAGAACAAGCGCTCGTTGCGGTCGGTGATCCGGAGCAGTTCCGGGCCGAACTGGTCCCAGCGGCCGGACTCGATCCACAGCTCGGACGGCTGCATCGTCGGCATCAGCACCTCGTGCGCGCCGGCGCGGTCCATCTCCTCGCGGACGATCCGCTCCACCTTGCGCAGCACGCGCAGGCCGAGCGGCAGCCACGTGTACATGCCGGCCGCGAGGCGTCGCACCAGGCCCGCGCGGAGCATGAGCTGGTGGCTCACGACCTCGGCATCGGCGGGCACGTCGCGCAGGGTCGAAATGGGCAGGGTCGAGAGTCGCATGTCGCGTCCGGGGCCGGTAAAAAAGCGCGCGTATGGTAGCAGAGCGCGCACTGGCGCCCGCGGCGGTCGCGGTCGCGTGCGCGTGCGCGTGCGCGTGCGTTGTGCCGCGCGCCGCGCGTACCTATCATGGTCGCGCCTCGACCCTTGCCAGGTGGCACCCGACATGACGATGCCTGCCCCCGGGACCGGCGTGACGCCTCCGCTGCGTCAGCGCAGTCGCGGTGTCTATCTGCTGCCGAACCTGTTCACGACCGCGGTCATGTTCTCGGGGTTCTACGCGATCGTGGCCGCGACCGACGGTAATTTCGACCGTGCCGGCATCGCGGTCTTCATCGCGATGGTCTGCGACGGTCTCGACGGCCGGATCGCTCGCTGGACCCACACCCAGAGCGAGTTCGGCAAGGAGTTCGACTCGCTCTCGGACATGGTCGCGTTCGGGATCGCGCCGGCCGTCGTCGCCTATTCGTGGGGCGTCGCGCGCATCGCCGAGTACGGCGCGGTCTGGTATCGGCTCGGCTGGCTCGTCACGTTCTTCTATGCCGCCTGTGCCGGGATCCGGCTCGCCCGCTTCAACTCGCGCGCCGACACTGCCGACAAACGCTATTTCGAGGGATTGCCGAGTCCGTCGGGCGCAGCGCTGCTCGCAGGTTTCGTCTGGATGCTCGCCGACCTGCAACGCGAGGGGCTGCGGGCACTCGTTCTCGCGTTCGCGGTCGCGCTGATTTCCGGCAGCCTGATGGTGAGCCGCTTCCTCTACCTGAGCGGGAAGGACCTCGACCCGAAGATGCGCATCCCGGTCGCGTTCATGGTGCTCGTGCCGCTCGGTTTCGTGCTGGTCGGCTCGAGTCCGCCGGAAATGCTGTTCGGCCTGTTCGCCGCGTACGCGAGTTCCGGTCCGCTCATCTGGACCTGGCGCCGCCTGCGGCGTGGGCCGCGCGGCACCCCTGCGACCCGTCCGCCGGAATCTCCAGACGGGGAAGGGTGACGCATGGCGGATGCGCGTCACGCCGCGTACCTGCACGAGCTGGGCGTCGAAGTCTACGTGCCCCGCGCCGTCGCGGCCCCGCGCGCGGTTCCCGCCGCCGCGCCGGCCGCCGCCGACGTCGAGCCGGGCGGACTCGACTGGGAGGACCTGCGTGCCACCGTCGCCGCATGCCGGCGCTGCGAGCTCCATGCCACGCGGACGCAGACCGTGTTTGCTCGCGGTAACGTCGCCGCGCGGTGGATGTTCATCGGTGAAGCACCGGGCGCCGAGGAAGATCGCCAGGGCGAACCGTTCGTCGGCAGGGCCGGTCAGCTGCTCGACGCGATGGTCCGGGCCATGGGCCTGCAACGAGACACCGACATCTACGTGGCGAACATGCTCAAGTGTCGCCCGCCCGCCAATCGTGACCCGCGACCGGTCGAGGCCGCGACCTGCCGGAACTACCTGGAACGCCAGATCGCGCTGGTCGACCCGACGCTGATCGTCGCCGTCGGGCGCATCGCCGCGCAGGGCCTGCTCGCGACCGAGACGCCGATCGCGAAGCTGCGTGGCAAGGTGCATTCGATCGGTGCGCGCCCGTGGCCGCTCGTCGTCACCTACCATCCCGCCTACCTGCTGCGCAGCCCGGGCGAGAAGCGCAAGGCCTGGGCCGACCTGGTGTTCGCGCGGCAGGTTTTCACGCGTCTCGAGCGCGCGGCGCGCGGCGCCGTCGTCGCATGAGCAGCGCCGAGGTCAGGACCGGCACCACCGAGCCGCATCGGCTCGTCCGCTTCCGCGCGATGACGCCATTCGACGTGCCGGCCGTCGGCGCAGTCGAGCGCGCGTCCTACAGGTTCCCGTGGAGCGAGGGCATCTTCCGCGACTGTCTGCGCGTGGGCTATCTCTGCCGCGTCGCGGAGCACGAGGGCGAGAT
>CAVQQX010000145.1:0-3062 GCA_963714645.1 uncultured Gammaproteobacteria bacterium
CGACGTATTGCTCGAGCGAATGAAAGCTGATCACGCACAGGCGGCCGCCCGGCGCCAGCAGCTCGACGGCCTGCGGCAGCGCGGCGGCCACTTCCTCGAGTTCACGGTTGACGTGGATGCGCAGCGCCTGGAACGTGCGCGTGGCGGGATGCCTGCCGGGTTCGCGTCCCGGCACCGCGCCCGCGACGGTCTGCGCGAGCCGGCGGGTCGTGACGATCGGTGCGTCGGCGCGCGCGGCCACGATCGCGCGTGCGATCCGCCGGGCATGCCTCTCCTCGCCGAGCCTGAACAGCACGTCCGCAATCTCCCGCTCGCCCGCCCGCGCCAGCCAGTCGCCGGCGCTGGCGCCGGTTTCGTTGTCCATCCGCATGTCGAGCGGCCCGTCCTGCATGAAGCTGAAGCCCCGCCTGGCTTCGTCGAGCTGCGGCGACGAGACCCCGAGGTCCAGCAGCACGCCGTTGAGCCCGCCCTCCCATCCCGCCGCCCGGACCAGCTCCCCGAGCCGGCCGAACGTCCCTCGCACCAGGGTGAGACGAGGTTCGCCAGCGAACCGCTCGCGGCCCGCGGCGATGGCCTCCGGGTCGCGATCGATGGCGCAGACGCACCCCGTGGGACCGAGCCGGTCGAGGATGGCCGCGGTGTGCCCGCCACGGCCGAACGTCGCGTCGCAATAGCGACCGTCGGACCGCACGGCGAGCCCGGCCAGCACCTCGTCGGGAAGCACCGGCGTATGCGCTGGCACGCCGGGCGCCTAGAGCGAGAGGCTTCCGAGTTCCGCGGGCAGCTCGCCCGCTTCGTCACCGGCCTGCAGCCACTCCTCGCGTCGCTCGTTCCACTGCTGCTCGTCCCACAACTCGAAACGGTTGCCCTGCCCGATCAACATCGCCTGCCGCGACAGCGTCGCGTACTCGCGCAGCTTCGGCGGCACGAGCACGCGCCCGTGCGAGTCGAGCTCGAGGTCCGTCGCATGTCCCACCATGAGCCGCTGCAGCCGCCGCGCCTGCGGATTGAGGGTCGGCAGGCGCATCAGCTTGCGTTCGATCTCCTCCCAGTCCGGCAGGGGGTAGATCAGCAGGCACTTGTCGGAGCGGTCCACGGTCGCGACGAGCCGGCCGCCGCTGCGCTCCACCAGGGTGTCCCGGTAGCGCGCCGGCATGGCCACGCGGCCCTTGGCGTCGAGGGTGACTTTGTTGGCTCCACGGAACATCGGCGTCATGATCGAGGCGGTTCGCCCATTTCATCCCACTTTTTCCCACCGGCGCCACTATAGGGTCGTGCCGCTCGGAGCGTCAACGTTTGCCTGCAAGATTTTCGTAATGGTCTCAGTGACTTAGCCGGAGTCCTTCCTGGCACTGACCACCCTGCTGTTGCTTTCTCAACACAATCATCGACTTAGCGAATAATCCTTGACCAACAGTCAGCTACGGCCGCGCGTGGGAAATCGGGCGGTCACAGTGAGCTCTCCGCAGGTCCGCGCAAACGCGCCGTCGCGGGCGGGCCGCGCCCAAAACGAGAATTTGTGGGATGCGTCACAGTTCGGGCCGTGACTGGGGAGCTGCCGCGACCTGGCGGGCGGTGGGTGGAAGTGGGTCGCAAGCCCGCCGGTGGGCGGTCAACCGGCCAAAAGAGGTGGGAGTCGGCCGATAAGCCGGGTTCTGTCGTGGACAATCATCCTTCTGGGACGCACGTCGCCGTGCGCCTCGAGCGACCTACCCGGAAGCCCCTGCGGGCCGCAGGAACGAGCCCGAAAGCTCGCGCGCTTCCCTATTTGGTCTTGCTCCAGGTGGGGTTTGCCGTGCCGCCGAATGTTGCCACCGGCGCGGTGCGCTCTTACCGCACCCTTTCACCCTTGCCGTCACCGCATCGCTGCGGCGCTTGGGCGGTCTGCTCTCTGTTGCACTGTCCGTGGGCTCGCGCCCCCCAGGAATTACCTGGCACCTTGCCCTGTGGAGCCCGGACTTTCCTCCGCGTCGCGAGACGCAGCGATTGCCTGGCCGACTCCCGCGCGCAGTATATCGCGCGCGGCCCCCGCTCACTCGCCGGACGGCTGCGCCGAGGCTGCAGCCAGCAAAAGTGCACGCTCGTAGAGGTCGTTCCTGCGCTCGCCCGTGAGCGCGGCGGCGATGCGTGCAGCCTGCGACACCGGCAACTCCGCGAGCAGCGCGTGCAGCACGCGCGTCGTCTCGCGCTCGCGCCCGGCCGCGGTCGCCTCGTCGATACGCGGCGCCCCGGCGACCACCAGCACGATTTCACCGCGGCTCATGTCGGCGTCCTGCAGGCAGCGCGCGGACAACTCTGCGAGCGTGCCGCGGTAGACGGTCTCGAAGCGCTTGGTGAGTTCGCGGCATACGGCGGCGGCCCGGGTCGCGCCGAACTTCGCGGCGAGCTCCCCGAGTGTCGCGTCGAGCCTGTGCGGCGCCTCGAGGAACACGAGCGTGCGCTCTTCGCCGGACAAGGCCGCGAGCGTCTCGCGACGGGCCGCGGCGCGGGCGGGCAGGAACCCTTCGAAGGCGAACCGGTCCGTCGGCAGGCCCGCGATCGACAACGCGGCGATGGCGGCGCAGGGACCCGGAAGTGCGACGACCGCGACGCCGGCACCGGCGGCGGCGGCCACGAGTCGAGCGCCGGGATCGCTCACGAGCGGCGTGCCGGCGTCGGACACCAGCGCAATGCGCTGGCCGCGCTGCAGGCGCTCGATCAGCGCGGGCACGCGTTCGCGTTCATTGTGTTCGTGCAGGGACTCGACCGGACCGCGGCGCGCGATCCCGCAGGCCGACAACAGCTGGCGCGTATGCCGCGTGTCTTCGGCGAGCAGGAGGTCCGCATCGCGCAGGCAGGCCGCCGCGCGCGGGCTCAGGTCCTGCAGGTTGCCGATCGGCGTTGCGACGACGAACAATGCGCCGGCCGCGCCGGCGCCCGTAGAATCCGTTCGATCGTCGTCCGTCACGCGCACCTCCCCGAGGCCATTGCATGCTGCACGTATCGCTCCGTCGCGGGCAAGTTCGGATCGCGGCGTGGTGCCTGCTGCTGGCGCTCGCCACGGCTGCTCCCGCGGGCGTCGC
>CAVQQX010000146.1:0-6148 GCA_963714645.1 uncultured Gammaproteobacteria bacterium
GAGGATGTTGCCGCCGCAGTCGACCACCACACGAGTCAGGTCGTAGACCAGGCCGGTGCGGTCATTACCAATGGCGGAAATCGCGATGAGTTGCTTCATGGGGGCTATGGCCGGGAAGTGTAGCGGGGCGCGGCCTTGCCGTACACGCGCATTTCTTGCACCGCAAGGCGATGCGTGAGTAGCATCGCGGGCTACAGTCGAGGGAACAGAATGTTCGAGGGCAGCATCCCGGCGCTCTTCGTCACGCCCATGAAGGACGACGGCGCGATCGATATCGACGCCTGGGACGCCTTGCTCGACTTCCACGTGCGGGAGGGCACCGACGGAGTCGTCGTCGGCGGCACGACCGGCGAGTCGCCGACGCTGGTGCGCGCGGAGCTCGAGCAACTCGTGCGTCGCGCCAGGGCCCGGCTGGCCGGCCGGATGCCGGTGATCGCCGGCAGCGGCACCAACGGTACGGCGCACAGCATCGAGCTTTCGGCAGGAACAAGGCTGGGGAATCGACAAAGATCTGCAGGAGTTGATCAGCAGCAGTTGGTATGACCCATCAGCGCCAGAAGCAGAGAATCAGAAAGATTTCTACGCTCGGCACTCCCAGGAAGCGTTGGTGCTGTGCTTCGATTCGGTGGAAGTGAGGTCTCGCGACGCTATCTTGGCGTGATCGTGCCACACCAGCAAAAGGAAGCACCACCTGGTCGAAAGATAAGGCCCCTTCCGAGGTTTTCTGTGAGAGCGAACGGCGGCGCCTCCGTCAGTATCTCTTCCCGGCCGGCACGAAACCGATCGTGTACGTGAAATCGTTCGCGTCCACGCGCGCCGACGCGAGTGCGTCGTCGCCGTCGGCCGCGTCGCCGTCATAGTCGTCGATGACCGGTGCCGTATCGGTGTACGGGCCAAACAGGTACACGTTGCCCGGATACGGCGGCGTGCCGCTCGTGCACTCCGTCGGCAGCAGATCCACCGTGCCGGTGATCGTGCCGACCTCGAGCCGGTCGATCAGCCGCAGCACCGGCTTCAGCAGGTACGCCTGCCCGTCGCAGGTTGCGGCATCGGACTGCTGGCCGGGGGGCTGCACGACCGACTTGCGCAGGTCGAAATCGATCGTGAGGTCCGTCGTCGTGCCGACGCCGACCGTGAATGAGCGGATCATCTTGAGCCCCGTCTCGTCGCCGCTCGGCACGCGCAGCTCGCACTGGCCCCCACCGAGCTCGAGATACGAATCGACGACGTTGGGCGCGGCGTCGACCTTGAGCCGCATCCAGGCGTATTCGCCGGCCGGCACCTCGGTCCCGTCCACCAGGTCGGCACGCTGGCCGCCCTGCAACGCGAGCAGGTCGATCGACTTGGGCGCCGCGAAATCGATCGAGAAGGCGGGGCCGTTCGCCGGCTTGAGCTCGACGCCCGTGAACACGACCACCACCTTGTCGGCCATGTCGACCGGCGCGTCGGTGATGCCCACCTTGAGGGTGCCGGTCCTCTCGCCGTCGCCGCCATCGCTGCCGCTGCAGCCGGCGAGACCGAACGCGATCGAGAGCAGGATCAGCCACGTCGCGTAGCCCAAGCGGATCTGGGTCATGTGTGTCCTCCGGCCGGGTCGCGGCTGTAGCTGCAGCAAGCGTAGCCCAGCGGCGAAAACGCCGGCGTGCGCGCTTCACACTTTGACCTCGCATCGGCCCTGCGAATTCCCTAGACTCCTCGGCCTGCCCCGCCTTCCAGACGGCAAAGCCTTGAAATACCTGATCGAAAAGCTCCTGCGGGACGCTCTGGGCGCCCTGCCGGACGAGCTGCGGCCGGCTCCCGGTGCGACGGTCGTGACGGTCGAACGCACGCGCGATCCGAGCCACGGCGACTTCGCCTCGACCCTGGCGCTGCAGCTCGCCAAGTCGGTCGGCCGCAAACCGCGCGAACTCGCGCAGGCGATCGTGGAGCGGATCCCGGCGAGCGAACACCTCGAGCGCACCGAGATCGCCGGTCCCGGCTTCATCAATTTCCATCTGGCGCCGGTCGCGGGCCAGGCCGAACTCGGCCGGATCCTCGATGCCGGCCGGGCGTACGGCCGTTCCTCGCTCGGGGCGAACGAGCGCGTCATGGTCGAGTTCGTCTCCGCGAACCCGACGGGTCCGCTGCACGTGGGACACGGCCGGCTCGCGGCGTTCGGGGCGTCGCTGGCGAACCTGCTCGACGCCGCCGGGTATGCGGTGCACCGCGAGTACTACATCAACGACGCCGGGCGGCAGATGGAGATCCTGGCCGCGTGCGTCTGGTTGCGGTATCTGGAGAGTTTCGGCGAGCAGTTCCCATTCCCGAGCAACGGCTATCGGGGCGACTACCTGCGGCCCATTGCCGACAAGCTCGTCGAGCGTGCCGGCCGCTCGCTGGTGCGACCGGCGGTGGCGGTCTTTGGCGACCTGCCCGCGGATGCCCCCGTCGGCGACAAGGATGCGTACATCGACGCGGTGGTCGCCCGAGCACGCGAGCTGCTGGGCCCCCATGGCTTCCGCCAGGCATTCGACCTCGCACTCACCGACATCCTGGACGACATCCGCGAGGACCTCGAGGAATTCGGGGTGCGCTACGACACGTGGTTCAGCGAGCGCAGTCTCGGCGAGGGCGGTGCGATCGACCACGCACTCGAGTTGCTGCGCCGCAATGGCGTCGTCTACCGCAAGGACGGTGCGGAATGGTTCCGCGCCACCGAATTCGGCGACGAGAAGGACCGTGTGGTGGTGCGCGAGAACGGCATCAAGACCTACTTCGCTGCCGACATCGCCTATCACCTCAACAAGTGCGAGCGCGGGTTCGTGCAGCTCATCGACGTGCTCGGTTCCGACCACCACGGCTATATTGCGCGCGTGCGCGCCGGCCTGCAGGCGCTGGGCCAGCGCGGGGAGTGCCTCGACGTACGGCTGATGCAGTTCGTGACGCTGTACCGCGGCGGCGAGAAGGTGCAGATGTCGACGCGCTCCGGCGAGTTCATCACGCTGCGCGAACTGCGGCACGAGGTGGGCAACGACGCGGCGCGGTTTTTCTACGTGATGCGCAGCAACGACCAGCATCTCGACTTCGACATGCAGCTCGCGACGTCGCGCTCGAACGAGAATCCCGTCTATTACATCCAGTACGCGCACGCGCGCGTGTGCAGCGTGCTGCGGCAGATGCGCGAGAAGGGCTACGCGCAGGACGAGGCACGTGGCCGCGCGAGCCTGGCGTTGCTCGTGGAACCGCACGAGCAGGCCGTGATCGCCGCGCTGACCCGCTACCCCGAGGTGATCGAGGCCGCGGCGTTGCAGCGCGCGCCCCACCTGCTCGCGAACTACCTGCGCGACCTCGCGACGGCCTTCCACGCGTACTACAACGCGCACCCGTTCCTCGTCGCGGACGACGCGCTGCGCGACGCGCGGATCGTGCTGGTGCGCGGCGTGCGCCAGGTCACCTGCAACGGGCTCGGCCTGCTGGGCGTCTCGGCGCCGGAGGCGATGTGATGTCGAACTCCGGCGGCGGCCGCATGCTGAGTCGCGACTTCAAGGGCGTTCGCCGGCATGCGCACGTGCCCGTGGGCCAGGGCTTCAGCGGCTGGATGGGGCTGGGTGTCGGGCTCGCGCTCGGCCTGCTGGTCGCGCTCGCGGTGCACCTGCACTACCGCAACCAGCCCGCGCCGGGCCCGGAACCCGCGCCCGCCACGGCAGCGGCCCCCGCCTCCGCGGTCGCGCCTGACGACGCGATCGCAGCTCCGTCCGACGCGAGTTCCGACACGCCCGAGCTCGACTTCTACGACGTGCTGCCGCGCCAGGAAGTCGAAGTATCGAAATCCACGAAGCCGCACGCAGCCGCGGCCGCGCGCACGCCGCTGCCGACCGGCGGCGCGGTCCTGCAGGCCGGCTCCTTCAAGCAGTCGACCGAGGCAGAGAAGATGGTGGCGCGCCTCGCGGTGGCCGGCGTCGACGCGAAGATCCAGCGGGCGTCGGTCGACGACGAGACCTGGTACCGCGTGCGTATCGGCCCGATCGCGACGGTCGAGGCACTGCAGGATATCGAGTCGCGGCTGCAGGAGGCCGAGATCACCGCGACGGCCGTCACGCCGCGCGAGGAAGTGCCGCTGCCCTGAAGCCCGGCCGGTCCGGCGACGACAGGGGCATTGCCGGGCCAAAAAGACCCCGCACGCGAAGCCCGGGGCTCTCTTAGTCGTGCTGAGCGGCGGGTCAGCCGGTCTTGCGACGACGCTGCGTCCAACCGAGGCCGGCCAGGCCCAGCCCGAACAGGGCGAGCGTCGCCGGCTCCGGCACGGCGTGGCCGGACTTCTCGTTCGGGGCTGTCGGCAGGTCCTCGACCGGATCGTCCTGCGTGCCCGGCACGTACGGCGGGAGCGTGCTCGACGAGCCACCGCCGTTGCCGCCGGCATTCGAGGAGCCACCGCCGTTGCCGCCGGCATTCGAGGAACCGCCGCCGTTGCCTTGACTGGACTGGTCGGTGCTCGGACCGGAACCGCCGCCGCCGCTCGACGAGACGTTGAGCGTCGCGCACAGCGACTCCAGGCGCGCCCGCTTGCTTGCCTTCTTGACCTTGCCTGCGGCGAGCCTGGCGCACTTCTTCTGCAGTTTCCGCAGTTGCTTCAGCTGCTTCCTGGCCATCGTCTGCGCGTGCGGAGCGGCGCCTGACGCGGAACCGGAGGCGGACGGGGACCCGCCGCTGCTGATCGGCACTGCCTGCGCGGAGCCCATCACCAGCGTGAGGCCGACGGTGGCGAGGAACAAGCCGAGTTTGTTGGATGAGGTCATTGGCAACCCTGCGGCGGAGAATGTGTGGCTGGGTGAACTAATGCAAGTGATGTGCCATGTGCGTAGCTTCTTTAAATTCATAAAGTTACATCTTGAACATAAGGTACGGTCAGCATGACTGGAAAGGCCCCCGTCACGCGGGGTGCACCTGCGGCAGAAACCCGGCGTCCGTGACGTGCGACCTCGCCCCTTACGACCGGACCGGGCGGAAGACGCAAGGGTCGCCGGCAGGAGGGACCCCTGGGGTGTGACGGGCGTCACAGTTGTGACCGCATCGCAGCCGCGGACTTGTAAGGAATGCCGACAAGATTCCGAAGGCAGGCTCAGCGCAGAACGGCCTGGCGCCGGTACGGCGTCCCGCATCCTTGCAGGCGGCGGGCGACGCGCGCTGTCTCCTCCGGGAGCCGCCGACCGGCGCAGGCTTCGGTGGCATCCTGCTCGCGACCCGCTCGAAGCGCGCACAGGATAATTGACGGTATCAGCCGGATATCGACGCCGCCGCGGTGTCCTGCGCGATCGCACGCCGATCGAGCTGGCGCAGCGCGATCGCCTCGGCGACATGCTCCGCCTGCACGCGAGTGCATTGCGCCAGGTCGGCGATCGTGCGTGCCACGCGCAGCACACGATGATAGCCGCGCGCCGACAGTTCGAGCTGGCGCATCGCGCGCCCCAGCAGGTCGCTCGCCGCCGGCTCTACGTCCAATGCACGTCCGAGATCCTCGGCGTCGAGCCGCGCGTTGATCCGGCCCGCGCGAGCGTGCTGCCGAGCGCGTGCCGAGGCCACGCGCGCCGCCACGGTGGCGGTGTCCTCGGGACGCACCGCTCCGGTGAGTTCGCCGTGCGGTACCCGCCCGACCTCGACATGGAGGTCGATGCGGTCGAGCAGCGGACCCGACACGCGCGCCCGGTATGCCGCAATGCGCTCCGGCGGACAACGGCAGCGCCCGAGCGGGTCGCCGTGGTGTCCGCAAGGGCACGGGTTCATGGCGGCCACCAGCTGGAAACGTGCCGGGAATTCCGCCTGTCGCGCGGCGCGCGACAGGACGATGTGGCCGCTCTCGAGCGGCTCGCGCAACACCTCGAGCACACCGCGGTCGAATTCCGGCAGCTCGTCGAGGAACAGGACACCGTGATGGGCGAGCGAGATCTCACCCGGCCGCGGTCGGCCGCCGCCACCCACGAGCGCCACCGCCGAGGCCGTGTGGTGCGGCGCACGGAAGGGCCTCTGCCGCCAGCGATCGAGCCTCAGGCCCTGCAACGAGAGCGACTGGATCGACGCGGTCTCGATCGCCTCGTGCTCGTCGAGCGGGGGCAGCAGGCCCGGCAAACGCTGCGCCAGCATGCTCTTGCCGCTGCCGGGCGGGCCGATGAAC
>CAVQQX010000147.1:0-24500 GCA_963714645.1 uncultured Gammaproteobacteria bacterium
CCCGGCCAGTTGCCCGGAGCGCACAGGGGCCCGACGTGACCTCGCAGCAGACCGGCAGCCGTGCCACGCCCCCATCGACGCCGCCGGTGCTCCTGGTCACGAGCGACGCGGTCGGCCGCTACGGTTTCGGCGACGGGCACCCCTTCGGACCGGACCGCCAGGAAGCTTTCCTGCGCGAGCTGCGGCGCAGTGCGGCCTATCGGGAGCTGCGCATCGTCGCCCCGCGCGTCGCCGCGCGCGACGAACTGGAGACCTTCCACCGCCGCGAGTACGTCGACCTGGTCGTGCGGAAATCCATCGAGGGCCGCGGTTACCTCGACGTGGGCGACACGCCGGCCCGCAAGGGCATCTTCGAGGCGTCCTGCCTCGTCGTCGGCGGCGCGCTGCGCGCCATCGAGGAGATCCTGGCAGGCGCGGCGCGCCGCGCGTTCATCCCGATCGCCGGGTTGCATCACGCCTCGCGGTCACACGCCGCCGGGTTCTGCGTGTTCAACGACTGTGGCGTGGCGATCGAGCTGCTGCGCCGTCGCCACGGGCTGCGCCGGATCGCCTACGTCGACATCGACGCGCATCACGGCGACGGCGTGTTCTATGCGTTCGAATCGGATCCGGACGCGCTGTTCGCCGACATCCACGAGGACGGCCGGTACCTCTATCCCGGCACCGGCGCCGCGGCTGAAACCGGCATCGGTCCCGCGCTCGGCACCAAGCTCAACCTGCCGATGCCTCCGGGCGCGACCGACGAGCATTTCCGTCCGGCCTGGGAGCGCATCGAGGCATACCTGCGCGCGACCCGGCCGGACTTCATCCTGCTGCAGTGTGGCGCGGACAGCCTCGAAGGCGACCCGCTCACGCACCTGGCCTTCAGCGAGGAAGCGCACGCCCAGGCGGCAGCGGCGGTGTGCCGCATCGCCGACGAGCTCGGGCACGGTCGCGTACTCGCGATGGGCGGCGGCGGGTACAACCGCAGCAACGTCGCGCGGGCGTGGACGCGGGTCGTGGAGGCCCTGGTCGCCGCGGGGTGAAAGCGCCGCATCGGCTACAATGGCCGCTTCCCGACCGTGGAGAGTCCATGTTTCCCGCCAGCATGACGATCGCCGGGTTCGATCCGGAGCTCGCAAGCGCGCTCGCGCGCGAACGCGTCCGCCAGGAAGACCACATCGAACTGATCGCGTCCGAGAACTACGCGAGCCCGCGCGTGCTCGAGGCGCAGGGGTCGGTGCTCACGAACAAGTACGCGGAAGGTTATCCGGGCAAGCGCTATTACGGCGGCTGCGAGTACGTCGACGTTGCCGAGCAGCTCGCGATCGATCGCGCGAAGCAGCTCTTCGGCGCCGACTTCGCCAACGTGCAGGCGCATTCGGGCTCGCAGGCCAACGCCGCGGCGTATCTGGCACTGATCAAGCCGGGCGACACGCTGCTCGGCATGAGCCTCGACCATGGCGGGCACCTGACGCACGGCGCCAGGGTCAACTTCTCCGGCAGGATCTTCAATGCGGTGCAGTACGGCCTCGACCCGGGGACGGGCGAGATCGACTACGCACAGGTCGAGCGCCTCGCGCACGAGCACAAGCCGAAGCTGGTGATCGCGGGGTTCTCGGCCTACTCGCGCGTGATCGACTTCGCGCGCTTCCGCCGGATCGCCGATGCGGTGGGTGCGTACTTCCTCGTGGACATGGCGCACGTCGCGGGGCTCGTTGCGGCCGGCGTTTATCCGAACCCCGTCCCGCATGCGGACGTCGTGACGTCGACGACGCACAAGACGCTGCGTGGACCGCGCGGCGGGCTGATTCTCGCGCGTGCCAATGAGGAGATCACGAAGAAGCTCAATTCGCTGATCTTCCCGGGCACGCAGGGCGGCCCGCTCATGCACGTGATCGCCGCCAAGGCCGTCGCGTTCCTCGAGGCGCTGCAGCCGGAATTCGCGGGCTACCAGCAGCAGGTCGTCGCGAACGCGCGCGCGATGTGCGCCGCGCTGCAGGGTCGCGGCCACCGGATCGTCTCGGGCGGCACCGACAATCACCTTTTCCTGCTCGACCTGATCGGGCGCGACGTCTCGGGCAAGGAGGCCGATGCGGCCCTCGGTCGCGCGCACATCACCGTCAACAAGAACGCCGTGCCCAACGATCCGCGGCCGCCCTTCGTCACGAGCGGGATCCGCATCGGCACGCCGGCGGTCACCACGCGCGGCTTCGGGGAAGGCGAGGTGATACGGCTCGCAAACTGGATCGCGGACGTGCTCGATGCCCCGGCCGACGATGCGGTGATCGACCGCGCCCGGCAGGCGGTGCGCGAGATCTGCGGGCGGTTCCCCGTGTACGGCGGCTGAACCGGCCGAAACCCGGTGCACTGTCCCTTCTGCGCATTCGAGGAGACCAAGGTCATCGACTCGCGGCTGTCGGCCGAGGGCCAGCAGGTCCGGCGGCGCCGCGAGTGCCTGCGCTGCGGCGAGCGCTTCACGACGTTCGAATCCGCCGAGCTCGTGATGCCGCGCGTCGTGAAGAGCGACGCGTCACGCGAGCCGTTCGACGAGTCCAAGCTGCGATCGGGAATGATGAAGGCGCTCGAGAAGCGCCCGGTCTCGAGCGAAGCCGTCGATGCAGCGGTCAATCACGTCTGCCACAAGTTGCGCACGCTCGGCGAACGCGAAGTGCCGGCGCGGCTGGTGGGCGAGCTGGTCATGGACGAACTGCACCAGCTCGACGAGGTCGCGTACGTGCGCTTCGCATCGGTGTATCGCAGCTTCCAGGACGTCGAGGCGTTTCGCGAGGAAATCGAGAAGCTGAGGAATCGCCGGCCGCGCTCCGCCGAGGACCACCAGCTCGCGCTCTGGTCGGGCAGCGACGAGTGATGCGCATGGCGACGGCGGGCAACGCGACCGATGTCGTGCACATGACCCGCGCACTCGAACTCGCCGCGCGCGGATTGTACTCCACGCCTCCCAATCCGAGCGTCGGGTGCGTCCTGCTCGACGCGTCCGGGTCGATGGCCGGTGAAGGCTGGCACCGGCGTACTGGCGAGGCCCACGCGGAGGTCCTGGCGCTGCGAGCGGCCGGAGATCGTGCCCGCGGCGCTACCGCCTACGTGACGCTCGAGCCCTGCTCGCACCAGGGGCGCACGCCGCCCTGTGCAGAGTCGTTGATCGCCGCCGGAGTGCGACGGGTCTTCGTTGCGATGCAGGACCCCAATCCGCGTGTCGCCGGCGCGGGACTCGCGCGCTTGCGCGAGGCGGGCGTCGCGGTCGAAGTCGGGTTGCTGGAGCGTGAATCCGCCGAACTCAACCGCGGTTTCGTCTCGCGCATGGCCCGCGGCCGGCCCTGGGTGACCGTCAAGCTCGGGGCCAGCATCGACGGTCGCACCGCGCTCGCCGACGGCACGAGCCAGTGGATCACGTCACCCGAGGCACGGCTCGACGTACAGCGCCTTCGCGCCCGCGCAGCCGCGATCCTGACCGGCGCGGGGACGGTGCTCGCGGACGACCCCTTGCTCACGGTACGCGATCCGGAACTCGACCTGCATGGGCGTGCAGTGCTGCGAGTGGTCGCCGATCCCACCGGCCGGACGCCCGCTCGCGCCCGAATCGTCACCGACGGTCGCGCGACGATCCTGCTCACGACGGCTCGCGGTGCCGCCGAGCTGGCGGAGTCTGGCGTGACGGCGCGCGATGCGCTCGAGATCGAAACGCTCGAGCCGGGGGATGGGCGCCGACTGGATCCGACGGCAATGCTGTCCCGGCTCACGGTGCGCGAATGCAACGAGGTGCTGGTCGAAGCGGGCCCCCATCTTGCCGGCAGCTTCGTCTCGGCGGGCCTCGCGGATGAGTTGGTCCTCTACTTCGCGCCCGCCGTGCTCGGTGAGACCGCGCGGCCGCTGCTCGTGCTGCCGCAGGCGCTCGCGTCGCTCCAGCAGGCTCGGCGCTTCGAGTTTCACGACGTCCGGCGCGTGGGCCCCGACCTGCGCGTCAGCCTGCGACCGCGGGAGGCCCGACGCTGATGTTCACGGGAATCGTGCAGGGAGTCGGCACCGTGCGCAGCGCCGAGCCGCGCGACGGCGACACCTCGTTCTGCTTCGACTCGGGCGAGGTGGCGCTCGCGGAAGTGGAGCAGGGCGGCAGCATCGCCGTGAATGGCGTCTGCCTGACGGCGACGCGGCTCGACTCGCACGGGTTTGCGGCTGACGTCTCGCGCGAGACGCTCTCGCTCACGACGCTCGGCCGGTGGCGTGCGGGCACGCGCGTGAACCTCGAGAAGGCGCTCGTCGCGGGCCAGCCCCTCGGCGGTCACTACGTGTCGGGTCACGTCGACGGCGTGGGTCGGTTGGTGACCCGGCACGACGACGCGCGTTCGATCCGCATGGCGTTTGCGATACCGCTCCCGCTCGCGCGCTACGTGGCCCGCAAGGGCTCGATCTGCATCGACGGGGTCAGCCTCACGGTCAACGGCGCGGAGGGGTCGCAGTTCGACGTGAACCTGATTCCGCACACGCTCGCAGTGACCACCCTCGGCGCGCTGCAGCCTGGAGATCGCGTCAACCTCGAGGTCGACATCATCGCCAGGTACCTCGAGCGGCTGCTCGAACCAGCCGCGCCGCGCTGACCGCCCCGTCGCCAGCCTGCTAAACTGTGCCCGCCGAAGCGCGGCTCGAGCACCGTTGCTGTCTTATATTATTATAGTAATATCAATAGATTAAGTGCTTGAGTTCATGAGTTCTCTAAACACGATCGACGAGATTCTCGACGACCTGCGCCGTGGCCGCATGGTCGTGATCATGGACGACGAGGAGCGCGAGAACGAGGGCGACCTCGTGATGGCCGCCGCGCACGTGCGCCCGGAGGACGTGAACTTCATGGCGCGGTACGGGCGCGGCCTGATCTGCCTCACATTGACGCGCGACCGCTGCAAGCAATTGCGGCTGCCGCTCATGGTGAGCGACACCGACCTGGACCAGCGCACCAACTTCACGCTGTCGATCGAGGCCGCCGAAGGCGTCACCACCGGCATCTCCGCCTACGATCGCGCGCACACGATCCGCACGGCCGTCGCGGCGCGGGCGTGCGCGGAGGACCTGCGCCAGCCGGGACACATCTTCCCGCTGATGGCGCAGCCGGGCGGCGTGCTCACACGCGCCGGCCACACCGAGGCCGGGTGCGACCTCGCGCGACTCGCGGGACTCGAGCCGGCCGCGGTCATCGTCGAGGTCCTGAACGACGACGGCACGATGGCGCGCCGGCCCGACCTCGAGAAATTCGCCGCCGAGCACGGCCTCAGGATCGGCACGATCGCCGACCTGATCCGCTACCGGCTCGAGAACGAGCGGTCGGTCGAGCGCATCGCCGAGCGCGACATCGCGACCGAATTCGGCCCGTTCCGCGTCTACTGCTACGAGGACCACGTCAACGGCACGGTGCACCTCGCGCTCGTGCGCGGACGGCCCGATGCGGACGGAACGGCGCTCGTGCGCGTGCACCTCGAGGAGACCATGCGCGACGTGATCGGCGTGCTCGAGGACGGCCACAGCTGGTCCCTGCGCAACGCGATGCAGCGCGTGGCCCGCGAAGGCGCCGGCGTGATCGTGCTGCTGCGGCCGGACGAGAGCCCGCTCGAGATCGCCGAGGCCGTCCGTTCGCCCGAGCGTGTCGCGCATCCGCCGAACTCCGCGCGCGGTGCCCAGGTGCTGCGCACCTACGGCATCGGCGCGCAGATCCTGCGTGACCTCGGCGTGCGCAGCATGCGCGTGCTGAGCGCGCCGAAACAGATGCACGGCCTGTCGGCCTTCGGCCTCGAAGTGGCCGAGTACGTGGACTGAGACACGGAGCAGCGAGCCACCATGGAAAACATCCGCATCCTGCAGGGCGACCTGATTGCCCGGGACCTGCGCATCGCGATCGTCGCCGCGCGCTTCAACGACGCGATCGTCGACCAGCTCGTGCGGGGCGCCGTCGACGCGCTCGTCCGCCACGGCGCCAGCGAGAAGCAGATCGAGATCGTCCGCGTCCCTGGCGCGTTCGACCTGCCGTTCGTCGCACGACGTTTTGCCCTCGCGAAGCGCTGCGACGCCATCGTGGCGCTCGGCTGCGTGATCCGCGGTGCGACGCCGCACTTCGACTATGTCGCCGGCCAGTGTGCTGCCGGCCTCGCCCGCGCCGCCGACGATACGGGTGTGCCGATCGCCTTCGGCGTGCTCACGACCGATACGATCGAGCAGGCGGTCGAGCGCGCAGGCACCAAGGCGGGCAACAAGGGTGCGGACGCGGCGCTGGTGGCGCTCGAGATGGCCAACCTGCTGCGCCGCCTGGCGACCTGACGTGGCCAGTCCCCGTGGCGAGCGTTCCGGGCGCGCTCGCAGCCTGTCGCGCCGGCTGGCCCTGCAGGCGCTCTACCAGTGGCAGATGACGGGCTACAGCTTCGCCGAACTGCGCAACCAGTTCACGTCCGACGAGGGCTACCCGGAAGTCGACCCGGGCTACTTCCAGGTGCTGCTGCAGGGCGTGATCGATGGAGCCCCCGAACTCGATGCGATGCTTGGCGCGTGGATCGACCGTCCGGTTTCGCAACTCGACCCGGTCGAGCACGCGGTGCTGCTGATCGGCCTCGAGGAACTGCGTGCGCACCCGGAGGTCCCGTTCCGGGTCGTGCTCAACGAAGGCGTGGAGCTCGCGAAGAAGTTCGGCGCGACCGAGGGGCACAAATTCATCAATGCGGTGCTCGACCGCGCGGCGCGGCAGCTGCGGGCGGACGAACAGGCAACCGCGCGCCGCGCCCCCGGCAAGTGACGGCCGGCACGGGCGCGGGAATCCACGTGCCACTCGGTGAATTCGACATCATCGCGAAGTACTTCTCTCGCGCGACGCGGCGCGGGGATGTCGCACTGGGCGTGGGCGATGACGCGGCACTGCTGCGGGTCCCCCCCGATCGGCTGCTCGTCGCCGCCGCCGACACGCTGGTCGAGGGCCGCCACTTCCTGGCCGGAACACCGGCCGACGCGGTCGGGCATCAGGCGCTCGCCGTGAACCTGAGCGACCTCGCGGCGATGGGTGCCGACCCTGCCTGGGCGCTGCTGTCGTTGTCGATGCCGGACGCCGACCCCGACTGGCTCGACGGATTTGCGCGCGGCTTCCACGCACTCGCGGACGCACACGATGTCGCCCTGGTCGGGGGCGACACCGTCGCCGGGCCCCGCGTGATTACCGTGACTGCACTCGGCACCGTGCCGCCGGCGCGGGCGTTGCGCCGCGACGGTGCGCGCCCGGGCGACGGGCTGTACATCTCGGGATCGCCGGGGCTGGCGGCCGCCGGGCTCGCGCTGCTGCGCGACGGCGCCGATCGATTCGACTCGGCTGACCGGCGAGTGCGCCGATTCCTGCGCGCCGAGCCGCGTGTCGCGCTCGGACGCGCATTGCGTGGTCACGCCACCGCGGCGATGGACGTTTCCGACGGCCTGCTCGCCGACCTCGCGAAGCTCGTGCGCTCGAGCGGCGTGGGCGCGCGGGTCGAACTCGAGCACCTCCCCGTCGACGCAGCGCTCGCGGAGCGCCATGGCCGCGTGCAGTGCGAGAGGTTCGTCCTGAGCGGCGGCGACGACTACGAGCTGCTGTTCACCTTGCCGCCCGCGCTCGCAGGGGAGTCCGCGCGCCTTGCGTCGGAGGGCGGGTGCCGCGTGTACCGCATCGGCGAGGTGACGGCGGGCGGGGGTGTGCACTGCACGCGTGACGGGGTTGCGCAGCCAGTCTCCGCTGCGGGTTATGACCACTTTGCCCCCTGAGCCCGATCGCGAACGCGCGCGTCCCCCCATTCCCGCGAGCGCATTGCGCGACCCGGTGCACCTTCTTGCACTCGGGTTCGGCTCGGGACTTGCGCCCGTGGCGCCGGGTACGTTTGGATCGCTCGTGGGCCTTGCACTGGCGCTGCTGGTGGCGCCGCTCGGCTGGCACGTGGCCGCCGTTGCGACGCTGCTCGCAAACGTCGTCGGCATCTGGATCTGCGGCGCGAGCGCCCGCCGGCTGGGAGTGCACGATCATCCTGCGATCGTGTGGGACGAAGTGGCCGGGATGATGCTGGTCATGCTGGCCGCGCCTGCGACGGCGTGGGGCGCTGCGCTCGCATTCGGGCTGTTCCGGCTGTTCGACGTATGGAAGCCCTGGCCGATCCGCGAGGTCGATCACGGAATGAAGGGCGGAGCGGGCATTATGCTCGACGACATCATGGCTGCACTGATGGCTGCGGCGGTCCTGCTCCTGGTACGGCACTACACGTGAGTCAAGCGCGCAAAGAAGCAGAACCCGCGACGGTGCAGACGCAGGTCATCGCGTTCGAGCCGCCGCTGCTCGCACCGGAACGCATCGGCAAGTACTACGTCGTGCACGAAGTGGGCCGTGGCAGCACGGGCACCGTGTATCTCTCGCACGACCCGTTCTACGGCCGGGACGTCGCGATCAAGCTCTACCACGCGACCAGCAGCGACGACGCCGAAGGCCGCAACGCCCGCCGCATGTTCATGGGCGAGGCGAAGATGGTGGGCAAGCTGCAGCACCCGAACATCGTGCCGATCTACGACGCGGGCGAGGAGGACGGGCGCCGCTACGTCGTCACGGAGCACATCCATGGCGCGCGGACGCTGGTTGCGTACTGCCGCAGCGGAAGCCTGCTGCCGATCGACCAGGTCGTGTCCATCATGTACAAGTGCGCGAAGGCGCTGCACTACGCGCACTCGCGCGGTGTCGTGCACCGCGACATCAAGCCGTCGAACATCCTGCTCACGCAGGACGGCGACGTGCGCATCGTCGACTTCGGCATCGCGCTCGTCGCGGACTCCGACGTCTCCCGGCTCGAGGGCGTGGCGGGCAGCCCGGCGTACATGTCGCCGGAGCAGGTGCAGGGGTTCGAGCTCGACGCCCGTTCCGACATCTATTCGCTGGGCGCGGTCATGTACGAAATGCTGTGCGGCCAGCGCCCGTTCCGCGCCGGCGCGCTCGGCAAACTGCTGCGTCAGGTCGTGCAGCAGGCGCCCGAGCCGCTGCAGAGCGTGCGCCCGGATATTCCCGAGGAACTCGAAGGGCTCGTGTTCCGTGCGCTCGAGAAGGAACCCGACAACCGTTACCGAACCGGCAACGAGTTCGCCGCCGAGCTGACGCGCGTGCACCAGAAGCTGCGCTCGGCGCAGACGGAACTCGACGACGAAGAGCGGTTCGCGCTGCTGCGCAAGTTGCGCTTCTTCCACGATTTCTCGCATGCGGAGATCCGCGAGGTCATGCGTGCCGCGATCTGGTGCGAGTACCAGCCGGGCGACGCCATCCTGCGGCCGGGCGACATCGACGACCGGTTTTACATCGTGGTGTCGGGCACCGTGAGGATCAGTCGCGGCAGCGATGCCGTCGGCAATGTGGCGGCCGGCGGCTGCTTCGGCGAGGCCAGTTACGGCGAGGGCTCGCGTCGCGACACCGTGGCTGAGGCCCAGGAAACCGTCACGCTGCTCAAGGTCACGGCGACGCTGCTGGAACAGGCTTCGATTTCCTGCCAGCTCCGCTTCAGCAAGGTCTTCCTGCGCGAGCTGATCGGTCGCCTGCAGCGCGGCCAGAAGAACCCGAGCTGACTCCGAGCGCCCCCGCTGCATCCGGGCGCGCGGTTCACGCCTCGCCGGATGCCTCCCAACCTGGCGTGGCCATGAAGAGCGACCGCGCGATGTACGCGAAACCGGTGGAGGACGACGTCGGGCTCGAGCGACGGGCGAGGAGGGAAGTGAATGGCGACTGGTGCAGGGTGGTGCGGCGTACGTCGCCCATTCACTGATCGCCACTCATTGTTCACTCTCCCTGTCCCGCTCGATCTGCGCGTATGCGCTGTGGTTGTGGATCGACTCGAAGTTCTCGGCCTCGACCACGTAGGCGAGTACCCGTTCCTCGGCGTTCAGGCGGACGGCCACGTCGCGCACCATGTCCTCGACGAACTTCGGGTTGTCGTAGGCGCGCTCGGTCACGTATTTCTCGTCGGGGCGCTTGAGGATACCGAAGACCTCGCACGACGCTTCCTGCTCGGCGATGTCGATCAGCTCCTCGATCCAGAAGTGCGCACGTACGCGCGCGGTGATCGTGATGTGCGAGCGCTGGTTGTGAGCGCCGTAGTCCGAGATCTTCTTCGAGCACGGGCACAGGCTCGTCGCCGCGACGACGACGCGGATCCACATCTGCTCGACGCCGTCGTGGATCTCGCCGATCAGGCTCGCGTCGTACTTGACGACGCTCTCGACCTTCGTGACCGGTGCCTGCTTCATGACGAAGTAGGGAAACGACATCTCGATGTGTCCCGAGGTGGCGTCGAGGCGCTGGGTCATCTCGCCGAGCATCTGGCGGAAGGACTCGACCGAGATCTCGCGCTCGTGCAGGTGCAGCACTTCGACGAACCGCGACATGTGCGTGCCCTTGAAGTTGTGTGGCAGCGCGACGTACATGTTGAAGTTCGCGACGGTGTGCTGGTCCCCGCCGGAGCGGTCGCGCACGCGCACGGGGTGGTAGACGTCCTTGATGCCCACCTTGTTGATCGGGATGCGGCGCGAGTCAGCCCGTCCCTGCACGTCCTCGATCGGAGTGATGCGGGCAGTGCCGAAATGCGGGGTCGTGGCGTTGCGGCTCATGCGGGGGAGATCGGGCCTCGAAAAGCGGACGGTTGCGGTGGGTGGCGGGCGCGGCTTCCGGCCCGGCCCCCCGACCGCCGCGCACAGTATACGGCAGCCGCCCGGGGGGCCGATCCGCCGCGGGGTCCTCGGATCAGGAATGCCGGGCGGCGACGGCCGGACGGGCCGACGGCTGCGACGACCAGTGCCGGAGCACCTGGCGTTCGATCCCGGCGGCGTCCAGGCCGGCCATCGCGAGGCAGTCCCCGCGCGACCCGTGTTCGATGAAGCGGTCCGGGATCCCTATGTGGTGCACCAGCGTTCCCGCGATGCCGTGCGCCGCGAGACATTCCGCGACGGCGCTGCCGGCACCACCCGCCACCACGTTCTCCTCGAGCGTGACGACACACGGGTGCGTGCGCGCGAGCCGGCAGACGAGGTCCTCGTCGAGTGGCTTTACGAAGCGCATGTTGACGAGGGTCGCGTCGAGCCGCTCGGCGAGCGCGACGCAGGGCTGCACCATCGTGCCGAACGCGAGCAGCAGCAGGCCCGACCGTCCCTCCCGGCGGATTTCGGCGCGGCCGACCGGCAATGCCGTCATCGCCGGCAGCGGCGCTGCGCCCGGCCCCTGTCCGCGCGGGTAGCGGACGGCCGAGGGACCGTCGAGCGTCACGGCGGTGTGCAGCATCTGCCGGCACTCGTTCTCGTCCGCCGGCGCCATCACCACCATGTTGGGGATGCAGCGCAGGAACGACAGGTCGAACGCGCCCTGGTGCGTGGCGCCGTCGCCGCCCACGAGGCCGCCGCGGTCGATCGCGAACACGACCGGCAGTTCCTGCAGGGCCACGTCGTGGATCAGCTGGTCGTAGGCGCGCTGCAGGAAGGTCGAGTAAATCGCCACGACCGGGCGCAGGCCCTCGCAGGCGAACCCCGCCGCGAGCGTCACGGCGTGCTGCTCCGCGATGGCGACGTCGAAGTAGCGGTCCGGGAACCGCTTCGAGTATTCGACGAGCCCGGACCCCTCGCGCATCGCGGGCGTGATCGCGACGACGCGCGGGTCGAGTGCGGCCGCGTCGCAGAGCCACTGGCCGAAGACCTGCGAATACACGGGACCGGTGGTCTTTTCCTTGTGGATCGTGCCGCTCTGCGGGTCGAAGGGCCCCGGGCCGTGCCACTTGATCGGGTCGGCCTCGGCCGGCGCGTAACCCTTGCCCTTGCGCGTGACCACGTGCAGGAACTGCGGGCCCTCGAGGTCGCGCAGATTGGTGAGCGTCTTCACGAGTGCATCGAGGTCGTGGCCGTCGATCGGGCCGAAGTAGTTGAAGCCCATCTCCTCGAACATCGTGCCGGGAAGCACCATTCCCTTGAAATGCTCCTCGGACCGACGGGCGAGCTCCCACACCGTCGGCATGCGCCGCAGGATCTTCTTGCCGCCCTCGCGCAACGCCGCGTAGGTCTTGCCCGTGAGGATCCGTGCGAAGTAGTTCGACAGCGCGCCGACGTTCTCCGAGATCGACATGTCGTTGTCGTTCAGCACGACCAGCACGTTCGCATCGAGGGCGCCCCCGTGGTTGAGCGCCTCGAAGGCCTGCCCCGCGGTGATGGCGCCGTCGCCGATCACCGCGACCACGCGACGTTTCTCGCCCTTGTGCTTCGCGGCGAGCGCCATGCCGATCGCGGCGCTGATGGAGGTGCTCGAGTGGCCGACGCCGAACGTGTCGAAATCGCTCTCGAACCGGCTCGGGAACGGGGCGAGCCCGCCCTTGTGCTTGATGGTCTGCAGCCGCTCGCGCCGGCCGGTCAGGACCTTGTGCGGATAGGCCTGGTGGCCGACGTCCCAGACCAGCCGGTCGTGCGGCGTGTCGAAGACGAAATGCAGTGCCACCGTGAGCTCGACAGTGCCGAGGCCGGCGGCGAAATGCCCGCCCATCTGGCTCACCGTCTGGATCAGGAATTCCCGGAGTTCGTCGGCCAGCGAGCCCAGCTTGGCGGCGGGCAGCGCCCGCAGGTCGGCGGGAAAGTCGATCCGCGACAGCAGCGGGTAGAGGTTGGAATGCGGCATTGCGGGAATCTTACACCGCCCGGGTCGCCGCCCGGCCGGTCAGCGGTTGCGCGCCAGCATCCAGTGGGAGAGCGCCGCGAGCGGGCTGCGTTCCCAGCCATGCCGCGCCAGCCGGCACGTGGCCTCCGCGTGCAGCTCCGCCACTCGCGCGTGCGCGGCCGCGAGTCCGGCAATGGCCGGGTAGGTGGGCATCCCGCGCGCCTCGTCGCTGCCGGGCGGCTTGCCGATCACCTCGACGTCGCCTTCGACGTCCAGGATGTCGTCCTGGACCTGGAATGCGAGGCCGACCGCCGCGCCGAAGTGCGCGAGCGAATCGAATGCCTCCGCACCGAGCGCGGGGCTGCAGCGTGCCGCCATCAGCACGCTCGCACGGATCAGCGCACCCGTTTTCATCGCGTGCAGCTGCTCGATGTCGGCCAGCGACAGGCGACGGCCTTCGGCACCGAGGTCGAGCGCCTGGCCACCGGCCATCCCGGCGGTGCCGCTCGCCACGGCGAGCAGCTCGATTACTGTCACTCGCACTGCCGGGTCCGCTGGCAACCCCGGGTGACCGGCCAGCAACTGGAACGCCAGCACCTGGAGGGAGTCGCCGGCGAGGATTGCGGTCGCCTCGTCGAATGCGCGATGGCACGTCGGGCGGCCCCGGCGCAGGTCGTCGTCGTCCATCGCCGGGAGATCGTCGTGGACCAGCGAGTAGCAGTGGATGAGCTCGACCGCGCACGCGGCGGCGTCGACCTGTTCGAGCGGCAGGCCGAGCGTTTCGGCGGTCGCGTAGACGAGTGCCGGCCGGATGCGCTTGCCCGGCGCGAGGACGCTGTAGCGCTGGGCGGCATGGAGCCGCTGCGGGATGGCCGTAGCCACCGGCAGCCAGCGATCCAGCTCGTCCTCGACACGCGCGCGCCAGCGGTCCAGCGAGGGCGTCAGCGAGTCGTGCACCGGCTCGGGCGCGATCGTGGCGCTCATGCCTCGTCGGGCTCGAACGGCTCCGGTACCGCCGTTGCGTTCTTCTGCAGCAGGATCTCCACCTTCTGCTCGGCCTGCTTGAGCGCCGCCTGGCAGTCGCGCGCGAGCGCGACCCCGCGCTCGAATTGCTTGAGCGCATCCTCGAGCGACAGCTCGCCGTGCTCGAGCTGCTCGACGGTCGCCTCGAGTTCGGCGAGCGCCCGTTCGAAATCGAGTGCAGTGGGCGGGGTCTCAGTCACGACGGGCCTCCGGAGGGCCGCAAAGCCTTGCACAGGGGTTCGGGACGGTCAACGCACGCCCGGGCTCGCCGGTGCGCAGGCGACGACGTCCGTGCGGGCGCCTCGAAGAGTAGGGATCAGTGCGACTTTTCGCATGCATCATCGGCAGCGCACCATCGACAGTCCCAATTGACTCGATATTAGACTTGGTCTAAAAGCTGTCGAGGCCGTTCGTCGGCCGTTCCGCCAGACCCGACCCGCAACGATGTACCGCAGAGTGGAGGCACGACCATGTCCCTGAAGGGCACGAAGACCGAAGAGAACCTGAAAGCTGCATTCGCCGGCGAATCGCAGGCCAATCGTCGTTACCTCTATTTCGCCCAGAAGGCGGACGTGGAGGGCTACAACGACGTCGCC
The DNA here is from genome assembly GCA_963714645.1 of uncultured Gammaproteobacteria bacterium. Taxonomy (GTDB): domain Bacteria; phylum Pseudomonadota; class Gammaproteobacteria; order Steroidobacterales; family Steroidobacteraceae; genus RPQJ01. The sequence continues at coordinate 14,266 of CAVQQX010000147.1, forward strand.
GCCGTGTTCCGCTCGACCGCCGAAGGTGAGACGGGCCACGCCCACGGCCACCTCGAGTACCTCGAAGCGGTCGGCGATCCCGCCACCGGCCTGCCGATCGGCCCGACGTCCGCGAACCTGAAGGCATCGATCGCGGGCGAGACGCACGAGTACACCGACATGTACCCCGGCATGGCGAAGTCGGCCCGCACCGAGGGCTTCGACGAGATCGCGGACTGGTTCGAGACCCTCGCCAAGGCAGAGCGATCGCACGCCAACCGTTTCCAGAAGGCGCTGGACGCGCTCTGACGCCTGACCGGTCGCCGACCCAGCGAACCGATGCAGCGGCGGAGACTTTCGTCGCGCGGGAAGGGCGGGCTGGTGCCCGCCTTTCTCGTTCACCGCTCGGGCGACGCCGACGTCCGCCGGAGTCCTCCATGACCATCGAAGACGCTGGAACCGGCGAACCCGCCGCGCCGGCACCGTCACGCACGGCGGGAGAAGGCTCCCTCGCGCAACCGACGCGCCACCCGGTGGCGTGGCGTGAATCCCAGTTCCTGGACGAGGCCGCGCTCATGCACGAGCTCGAGCGCGTCTACGACCTCTGCCACGGCTGCCGGCGTTGCTTCAGCCTGTGCAATGCCTTCCCGCTGCTCTTCGACGCGATCGACGCATCGTCGACGGGCGAACTCGACGGCGTCGATCGCAAGGTGTTCTTCGAGGTCGCGGACCACTGCTATCTCTGCGACATGTGCTACATGTCGAAGTGCCCGTACGTGCCGCCGCACCCGTGGAACATCGATTTCCCGCACCTGATGCTGCGGGCCAAGGCATTCACGTTCCAGCGTGGCGAAACCCCGCTGCGCGACAAGGTGCTGAGCGCCACCGACATGGTCGGCCGCCTCGCCGGCATTCCCGTCGTGGCCCAGGCCGTCAACGCCTTCAATCACACGAAGTTCGGACGGCGCGTGCTCGACAAGGCGCTGGGCGTCGATGCCACGGCACCGGTGCCGGACTATCACAGCACTTCCGGTCGCACCCGCGTGGCCCGCGGGCATCGCGCGGACGCGATTCCGGTGACGGCGTCCGCGGAAACGCGCGGCAAGGTGGCGATGTTCACGACCTGCTACTGCAACCGCAACGAACCTGACCTTGCGGAAGACCTCGCAGTGGTGTTCCGCCACAACGCGATCCCGGTGACGAACGTGGCTCGCGAGCAGTGCTGCGGCATGCCGAAGCTCGAACTGGGCGATCTCGAGTCGATCGCGCGCGCGAAGGAGGTCAACGTACCCGCGCTCGCGGCGATGGTGGACCAGGGCTACGACCTGGTGGCCCCGGTGCCGTCGTGCGTGCTGATGTTCAAGCAGGAGCTGCCGCTGCTGTTCCCGGAGGACCCGCAGGTCGGGAAGGTCCGCGATGCGATGTTCGATCCGTTCGAGTATCTGGCATTGCGGCACCAGGCGGGACTGCTGCGGACGGATTTTGCCAAGACGCTCGGCAAGGTGAGCTACCACGTGGCGTGCCACGTGCGAGTGCAGAACCTCGGCCTCAAGACGCGCGACGTCCTGAAGCTCGTGCCCGGCACCGAGATCGAGCCGATCGAACGCTGCTCGGGCCACAACGGCACGTACGGCGTCAAGAAGGAATTCCGGGAGGTTTCGATGAAAATCGGTCGGCCCGTGTTCACGAAAGTCAGGAACGCGGCAGCCGATCACTACGCGAGCGACTGCCCCATGGCCGGACACCAGATCGAATCCGGCCTCGGCCCCGGACCGAGGCCACCGACACACCCGCTCAAGCTCCTGCGCATCGCCTACGGACTCTGAATGCCAACGCCATGAACACGCCTCACCTCAACGGCGGCCGCACCGCCGGTCACCAGAAGCTGCGACCGGAGGACCTCTTCAGCCTCGAGCAGTACGCGAAGCAGCGCGCCCGGTTCCGACCGCAGGTGATCGCACACAAGAAGCGTCGCACGCTCCACGTCGGGCCCAATGCGACCTTGTGCTTCGAGGACCGACTGACGGTGCAGTACCAGGTGCAGGAGATGCTGCGCATCGAGCGGATCTTCGAATCCGAGGGCATCGCCGATGAACTCGGCGCCTACAACCCGTTGATTCCCGACGGCAGCAACTGGAAGGCCACGCTGCTGATCGAGTATCCCGACCCGGAGGAGCGCAGAGTGGCCCTCGCGGGCCTCAAGGGCGTGGAGGACCGGTGCTGGGTGCAGGTCGCCGGCCACGCGCGCGTCCACGCCATCGCCGACGAGGACCTCGAGCGCGAGAACGACGAGAAGACCTCGTCGGTTCACTTCCTGCGGTTCGAGCTCGACGCCGCGATGGTGCACGCTGCCAAGTCCGGTGCGGCGATCGGTGTCGGGATCGACCATGCGAACTACCGGCATGCGGTCGAGCCGGTCGCAGACGAAATGCGGGCTGCGCTCGTCGCCGACCTTGCCTAGGAGGTCCCCGGCGCGCGGTACGACCGCGCTGACGGCCGCCCGCGTCTGTTACCATTCGCGCGCTTTTTTCCGTCCCACGCGAGCCCGCGGACCGTCCCGAGAATGAGCCAGTCCTATACCGCTCAAGACATCGAAGTCCTGAGCGGCCTCGAGCCCGTCCGGCGTCGACCGGGCATGTATACCGACACCAGTCGGCCCAACCATCTCGCCCACGAAGTCGTCGACAACAGCGTCGACGAGGCGCTCGCGGGCCACTGCAGCCGCATCGACGTCATCGTCTACAAGGACGGCTCGCTCGAAGTCGCGGACGACGGCCGGGGCATGCCGGTCGACATCCATCCGCAGGAGAAGGTGAGCGGCGTCGAGCTCATCCTCACGCGGCTGCACGCGGGCGGCAAGTTCTCGGCCGATTCGGGCTACAAGTTCTCGGGCGGCCTGCACGGCGTCGGCGTCTCCGTCGTCAATGCGCTCTCGCAGCACCTCGAGTGCTGGGTCCGGCGCGGCGGCAAGGAATACAACATCTCGTTCAGGAACGGGAAAGTGCACTCCAAGCTCGAGGTCGTGGGCGAGGTCGGCAGGAACAACACCGGTACGACGGTGCGTTTCTGGCCGGACACCAGCTATTTCGACAGTCCCGAGTACTCGATCCCGAAGCTGAAGCACGTGCTGAAGGCCAAGGCCGTGCTGTGCCCGGGGCTCAAGGTGCGCTTCCACCACGAGAAGTCCGGCGAGAAGGAAGAATGGCTGTACACGGAAGGCCTCGCACAGTACCTGCGCGAGTCGCTGGAGCAGGCCGAATTCCTGCCTGACGAGCCGTTCACGGGCAAGATCGAGGGCGAGCAGGAGGGCGTCGACTGGGCCGTCGTCTGGCGTCTCGACGGCGCGACGCGGCTCGAGGAGAGCTACGTCAACCTGATCCCGACCGCGGCGGGCGGCACCCACGTGAACGGCTTCCGGCTCGGCCTCACCGAGGCGGTCCGCGAGTTCTGCGAATTCCGCAACCTGCTGCCGCGCGGCCTCAAGGTCGCGCCCGAGGATGTCTGGGACGACACCAGCTACGTACTCTCGATGAAGATGCGCGACCCGCAGTTCGCCGGCCAGACCAAGGAACGCCTCTCGTCGCGCGAACCCGCGGCATTCGTCTCCGGCATCGTCAAGGACCAGTTCGGGCTCTGGCTGAACCAGCACCCGGAGCAGGGCGAGCGGCTCGCGCAGCTCGCGATCCAGAACGCGCAGACGCGGCTGCGTGCGAGCCAGAAGGTGGCGCGCAAGCGCGTGGTCGCCGGACCGGCGCTGCCGGGCAAGCTCGCCGACTGCTCCAGCCAGGACCCCAGGCGGGCCGAGCTGTTCCTGGTCGAGGGCGATTCGGCGGGAGGGTCCGCCAAGCAGGCCCGCGATCGCGAGTTCCAGGCGGTGATGCCGCTGCGCGGCAAGATCCTGAACACGTGGGAGGTGGAGCCGGCGGAGGTGCTGTCGTCACAGGAGGTGCACGACATCACGGTCGCGATCGGCGTCGACCCCGGCGCCGACGACATCTCGAACCTGCGCTACGACAAGGTCTGCATCCTCGCGGACGCCGACTCGGACGGACTGCACATCGCGACGCTCCTCTGCGCGCTGTTCCTGCGCCACTTCCGCCCGCTGGTGCTGGCCGGGCACGTCTACGTCGCGATGCCGCCGCTCTACCGCATCGATCATGGCAAGCAGGTCGCCTATGCGCTCGACGACGACGAACGCAACGGGATCCTCGAGCGCATCCGCACGGAGAACCCGCGTGCCAAGCCGACCGTCACGCGGTTCAAGGGTCTCGGCGAGATGAATCCGTTGCAGCTGCGCGAGACGACAATGGCGCGCGAGACGCGCCGGCTCGTGCAGCTCACGGTGGACGCGAAGGACAACGCCGACCAGCTCATGGACATGATGCTGGCCAAGAAGCGCGCCGGGGATCGCCGCGACTGGCTCGAGTCGAAGGGCAACCTTGCCAGTGCCGTGGTACCGGGCGTCGAGCCCGTGGCCGGCACGATCGTCACTCCCGGATAACCATGGCCAAGACGACCGAACAGCCGCCGCTCGACTTCGAGGGCGTCGAGAAGCAGCCGTTGCGCACGTTCACCGAGCGCGCGTACCTCGAGTATTCGATGTACGTGATCCTCGACCGCGCACTGCCCCACGTGGGCGACGGCCTCAAGCCCGTGCAGCGACGCATCATCTACGCGATGAGCGAACTCGGTCTCGCGGCGACCGCCAAGCACAAGAAATCGGCGCGTACCGTCGGCGACGTGATCGGCAAGTTCCATCCGCACGGCGACTCGGCGTGCTACGAGGCGATGGTGCTGATGGCGCAGCCGTTCTCGTACCGCTATCCGCTCGTGGACGGTCAGGGCAACTTCGGCTCGCCGGACGACCCGAAGTCGTTTGCGGCGATGCGCTACACGGAGTCGAAGCTCACGCGTTACGCCGACGTACTGCTCGCCGAACTGGGCCAGGGCACGGTCGACTGGGCGCCCAACTTCGACGGCTCGCTCGACGAGCCCGTGCTGCTGCCGGCGCGCCTGCCGAACCTGCTGCTCAACGGCGCAACGGGGATCGCGGTCGGCATGGCGACCGACATCCCGCCGCACAACCTGCGCGAGGTGGCGGCCGCCTGCGTGCGCCTGCTCGAGGAGCCGAAATCGACGACGCAGCAGCTCTGCGAGCACGTGCTCGGTCCCGACTTCCCGACGGGCGCGGAAATCATCTCGCCGCGCGAGGACCTGCGGCGCATCTACGAGACCGGCAACGGCACCTTCCGCGCCCGCGCGCGCTACGAAGTCGAGGAGGGCGAGATCGTCGTCACCGAGCTGCCGTACCAGGTTTCGGGCTCCAAGGTACTCGAGCAGGTGGCTGCGCAGATGCGCGCGAAGAAGCTGCCGATGATCGAGGACCTGCGCGACGAGTCCGACCACGAGCATCCCACGCGCCTCGTGATCACGCCGCGCTCGAACCGCGTCGACACCGAGCAGGTCATGACGCACCTGTTCGCCACGACCGATCTCGAGCGCACGTACCGCGTCAACCTGAACGTGATCGGGCGCGACGGCCGGCCGCGCGTGATGAACCTGCGCGACCTGCTCGGGGAATGGCTGTCGTTCCGCGTCGACACCGTCACGCGACGGCTGCAGTACCGGCTCGAGAAAGTCGACGCGCGCCTGCACATCCTCGACGGCCTGCTCGTCGCCTACCTGAACCTCGACGAGGTGATCCGGATCGTCCGCGGCGAGGACGAGCCCAAGGCCGCGTTGATCGCGCGTTTCCAGCTCTCGGAGGCGCAGGCCGAGGCGATCCTGGAGACCAAACTGCGGCACCTCGCACGGCTCGAGGAGATGAAGATCCGGGGGGAACAGGCGCAGCTCGCGCAGGAGCGGGAGCAGCTGGAGGAAATCCTCGGCAGCAAGGCCAGGCTCGAGAAGCTCGTGCGCGACGAGATCCTCGCCGACGCCGGGAAATTTGCCGACGCCCGGCGCAGCAAGCTCGTCGAACGTGCCGCGGCGCAGGCAATCGACGAGACCGAACTCGTGGCCAGCGAGCCGGTCACCGTGGTGCTCTCGCGCAGCGGGTGGGTGCGGCAGGCCAGGGGGCACGAGATCGATCCGCGCACGCTGTCGTACAAGACCGGTGACGAGTACCGCACCAGTGCACGCGGACGGACCACCCAGTTGGCCGTGTTCCTGGACAGCACCGGTCGCGCCTACAGCCTGCCGGCGCACACGTTGCCTTCGGCTCGCGGACAGGGCGAACCGCTCTCGGGCCGGCTCGATCCGCCGGACGGAGCGACGTTTCCGGGCGTGCTGATCGGCGAGCCGACCGACTGCTGGGTGCTCGCGAGCAGCGCCGGATACGGCTTCGTGGCGAAGCTCGAGGACCTGCACAGCCGCAATCGTGCAGGCAAGGCCGTGCTGCACGTGCCGGAAGGTTACGTCGCGATCGCGCCCGCACGCTGCCCGGCGAGCGACGATCCGAAGGCGGTGCTGCTCGCCGCGTTGAACTCGGAGGGACGACTGCTCGCCTTCCCGGTCGTCGACCTGCCGGAGCTTCCCCGCGGCAAGGGGAACAAGATCTTCGGCGTTTCGACCAGGAAGTCACTGGTGGAGCCGGAGGCCCTGCTCGCAATTGCAGTGGTGGTCCCGGGTCAGACGCTGCGCCTGCTGACGGGCGAGCGCCACATGGGACTGTCCTACCGGGAACTCGCGGACTACCGCGGCGAGCGGGGCCAGCGCGGCGCCGTGCTGCCTCGCGGCTGGCGCAAGGCGGATGCGCTGGAAGTCAATGGTGAATAGTGATCAGCGAATAGTCGGCAGTGACGGGGCACGCCGGACTGCAACCGGACCTCTGACCATTCACCATTCACCTCACCCGATCGTGACCTGCTCGGGAGTGTTGACGAAGTAGCCCTGGATGAACTCGATGCCGAGCTGCCAGAGCACGGCCATCGTGTTCGCGTCTTCGACGCGCTCGGCGATCGTCGTGACGTTGTGTTCGCGCGCGACGTCGACCAGGATCTTGACCTTTTCCTGCAGGGGCCGGTCGTTCGCGAGGCCCTGCATCAGGGCGCCGTCGATCTTCACGTAGTTGACCGGCAGGCGGTGCAGCAGCGCTGCCGCGTCGGTGCCCGTCGCGCCGAAATGCTCGATCGCGAACTCGATCCCCAGCGCGGAGAGCAGGCCCTGCAGCGTGCGCGCCTCCCGCGGCTGCGCCTGCACCATCTCCTCGGTGACCTCGAAGACGATGCGGTCGGGCGCGACCCCGGATGCGCGCAGCTGCTGCTGCAGCCAGGTCCCGAGTGTCTGGTCGTACATCGAATCGCGCGAGAGCCGCACGAAGACGCGGTGCGGCTTCTTCGCGGCGCAGAAGGACATCGCGGCGCCGACGATCCAGCGGTCGATGTTCTTCATGAGGTCGGTACGTTCGGCCGCCGCGAGGAATTCGTTCGGCAGCACTTCCTGCCCGGTCTCGTCGAGCATGCGCACGAGCAGGTCGAACATCGGCCGGTCGTCGCCCACCAGGCTCGCGATCGGCTGCTGGACGAGGCGGAAGCGGTTCGCCATCAGCGCCGCCTTGATCTGCGTCGCCCATGCACGGTCCGTCTCGTCGATCTCGTGCTTCGTGCCCGGCACGGCGCGCACCACGCTGCGGTTGCCGCCGCCGGCCGCGGCGGCGCGCTGGGCCACGATCGCGGAGTCGAGCGGTTTCTGCAGCATGTCGCCCTGCCCGTGGAGCGGTGCAACCCCGAGGCTCGCGGTGACCTTGACCGATTCGTGACCCGCCTCGTGCGGCGTCGCCGCGACCTGCTGCAGCAGGCGAGCGACCCAGGCCCCCTGGTCGCGCGAGTTGCCGCGCTCGAACAGGATCGCGAACCCGTGGGCGGACACGCGGCCGGCGAGGTCGCCGGGCTGCAGCAGTTCCTGCAGGCGTCGTGCGATCGATTCGAGCAGGTCCTCCGCGAGCAGCGGACCGTATTGGCGCTCGAGCTCGACGAAGCCGTCCGGGACGAGGTAGGCCACCGCCCGCAGGCCGGCCTTGAGCGGCTGGGCGGCTCGCGCACTCGCGGCCTCGACGAACGTCGTCCGCCGCAAGAGGCCCGTGCGCGTGTCGAGCCGCAGGGCCTCCTCGAGCTGTCGTGCCAATGTCTCGATGTCTCGCTGCTGGGTCGCCACGCGCAAACGAACGGCCGGTTCGCCCTCGAACTCGAAACGTTCGAGGGTAAGCTCGAGCGGCAGGGAACCGCCGTCGGCCAATGCCGCCGCCGCACTGAGCGTATGGCCTGCCCACCGGCCCTGTGCCGCCGCGACGAGTGCGCCCTTGAGCGCCGCGTGGCTCCGGGAATGGAAGTGGTCCATCAACGGCTGGCCCATGAGCTCGCCCGGGTCTTGGCGGCCGAAAAGCTCGCTCCACGCCGGGTTCACATCCACGACGATCCCTTCCTGCACGTGCGCGATCGCGTCGGTCGAGCCGGTCATGAACGCACGCATCTGTTCGCGATACTGGCGCGCCGTGGCGAGGGTCCCGTTGAGCGCCTGGTCGATGCGCGACGCGTCGAGCTCTCGTCGCGCGACGGCCTGCAGCCGGCCCCGGGCGGCCAGGGTGACGACATCCTGCGCCCCGAGCTCGAGGCCTCGGACGAGGTCGTGCTCGGCGAGCGATTCACGGACGACGAGGGCGGGCACCCGCGACGCGAGGCGGGCCCGCTGCTGCATCGCGTGCTCGAGCTCGGCGTCGTCGGAGACGCAGAAGAACAGCAGCTGGGGTGGCACGGCGGCCGAGAGGGCGTCGGGGAGCTCCGCAAGCTCGCGCACCCAGGTGCAGTGGACCACCTGGCCGGAGTTGCGCAGCGTGCTGTTGATCGTCTCGACGGCGTCCTGCTGCCGCGACAGGACGACGACTGGGATCGCACTGTTCTCGGGCAAGATCCTGGTACCCCGTGCACGCTGGGAGTTCCGCCGGAATCCCTGGCGGCACAACTGTCAAATCGGCCGGGATCATAGCATCGGGTTTCCGGGCCCTTGCGTGACGCAGGTGGCAGCCTCGTCGCAGGCGGCAGGCCGAAAGCGGCCGCCGGGGGGGCGAGCCGCCCGGGATGACTGCGATCAGGCCCCTCGGGTATCATGCGCGGCTCCCCATCGGTTCGACATCATGTCCAGCTACAGCACGAACGAGTTCCGGTCCGGCCTCAAGATCATGCTCGACGGCGACCCGTTCGTCATCGTCGAAAACGAGTTCGTGAAGCCGGGCAAGGGCCAGGCTTTCAACCGGGTCCGCATCCGCAACCTGAAGTCGGGTCGCACGCTCGAGCGCAATTTCAAGTCGGGCGACACTGTCGAGGGTGCCGACATCGTCGAGTCGGAGATGCAGTATCTCTACAACGACGGCGACTTCTGGCACTTCATGGTGCCCGACACGTTCGAGCAGCACACGGCCGGCAAGGAAGCGATGGGCGATTCCGCCATGTGGCTCAAGGACGGCACGACCTGCAACGTGATGCTGTGGAACGGCGTCCCGCTGGCGGTCGTCGCTCCCGCCCACGTCGAGCTCAAGATCGTCGAGACCGACCCCGGCGTGCGCGGCGACACCGCCACCGGCGGGCAGAAGCCCGCCAAGCTCGAGACCGGTGCGGTCGTGCGCGTGCCGTTGTTCCTCAACGAAGGCGAAGTGATCCGCGTGGATACGCGGACCTCGGAATACCTGAGCCGAGCCAAGAGTCAGTGACTCGTGGCTCGTGGCTAGCGGCTCGTGACCAGCAGCCGGCCACTGGCCGCTTCCACGAACACCGCCACGAGCCGCTCGAGCCCCGCGGCATCTTCGTCGTCGAAGCGGCCCGGCAACGGGCTGTCCAGGTCGAGCACGCCGAGCAGCCGGTCGTCGGCGGTGACTACGGGCACCACGATTTCGGAATTCGACGCGGAGTCGCACGCGATGTGGCCGGGGAACGCATGCACGTCCCGCACGACCTGCGTGCGCCGCCGTTGCGCAGCCGTTCCGCACACCCCCCGTCCGAGCGGGATTCGCACGCACGCCGGTTTTCCCTGGAAAGGCCCGACGAGCAAGTCGCCCGAGGCGTCGTCCAGCAGGTAGAAGCCGGCCCAGTTCAGGTCCGGAAGGCTCCAGTACAGCAACGAAGCCATGTTCGCGGCGCAGGCGACGAGGTCGCGTTCGCCCGCAAGCAGTTCACGCAGGCTCGTTTCGAGTTCGGCGTAGAGCCCGGGCTTGGCGAGTGCGCGCGAATCGTCAGCAGCGGAAGCGTGTTGCATGGTCGGACCGT
>CAVQQX010000148.1:0-6261 GCA_963714645.1 uncultured Gammaproteobacteria bacterium
GATCATGAGGTCGGGCTCCCGGGTCTGGTGTTGTTGTGCGATGGGTCCGATCGCGGGACTTCCATGAAGCGCCGCCTCACAGCACCCTCCACCACGGCACCGCCAGCACGTCGGGGGGTGAGCCACTCGACCGTGCGGCCGGCGTGCAGCCGGAGCCCGGCGCGCGCCATGCGCCAGGCGAGCAGGTCGTGCAGCACCAGGTTCTCGAGGTGCGCACCCGCGAATGCCGTGGCGCCGAGGTGCAGGGCGACGCCGGTGCCACCCCGGAAGATCCCGGGCGGCTTGACGAGCCGCTTGGTTCGCTTCACTGCGTAGGCGGGCAGGCGCACGAGCAGATACGAGGTCTCCAGCAGGTTGAGCCAGCGGTGTACCGTCGGCTGCGGCAGGCCGACAACGCAGCCCAGCGCGGTCTGGTGAGGAGTTGCCCCACGCGGAGGCAGGCAGCCTGGATCAGGCGGCGGAAGTCCGGCGGCGCGCTGATCGAGGTGAGGTTCCGCAGGTCGTGTTCGAGATAGGTGCGCAGGTAGCCGTCGAACCAGACGGCGCGGCCGGCCGGCGCGTTAAGCTCCAGCGCCCCGCGCGGCGAATGAGTCATCCACCAGGTGGGGCAGGGTCTTCACGACATGGATGATATTCATTCACGTCGCGGATCGGCAAGCCGGCTCGCGGGCGACCGCATCCTCGCGCCGATGCCGCTGGCGCACACGGCGGGCTACAGCGGGAGGGTGATGCCCTGGCTCGAAACGGAGGGCACGCCGCGGGCGTGCGTGGAAACCCTGTTGGCACGCGCGCGGGGGGATGGGGCAACATAGCCGCCCGCCAGCGTGACGCGGAGCGTCTCATGAAGCAGCTCTCCGGCGCCGATTCCATGTTCCTGCAGCTCGAGCGCGGGAACAACTTCATGCACGTGGCCTCGCTCGCGATCTACGACCCCTCGACCGCGCCGGGCGGCGGCGTGCGCTTCAAGGACGTGCTGCGCTTCTTTGCGACGCGGGTCGCGCAGTTCCCGCAGTTCCGCCGCCGTCTGGTGTCGCTGCCGCTCTCGCTCGATCGCCCCTGCTGGGTCGAGGCGGCGCGCATCGACGTCGAATTCCACGTGCGGCACATCGCGCTGCCCCACCCGGGGGACTGGCGCCAGCTCTGCATTCAGGCGGCGCGCCTGCACTCGCGCCCGCTCGACCGCAGCAAGCCGTTGTGGGAGGCCTACGTGATCGAGGGCCTGCACCACGTCGAGGGCGTGCCGCCCGGCAGCTTCGCGCTTTACACGAAGATGCATCACTCGATCGTCGACGGCGAGTCGGGCACCGAGATCATGAAGGCGCTGCATTCGCTGAGTCCCGAGCCGGTCGACCTCGACGCCGAGGAGCGCAACGCGCCCGTGCACCACGTTGATCGCGAGCCGACGCTGGTCGAACTCTATTCGCGCGCACTTGCACACAACCTCGGGCAGGTCCCCGCGATCGCCCGCTTCGGGCTCGGAGCGGCGCGCAAGATCGCCGTGCTGGGGGCCGACGTCGTGACGCGCTTCGGCGAGCCCGGGGAGGCCGGTGCGCTGCTCAACGGCCTCCGCTCTGTCCTGTCCGGCGACCTGAGCTCGCTGCTGCCGCGCATGCCGCCGCAGACGCGTTTCAGCGGCAACGTGTCGGCGCACCGCGTGTTCGAGTCGGTGGCCGTGCCGCTCTCGGCGTTCCGGCAGATCCGGCAGGCGGTCCCGCGCGCGACCGTCAACGACCAGTTCCTCTGCATCGTGGGCGGCGCGCTGCGCGCGTACCTCGCCCGGACGAACGAGTTGCCCGACGCCAGCATGGTCGCGATGGTGCCGATGACGCTGCGCGGCCCGGACAAGGGCGGCGACCGCGGCATCCAGCTCGGATTCACCGTGATGCCGGTGCACACCGAGATCGAGGACCCGATGGCGCGCCTGCGCGCGATCGTCGAATCCGCCGCGACCTCGAAGCGGGTCACCGACGTCGTCGGCAGGGAACTGGTGCGCGACCTGCTCGAGACGCTGCCGAGCATGATCACCCACGCGCTGCTGCGCCACGTGCAGGTGCCACGCATCGGACTGATCGTCTCGAACGTGCGCGGCCCCGACGTCCAGATGTACATGGCCGGCGCCAAGCTCGTGTACTACGCGCCCATCAGCATCGCGATCGACGGCCTGGGGCTCAACGTCACCGGCTTCAGCTACGCCGGCAAGCTGTGTATCTGCGCGGTGTCCTGCCGCGAGATGCTGCCCGATCCCGCGATCTTCGCCGACTGCCTGCGCGAGGCATTCGAGCGCATGAAGCACAGCGCCGCCGCCGGCCGCGTGGCGGGCGGCGGCGCCCAGACCATCGACGTTTCCGTCGTCAACGGCCATGCCGTGATCGAGGGCAAGGCGCAGCGGCGCGTGCCAGGTCGCGGCAAGGCCCCAAGGCGAGGCCGGGCGAAGCCGGCACGACGGGCCTCGGCCGCACGGGCGCACAAGGACGCGTGACGTGCGCACGGGCGACCGCATGCCCGCGGAAATACGACGCGCGCTCGAGCAAGTCTTCGGCGATCCCGTCGACGACGTGATCCTGCGCGAGCGATCGCTGTTCGCGCGACTCCACGGCCATGCGCGGGCGACCACGCGGCGCAACACGATCTACCTGCGCGGTTCGCTCGAGGAGTTCTTCGCCGACCCCGAGCTGCTGCTGCACGAGTATTTCCACGTCCTGCGCCAGTGGAACCGGGGCCGCATGACGCTCTGGGGCTACCTGGCCGAGTGGCGACGACGCGGCTACTGGCAGAACCGCTTCGAGCGGCAGGCGCGGCGCTTCGTCACGCTCAGGATGGGCGCATTCCGGCTGGCGCTGGTAGCATCCGGCGTCGCGCCCACCGGCCCCCGCAAGTTCAATCTGGTCAAGTGATGCCCGCCCTGCGTTTCACCGAATCGTTCGACGTCATCGTCGTGGGCGGGGGCCACGCCGGGACGGAGGCGGCGCTCGCCGCCGCGCGCGCGGGATGCCGCACGCTGCTCGTCACCCAGAGCATCGAGTCGCTGGGGCAGATGAGCTGCAATCCGGCGATCGGCGGCATCGGCAAGGGACACCTGGTCAAGGAGATCGACGCCCTGGGCGGCGCGATGGCGCGTGCGACCGACCGCGCCGGCATCCAGTTCCGCACCCTCAACTCGAGCAAGGGCCCGGCCGTGCGCGCGACGCGTGCGCAGGCCGATCGGTCTCTCTACCGGGGCGCGGTCCGCGCCCTGCTCGAGCGCCAGGCGGGGCTCTCGCTGTTCCAGGCCGAGATCGCCGACCTGCGCATCGAAGGTGGCCGAGTGACGGGTGTCGTCACCTCCGTCGGCCTCGAATTCTTGGCACGGGCGGTGGTACTGACCGTCGGCACGTTCCTCGGCGGGCGCATCCACGTCGGGCTGGAACAGTCCGCGGGCGGCCGCGCGGGCGACCCGCCGTCCAACCGGCTCGCGGCGCGCCTGCGCGAGTTGCCGCTGCGGGTCGGTCGTCTCAAGACCGGCACGCCGCCGCGCATCGACGGCCGGACGATCGACTACTCGGGACTCGAGGTGCAGCCCGGCGACGACCCGTCACCCGTGTTCTCGTTCCTCGGGCGCCGGCAGGAGCACCCGCGACAGGTTTGCTGCCACATCACGCACACCAACGAGCGCACGCACGAGCTGATCCGCGCGGCCAGCGACCGCTCGCCGATGTTCACGGGACTCATCGAGGGCGTGGGCCCGCGCTATTGCCCGTCGGTCGAGGACAAGGTCGTGCGCTTCGCAGACAAGGCCTCGCACCAGGTGTTCATCGAGCCCGAGGGCCTCGACACGCACGAGGTCTACCCGAACGGCATCTCGACCAGCCTGCCGTTCGACGTGCAGCAGGCTTTCGTGCGCAGCATCCGCGGCTTCGAGCAGGCGCACATCACGCGACCGGGCTACGCAATCGAGTACGACTTCTTCGACCCGCGCGAACTGCAGCCGACGCTCGAGACCCGGCACGTCGCCGGCCTCTTTTTCGCCGGCCAGATCAACGGCACGACCGGCTACGAAGAGGCGGCCGCACAGGGCCTCCTGGCCGGCGTCAACGCCGCACTGCTGGCGAGGGGGCGCGAGCACTGGTGGCCGCAGCGCGGCGACGCATACCTGGGCGTGCTGGTCGACGACCTGATCACGCGCGGCGCGCCGGAGCCGTACCGCATGTTCACGAGTCGCGCCGAGTACCGGCTGACGCTGCGCGAGGACAACGCGGACCTGCGCCTGACACCCGCCGGCCGCGACTTGGGCCTCGTCGACGACGAGCGGTGGGCCCTGTTCGAACGCAAGCGCGAGGCCGTCGCCCGCGAGGTCGGGCGCCTGCGCGAGCGCTGGGTACGGCCGGGGACGGCCGCGGCGATCCGGCTGATGGAGGCGCTCGGCGCCCCGCTCACGCACGAGGCCCGGGCGTTCGAGCTGCTGCGGCGTCCCGAGGTGCCGTACGCAGCGCTCGATGCCGCGCTCGGGGGCGGCGACGAGGCCTGGCGCGACGACGAGCGGCTCGCGAGCCAGGTCCCGCTGCAGGCCGACGTGCAGGCGAAGTACAGCGGCTACATCGAACGCCAGCACGAGGAAATCGAGCGGCAGCGGCGTCACGAGGCGACACGCCTGCCGGCGGCGCTCGATTACGCCCGGGTTCGCGGGCTGTCGAATGAGGCGCGGCAGGCGCTCGCCCGGCAGCCGCCGGCGACACTCGGTCAGGCGGCACGCATCCCGGGCATCACGCCCGCGACCCTCTCGATCCTGCTGGTCCACCTGAAGCGCCATCACGCAGAGGTTCTCGACGAGCCGTCGGGCCGCGCGCGCCCGGTCGCCAAGCACGCCGGGTAAGATCGCGCCGGGCGTCACGCCCGTCGACGCGAGGCCAGAGCCGATGCCGTTGTCCTTCCGCGCATTGCGTCGCAGGGCGTCTTTCGCCCGCACGGGCCGCCATGCGCCGATCGCGTGCGCGCTCGCGACGTTGCTGGCGCTCGCCGGTTGCGGTGAGGGTCCGGCGGCGAACGATCGCGACGGAACGTCGGCCACGGCGACGCCCGTGTCGCTCGATGCGACGACGCTGCGCCGAGGCAACGGACCCGAGCCCGATTCGCTCGACCCGCAGCTCGCCCGCACCGATGCGGCGTTCAACATCCTGCGTGACCTGTTCGAGGGCCTCACGGCGGTGGGCCCTGACGGGGCCGCGGTGCCGGCCGCTGCCGAGTCGTGGACGGTCTCGCCGGACGGCCGGGAGTACCGGTTCGCGCTGCGCAAGGGCCTCGCGTGGTCGAACGGCGATCCGCTGGTCGCGGCCGATTACGTCGCGGGCATGCGACGACTCGTCGATCCGCGCACCGCCTCGCCCTATGCGCAGTTCATCGGCCCCGTGCTTCACGCAGACGCGATCGCCCGTGGTGAACGCCGGCCCGAGGAACTCGGCGTCGTGGCACTCGACGCGCGCACGCTGGTCGTCCGGCTTGCAGCGCCCGCGCCCTACCTCGTCGGACTGCTGGCCCAGCCGCCGACATTCCCGGTGCACGCGCCGTCGCTCGCGATCCACGGCGCCGCATACTCGCGACCGGGCAAGCTGGTCTCGAACGGCGCGTTCGTGCTGCAGGACTGGACCTTCGTGCGCGATCTCTCACCTGAATCCCGTTATTTCCGCTTTCACACTTCGCTGCCCGCGCTGACGCCGGAGATGACCGAACGCTTTATCCATCTGGACTATCCCGACCAGATGGCGCTGATCGCCTGTGTCGGCAGTGGTGAGAACGAGCGCCAGATCGGTGTGGCGCGCTATGCGCGGTCCGAGAACGGAGGCACGGCGGACCTGGGCATTGCGATCGCCGACGCCTGGCAGGGCAAGGGCCTGGCACCGAGCTGCTGCGCCGGCTGCCGTCCTTGCCGATCAGGCGGGCATCCGCCAGCTATCGGCAGATGTACTCTACGAAAACCACCGCATGCGCAGCCTGGCGCGGGATCTGGGCTTTCGCCTGGCGCCCAGTCAAACCGATCCGCACACGGTTATTTTGTTGCGCGATACGGGAATTAAACCCCGGGGATAGCCTGGAGCCTGCCGATCTTCCATCTGGGATCGAACACGATGACCGACTGCTGAAAGGCCATTGACGAACGGGTAGGCAGTCAACGTCGAAATCCCTGCTTACAGCCAGGCCAACAAAAGGCAGGGTATCGCCGGAGCATGGCAGCCTCCGCCGCTCGCCGCACGCACTTGATCCGTGTCAATCCGCACGCGTAAGATGCGG
>CAVQQX010000149.1:0-7964 GCA_963714645.1 uncultured Gammaproteobacteria bacterium
CGCAGGAGGATCGTTTCTCGCTCCACCGGACCAAGGCCGACGAGAGCTACGTGGTCGGCGAGGGCAAGGGCCCGGTCGAGGCCTACCTCGACGTCGACGACATCGTGCGGGTCGCGCTGGAGTCGGGTGCGGACGCCGTCCATCCCGGCTACGGTTTCCTCTCCGAGAACCCGGACTTCGCCGACGCCTGCGCGCGTGCGGGCGTGGTGTTCGTCGGGCCGACGCCGGAGATCATGCGCGGCCTCGGCAACAAGGTGACCGCGCGCGAGCTCGCCACCGCGGCCGGCGTGCCGGTGATGCCGGCGACGCCCCCGCTGCCGCGCGACGACGTCCAGTCGCTCGAGCTCGCGGCGCGCGTGGGCTACCCCGTGATGCTCAAGGCGAGCTGGGGCGGCGGCGGTCGCGGCATGCGCGTCGTGGAGGAGCCCGGCCAGCTGCTCGAGACGATCGCGGCGGCTCGACGCGAGGCGAGAGCCGCCTTCGGCAACGACGAGATCTATCTCGAGAAACTGGTGAGCCGCGCGCGTCACGTCGAGGTGCAGTTGCTCGGCGATGCCCACGGCAACCTGGTGCACCTGTTCGAGCGCGACTGCACCGTCCAGCGCCGCAACCAGAAGGTGGTCGAGCGCGCGCCGGCGATCTTCCTCGACGACCGGCAGCGGGCGGAACTCTGCGAGTACGCCCTCCGGATCGGCCGCGCGGTCCGTTACCTCAACGCCGGCACCGTCGAGTTCCTGCAGGACGCCGACACCGGCGCGTTCTATTTCATCGAGGTGAACCCGCGCATCCAGGTCGAGCACACGGTGACCGAGGAGGTCACCGGCATCGACATCGTCAAGGCGCAGATCCGGATCGCCGAGGGCGCTGCGATCGGCACGCCGGAGAGCGGCATCCCGGCGCAGGCCGACATCCGCACGAACGGCCACGCGCTGCAGTGCCGCGTGACCACCGACGATCCGGAGAAGAACTTCGTCCCCGACTACGGGCGCATCACGGCCTACCGCAGCCCGGCCGGCTTCGGCATCCGCCTCGACGCCGGAACGGCCTACACCGGCGCGTTCATCACGCGCTCCTACGACTCGCTGCTGGTCAAGGTCACGGCCTGGGCGCCGACGGCCGCGGAAACCGCCGCACGCATGTCGCGCGCGCTGAACGAGTTCCGCGTCCGCGGGGTCGTGACCAACCTGCGCTTCCTCGACCAGGTCATCAACCACGAGCAGTTCACGCAGGGCACCTACACGACCCGCTTCATCGACCAGACGCCGGAGCTGTTCCGGTTCCCGCGCAAGCGCGACCGCGCCACGCGCCTGCTGCGCTACCTCGGCGAAGTCGTGGTCAACGGCAACCCGGAAGTGACGGGGCGGGCGCGCCCGGCACGGCTGGTCGACGCCCGCCGGCCGCGCCTGCCGCCCGGCACGGTGCCGCCGCCGGGCACGAAGCAGAAGCTCGACGAGCTCGGCGCCGCGAAGTTCTCGAGCTGGATGCTCGAGCAGCGCCAGGTGCTGCTCACCGACACGACGTTCCGCGACGCGCACCAGTCGCTGCTCGCGACGCGCTTCCGCACCAAGGACATCGTCGCGATCGCGCCGGCCTATGCACGGCTCGCGCCGGAGCTGTTCTCGGTCGAGTGCTGGGGCGGCGCCACGTTCGACGTCGCGATGCGGTTCCTGCGCGAGTGCCCGTGGGAGCGCCTGATCGCATTCCGCGAGGCAATGCCGAACCTGCTGCTGCAGATGCTGCTGCGTTCCGCCAACGCCGTCGGCTACACGAACTATCCCGACAACGTCGTGCGCTACTTCGTGCGCCAGGCCGCGGCCAACGGCGTCGACCTGTTCCGCGTGTTCGACTCGCTCAACTGGGTCGAGAACATGCGCGTCGCGATGGACGCGGTCGGCGAGACCGGCAGGCTCTGCGAGGCGGCGATCTGCTACACCGGCAACCTGATCGACCCGCGCCAGACCAAGTACGACCTGAAGTACTACGTCGCGATGGCGAAAGAGCTCGAACGGGCGGGCGCGCACATCCTCGGCATCAAGGACATGGCGGGGCTCTGCCAGCCGCGCGCGGCCTACACGCTCGTGCACGCGCTCAAGCAGGAGATCGGCATTCCCGTGCACTTCCACACGCACGACACGAGCGGCATCGCGGCCGCGAGCGTGCTCGCGGCGATCGAAGCCGGCTGCGACGCGGTCGACGGCGCGCTCGATGCGATGAGCGGCCTCACCTCGCAGCCGAACCTGGGCTCGATCGTCGAGGCGCTGCGCCACGGCCCGCGCGAGTCGGCCCTCGATCCCGACCGGTTGCGCGTGCTGTCGAACTACTGGGAGCAGGTGCGCCACGGCTACGCCGCGTTCGAGAGCGACATGCGCTCGGGCGCCTCCGAGGTCTACGTGCACGGCATGCCGGGCGGGCAGTACACCAACCTGCGCGAGCAGGCGCGCGCGCTCGGCATCGACGACACGCGCTGGCACGAGGTGGCCCGCGCGTACGCACAGGTCAACGAGCTGTTCGGCGACCTGGTGAAGGTGACGCCTTCGTCCAAGGTCGTGGGCGACATGGCGATCATGATGGTGACGAGCGGCCTCAGCGCCGAAGACGTCGTGGACCCGGAGGTCGAGGTCGCCTTTCCGGAATCCGTGGTGTCGCTGTTCCGCGGCGACATCGGCCAGCCGTACGGAGGTTTCCCGCCGGCGCTGCAACGCAAGGTGCTCGGCGACGTGACGCCCGACACCGCGCGTCCCGGGGCGCGGCTGCCGCCGGTGGACCTGGAGCAGTCGCGCGCGGAGCTGCAGGCGCGCATGCCGCGCCAGATCTCGGACTACGAGTTCGCGTCCTGGCTGATGTACCCGAAGGTCTTCGTGGACTACATGGCGGACCGCACGCACTTCGGCGACGTGAGCGTGCTGCCGACGCGGGCCTTCTTCTACGGCCTCGAAACGGGCGAGGAGATCGCGGTCGACCTCGAGAAGGGCAAGCACCTGATCATCCGGCTCGCCGCGACGAGCGACGTGCACGACGACGGCACGCGCACCGTGTTCTTCGAGTTGAACGGCCAGCCGCGCGCGGTGAAGGTCCAGGACCGCAGCCAGGTGGCGAAGCGGCCGCCGCGCCGCAAGGCGTCGATCGACCACGCGCACGAGATCGGGGCGCCGATGCCGGGCACGCTCGCGACGGTCAACGTGGTCGCGGGACAGCGCGTCGCGCGCGGCGACGTCCTCGTGACCATCGAGGCGATGAAGATGGAGACGAGCGTGCGGGCGGAACGCGACGGCACGATCGCGGAGGTGCTCGCGCGGCCGGGCCAGCCGGTCGACGCGAAGGACCTGCTCGTCGTCTTCGACCCCTAGGCGGCGCCGGAGACCACGCCGCCCACCCACTGTTCGAGCTGCGGCCGGCTCATCGCGCCCGACCGGCGCGCAACCTCGCGGCCGTCGCGGAACACGATCAGCGTCGGGATGCTGCGGATGCCGTATTGGGTCGCGAGCGCCGGCGCCGCGTCGGTATCGAGCTTGGCGAAGCGCACGTTCGGCTCGAGCGCCGCCGCGGCGGCCGCGAAAGCAGGCGCCATGGCCCGGCACGGGCCGCACCACTGTGCCCAGAAATCCACGACCACCGGCACGGTCGACTGCCCGACGTGGCGGTCGAAGTTCGCCTGCGTGAGCGTGACCGGGTGGCCGTCGAACAGCGCCCCGTGACAGCCGGGGCAGCGCGGCGCGTCGCCGAGCCGCTGCGCGGGGACGCGCACGGCCGCATTGCAGTGCGGGCAGGCAACCTGGTGCCCGGGACGGACGTCGTTCGCGGCGGCCATGGGAACTCCTCGGGGTCGAGCGCCCTACGTGGGGACGGGGTCCGCGGGAAGCAACCCCTGCCCGGCCGTGCCGGTACTTGCATCCGAGCCGCGACGCCTCAACATCGGGGGCAGCGGAGGCAGCACTCGCGACATGAGGTTCAAGGACTATTACGAGGTCATGGGCCTGGGACGCTCTGCGTCCCAGGACGAGATCAAGCGCGCCTACCGCAAGCTGGCGCGCAAGTTTCACCCCGACGTCAGCAAGGAGCAGGACGCCGAGGACCGCTTCAAGGAACTGCAGGAAGCCTATGAAGTCCTGAAGGACCCCGAGAAGCGCGCGGCCTACGACCAGCTCGGCGCCGACTGGCGCCAGGGCCAGGAATTCCGCCCGCCACCCGACTGGGGCAAGGGGTTCGAGTTCACGCGCCGTGGCGCCCGTTCGGGCGCCGGCCCTGCCGGTCCGGAGGCGGCGGAATTCAGCGACTTCTTCGCGGAACTGTTCGGGTCCCGCAGTCCGTTCGGTGCGACGGGCGGATTCGAGCCGGGATCGCGGCGACCGCGCGCTGCCGCCGGCCAGGACCACGTCGCGAGGATCGAGGTCGACCTCGAGGATGCCTTCCGGGGCGGCGCGCGCACCATCGACCTGCGCACCCCAGAGCTCGCACCGGACGGACGGGTCGTCGTGAAGCCCCGCACGCTGCGCGTTTCGATCCCGGCGGGCGTCGCCGACGGCCAGCAGATCCGGCTGGCGGGGCAGGGCAGCGCCGGCACGCACGGCGGGCCGCCGGGCGACCTCTACCTCGAGGTCAACGTCCGCGCGCACCCGCACTTCAAGCTCGAAGGCCGGGACGTCACGTTGTCGCTGCCTGTGGCCCCCTGGGAGGCTGCCCTGGGCGAGACGGTGTCGGTACCCACGCTCGGCGGTTCGGTCGAGATGAAGCTGCCGGCGGGTGCCCGCGCCGGGCAGCGCCTGCGGTTGCGCGGCCGCGGCCTCCCGGGCCAGCCGGCCGGGGACCAGTACGTGGTGCTCAGGATCGTGCTGCCGCCGGACAGCCCGCGGGCGCGCGAGGTGTTCGCGCGCATGAAGCAGGAGTTGCCGTTCGACCCGCGCGCGGACCTGGCGGCGGGCACGCCAGCCCCATCGACCTCGGACGCATCGTGAGCGAGGCGACCGGATGACTGCTCGACGCGACGAAGAACCCGCCACGCCGGTCTACGAGGCGCACCTCGTCGACGCCGAAACGACGTGGCTGCACGTCGACGAGCTCTGTGCGCGTCTCAGCATCGAACGTCACTGGCTCGTCGAACTGGTCGAATTGGGCGCGCTCGAGCCCGTCGGCGAGCCGGACGCCTGGCAGTTCCCGCGCGCAGACGTGCCGCGCCTCGGCACCATCGTGCGGCTGGTGGACGACTTGGGCCTCAACCTGCCCGGCGCCGTGCTCGTGGTCGAACTGCTCGAGGAACGTCGCCGGCTGCGGGCGCGGCTGCGCCAGTACGCGATGGACGAACGCTAGCCGAGCGCAGCCCCGAGCGCCGAACCGATCAGCCAGGTCGCCAGCGCCGCCCCCCCGCCGATCAGCACCATGCGCGCGCCGCCCGCCCACGCGCTGCGGCCGGTGAACAGGCTGAGCGCGGCGCCGACCCCGAAGAGCGCGGCCACGGCGACCCCGGCGGTCAGTGCTATCGCGCGCGGCAGCGGCAGGCCCCAGAAGAATGGCACCAGCGGGATCAGCGCCCCGGCCGCGAACGCGACGAACGACGATGCCGCCGCACCCCAGGGCGAGCCGAGGTCGTCGGGATTGAGGCCGAGTTCCTCGCGCGCGAGTGCATCGAGCGCGTGCGCCTCGTTGCGCACGAGCTCGCGGGTCACGCGTCGCGCTTCGTCGAGCTGCATCCCCCGCGCCTGGTAGATCAGCGCGAGCTCCTCGGCTTCCTCTTCCGGGTACTTGCGCAGCTCGTCGCGTTCGAGCGCGATCTGGTATTCGAACATCTCGCGCTGCGAACGCATCGACACGTACTCGCCCGCCGCCATCGAGAGCGCTCCGGCCAGCAGCCCGGCCACTCCGCTCGTGAGGACCAGATCGGCGCCCGCGCCCGCGCCCGCGACACCCATGATGAGGCTCGCGTTCGAGACCAGTCCGTCGTTGACACCGAATACGGCGGCCCGCAGGTTGCCGCCGCCGTACCCCTCGTGACGGGCGCCGACCTCGGACACGGAGGTGGGCATCAGGTGCCCGGCCAGCGAGCGCGGCGAGTCGTACGCCGAGAGGCCGCGGATCTTCATCGCGGCGAGCATGTGACGTACGCGTCGCGGCGTGAGCCGGCGCGCCAGCGCGATCGCGATGCGGGCGCGCAGAGACGGCGCGAAGGCGTCCGGCGCGACGCCTGGCGCCGACGCGAGCCATTTCGCGGCCTGCGCCTCGGCGGCACCCGCGAGCGCGCGATAGAGCCCGGCGATCTTCGGGTCGGGCTCGCATTGCGCGAGCTCGCGATAAGCCCAGGCCGACTGGCGCTCCTCGTGCCAGCCGGCGAGCGCGGCGTCGGCTTTCATGGGCGGAGTATCACCGGAAATTCAGTTGATCGTCGCGGCGCCGCTGCCGCCGTCGCCTGCGTCCTGCAGCAGCTTCTGCACCTGCCTGAGCACCGCCACCTTGACGTAGTGCTTCTCGACGAAGTCGGTCGCACCCTCGCGCATCGCCGCGACGGCGGTGGGCACGTCGGACTCGTCGGCGAGCAGGATCACCGGCACGTCGCTGCCGAGCTGTCGCAGCCGGCGCAGGAACTCGAGGCCGCTCATGCCGGGCAGCTCCAGCTCGACGATCAGGCACGCGAGCGGGCGCGCGATCCCCGACTGGAGGTAGGCCTCCGCGGTCTCGAATCCGATCACGTCGACGCCGACCGGCGCGAGCAGCGCCTTCAGTTCGGCACGCGACGCCGGGTCGGCGTCGATGACGCCGATCGTCGCAAGGGCTTCCTTTACGGCAGGAATGACGGGTCTCATTGCGCGAGGTGCGGCCACGGCATCCGCGTGCTCAGGGCGAGCCGCAGGGGGAAACAGGGACATCGTCCGGAGCTGCACGGGGTGGCCGCATGAGGCCAAGTTTTCCGGCGAGGCCCCTGCCGGCCAATGGGGGCTTATACGTAAACGAAAGTGATTCTCAGCGCGCCCCGTCTCGCGCTGGCGAACTCATTCTTCCGGGCCTTCCACGGCAAGGACCATCCGTACCAGGTGCGCCAGTGAATGGGCCTCCATTTTTTCCATCACCCGGGCCCTGTGGATTTCCACCGTGCGCTGGCTCAGGTTGAGGTCGCCCGCGATCACCTTGTTGGCCTTGCCGGCCACGACCAGGTCGAGCACTTCCTTTTCCCGCGGCGTCAGCGACTCGAGGCGTTTGCGGATCAGGGTGCGCTCCGCGAGCATGCGGCGGCTGCCGGCATCCTTCTCGAGGGCCTGGTTGATGCGGTCGAGCAGGTCCTGGTCCCGGAACGGTTTCTGAATGAAGTCGACGGCTCCGGCCTGCATCGCCTCGACTGCCATCGGCACGTCGCCGTGCCCGGTGATGAAGATGATCGGCAGGATCGAGTGTCGCTCGTTCAGCTTGCCCTGCAGCTCGAGGCCGCTCATGCCCGGCATGCGGATGTCGAGCACGAGGCAGCCGGGCCGGTCGTCGCGCTCCGCGTCGAGGAACGCCTGGCCCGAGTCGAACACCTCGACCGGCAGGCCCACCGACTTCAACAGCATCCGCAACGAATCTCGAACCGCGGCATCGTCGTCGACGACGAACACCGCGGGCCTGGTTTCCTTGATCACTCGCACCTACTCCCCTTTGGGTGCCGGCGACACCGTCGACATCCTCCACGGCCTGTACGTTCCCTCCTCTGGGTCGGCCGGAGCGCCGAAGCGGAGCCCTGGTTGCGAAAGTCCATCAAGCTCATCCCCGACGGCGTCAACCTCTGGTACGACCTGGGCCTTTCCTGCGCGCGCCAGCGGAAAATCTCCGAAGCCCGCAAGGCGTTTCGCCGCGTGCTCCGGCTGGATCCGAAGCACGCGTGGGCGTGGTACGACCTCGCCTGCATGGACACGATCGAGGGGAAGGTCGATGCGGCGTTCACGGAACTGCGCAAGGCTGTGGGCCTGAGCAATACGTAACTGAACGAAGTGGGCGCCAGAACA
>CAVQQX010000150.1:0-6077 GCA_963714645.1 uncultured Gammaproteobacteria bacterium
TAGACGCGCTCGTGCTGGTAGATGCGTTCCTCGGTGTACCGATAGTCGCGCTCGCCACCGAGCCACGGGCGGGACGCCGGGCCCGCGGCGGGCCAGGGCGTGTTGCCGTACCAGGTCGTGGACTCGGTGGCCACGATCTCGGCGCCGTCCGGCTTCACGATGCACTGGCCGGTCTGGTCGTCGAGCAGGAACGGGATCGAGGACCGTCCCGACGCGACCGTCTGCCAGGATTCGCTGCGGCCGCTGCCGCTGCTGCGCTCGACCTTCTTCGAGATCCGGTAGCGCCACCAGAGGCACGGCCGTTGCGTGAGGGGCGCCAGGTTCC
This sequence comes from uncultured Gammaproteobacteria bacterium, assembly GCA_963714645.1. Lineage (GTDB taxonomy): Bacteria > Pseudomonadota > Gammaproteobacteria > Steroidobacterales > Steroidobacteraceae > RPQJ01. The sequence continues at coordinate 326 of CAVQQX010000150.1, forward strand.
TGGTGCCGGCGAGCGGAATGCCGCGACCGTCGAGCTCGACGTAGCCCTGTGCAGCCGAGCGGATGCGTGACGTGGGCATGTCCTCGATCAGCCTCGCCATGCGGATCGAGCGCAGCGCCGCGGCGCCGCCCGAGACCACGGCGACGACGAGCGTGACGAGCCAGAAGCCGAGGTCGCCGTCAGCCAAACAGCCGGCCCATGTCGACGTCGCGCTTCTGCTCCTCGCTGAACTCGAGCAGCGCGGCCTGCTTGAAGTCGAACATGCGCGCGACGATCACGTCGGGAACGGTCTGCAGGCGGATGTTGTTGAGGTTCACGGACTCGTTGTAGAGCTCGCGCCGGTCGGCGATCGCCTCCTCGAGCCCGGTGATCCGCGTCTGCAGGTGGCGGAAGCTCTCGTCCGCCTTCAGGTTCGGGTAGTTCTCGGCCACGGCGAAGAGCCGACCCAGGCCTTGCCGGAGCTGGTCCTCGGCCGCGCCGAGCGCCCGGACGTCGCCCTGCTCCTGCGCGCGGAAGACCGCGGATCGCGCCTGCATGACCCGTTCCAGGGTCTGCTGCTCGTACTGCATGTAACGCTTGCAGGTCTCGACCAGCTTCGGCAGCTCGTCGTGGCGCTGCGTGAGCAGCACGTCGATGTTCGCCCAGGCCTTGCGCACGTTCTCCCGCAGCGTCACGAGCCCGTTGTAGATCCGCACGAAATAGACGGCTGCCACGAACAGCAGCGCGAAGAACAGCATCGACATCACGAGCATCGGTCGCTCCCTCGGATCCTGGTTCTCATGGGCGGGCGGCGCCCGCGGCGCCAAGAGTGCCGGTCGCCGGGCCCGACCGTCTAGACTGTAGCCCCCCACGAGGCACTGGTGGTCGACCTTCCATGACGATCCGCACCATTCGAGGCATTGCCCCCACGCTGGGCCCCGGGGCCTGGGTACACGACTGCGCCCTCGTGATCGGCGACGTGGAGCTCGGCGAGGACACCTCGATCTGGCCGTTCGCGCTCGTGCGGGGCGACGTCAACCACATCCGCATAGGCGCGCGCAGCAACGTCCAGGACTCGTCCGTGATCCACGTTTCGCGCCCGCTGCCGGGCAACGAGCACGGCTGGCCGACGATCCTCGGCGACGACGTCGTCGTGGGCCACAAGGTCACGCTTCACGGCTGCCGGATCGCCGATCGCGTGCTGGTCGGGATCGGTGCGATCGTGCTCGACGGCGTGGAGATCGCGAGCGACGTGATGATCGGCGCGGGCAGCGTGGTGACGCCGGGCAAGAAGCTCGAATCGGGCTTCCTCTACCTCGGCAATCCGGCGCGCCAGACCCGGCCGCTGACCTCGCAGGAGATCGCCCGCATCCCGAAGATGGCGCGCGACTACGTCTTGCTCAAGCACGAGTACCAGGCGCAACCGGCGCCCTGACGAGCGCACGGTTCAGCTCGCCGCGTTCGCCGACGCAAGGATCACCCGCTCGTGCAAGGCTGCGAGCACCGGCGGCGTCTGCGGACGCACCCCACGCCAGACCTCGAAGGAAACCGCCGCCTGCTCGACCAGCATGCCCCAGCCCTGGGCGATGCGGCCGGCGCCGCAGCGATGCGCCCACGCGGTGAACGGCGTGTCGCCGAGCGCATAGGCCATGTCGTAACAGGTCGTGCGCGGGCCCACGACCCTGGCCGCGATTGCCGGCATCTCCCCGCTCAGGCTCGCGGAGGTGGCATTGACCACCAGGTCGAACGGCGACGCGGCCCCGCGGTCGAGGTCCCCGAACGCCACGGCCTCGACCGGTCCCAGGTCCGCAAACTCGCGTGCCAGCGCGGCGGCGCGCGCGAGGGTCCGATTGGCGAGCACGAACCGTCCCGGCCCGAGTTCGAGCAGCGGCCCGAGCGCGCCGCGCGCCGCGCCGCCGGCACCGAGAACGAGAAACTTCGGCGCAGCCGCCCAGCTCAACCCGAGGTTGCGCGTGAGGTCGGTGACCAGCCCGACGCCGTCGGTGTTGTCGCCCAGTAGCTGGTCGCCGCGACGCACGATCGTGTTGACCGCATCGGCGCGCTGCGCGCGCGAGGTCAGCTCGTTGACGAGGTCCGCCGCGGCGCGCTTGTGCGGCAGCGTGACGTTGCAGCCAGCCCCGCCCTGCGCGAAGAAGAACTCGAGGACGTCGTGTCGGAACTGCCCGGGCGCGGACTCCTGCAGCCGGTACGTCATGTCCACCCCGGCCTGTCGCGCGAACAGGCCGTGGATGAACGGCGACCAGCTGTGATGGACCGGGTAGCCGAAGAGGCAGTAGGAATCCATGGGGAAGTGAATGGTGATCAGTGAATGGTGAATAGTCGGCGCGTCATGCGCCCATACGCTTGCCGCCGCCTATTTCCGCGGAGTCTGACTATTCACCATTCACTGCTCGCGCAGCCAGCGGCTCGCACGGATCGCGAAGTAGGTGAGGATGCCGTCCGCACCGGCGCGCTTGATGCAGTTGAGCGACTCGAGCACGACGGCGCGTTCGTCGAGCCAGCCGTTGCGCGCAGCGGCCATCAGCATCGCGTACTCGCCGCTCACCTGGTAGGCGAAGGTCGGCACGCCGAACTCGTCCTTCACGCGCCGCACGATGTCGAGGTACGGCATGCCCGGCTTCACCATGACCATGTCGGCGCCCTCGTCGAGGTCGAGCTGCACTTCGCGCAGTGCCTCGTCCGAGTTGCCGGGGTCCATCTGGTAGTTGTACTTGTTGCCCTTGCCGAGGTTGGCCGCCGAGCCCACGGCATCGCGGAACGGGCCGTAGAAACTCGAGGCGTACTTGGCCGAGTAGGCGAGGATGCGAGTGTGGATGTGTCCGTTCGATTCGAGTGCGTCGCGCAGCGCGCCGATGCGGCCGTCCATCATGTCAGAGGGCGCGACGATGTCGGCGCCGGCCGCTGCGTGCGAGATGCCCTGGCGCACGAGCGCCGCGACCGTCTCGTCGTTCAGCACGTAGCCGGATTCGTCGATGATGCCGTCCTGGCCGTGGGTCGTGAACGGGTCGAGTGCGACGTCGGTGACCACGCCGAGTTCCGGCACGGCACGTTTCAAGGCGCGGACCGCGCGCTGGGCCAGCCCCTCCGAATTCCAGGCCTCGCGTCCGTCGAGGCTCTTCGCTTCCGGCGCAGTCACCGGAAAGAGCGCGATCGCCGGGATGCCGAGGCGGGCGCATTCCTCGCCCTCGCGGACGAGCTCGTCGATCGTCACGCGCTCGATGCCGGGCATCGACGGGACGGGGACGCGCTGCCGCGAGCCTTCCATCACGAAGACCGGATAGATGAAGTCGTTCGGCGTGAGGGTCGTCTCGCGCATCATCCGGCGCGAGAATTCGTCGCGGCGCATGCGGCGCAGACGGATCCGCGGGAACTGGCCGGGACGGCCGGCGGGACGCTCTGGCTGACTCATGGGACGCGGCTCTCACGGATGAACTGGATGCAGGGGCCGGCCCGCGTCCGCCGACGGATGCAGGTGGCGTCACGGTTTATACCTGAGCGGCACCCGCGCCGAAAGAACGCAAAAACCGCAGCGGGACGGGCACAATTCCACGATGAAGAAGCCGTCCGCTTCGCGCGCAGCCACAGGCAAAGCGCGCAAGTCCGCCGTCCGCCGCGTCAAACCTGAAATCGAGCGCGTCGCCCGCGCCGCGAAATCACCCGTCGCGCGCCCGGCACCGGACTCATGCCACGCCCACGCGCCCGACGCGCGACCCCGCTGTGCGTGGTCGTACTCCGGCATGAGCCGCGAGTACGTCGAATACCACGACACGGAGTGGGGCGTGCCCGTGCACGACGATCGCCGCCTGTTCGAGTTCCTGGTGCTCGAAGGGGCGCAGGCCGGGCTCAGCTGGTCGACCATCCTGCGCAAGCGCGCGGGGTATCGCGAGGCCTTCGCCGATTTCGATCCCGTGCGCGTCGCGCGGTTCGACGGCCGCAAGGTCGAGCGCCTGATGGGCTGCGACCGCATCGTCCGCAACCGGTTGAAGATCCAGTCGGCAATCACGAATGCGCGTTGCTTCCTGAAAGTGCAGGACGAATTCGGCAGCTTCGCCGCGTACGGCTGGCGCTTCGTGGACGGCAAGCCGATCGTGAACGCCTGGACGGCGATGACGCAGGTGCCGGCGACCTCGCCCGCGTCCGACGCGTTCAGCAAGGACCTTCAGCGCCGCGGATTCAAGTTCGTCGGCTCGACGATCATTTATGCGCACATGCAGGCGACCGGCATGGTCAACGACCACGTGGTGGAGTGTTACCGGTACAGGGAAGTGAACAGTGACTTGTAAATGGTTCGCAGGAAATGACGGCGCCCATCGTGGGTCAGTCACCTTGCGGCCTCTTCACCATTCACTGATCACTTCCTCCGTCACTCCCCGACCCACCACTCCACGGTCGTGCCGCCGGCGCCGCCGGGGACCAGCAGCCGGTGCAGGTCGGGCAGCAGTGCGTCCAGCCTCTCGTCGAGCATCCACGGCGGATTGACGACGAGCAGCCCCGACCCGCGCATTCCGGCCGGCGTGTCCTCCGGCAGTACGCTCAGCGTGCACGCCAGCACCTTGCGCAGCGAACCGTGCTCGATCTCGCGGCGGAACCGAACCGGCGCGGCGCGTCCGGTCAGCGGATACCAGACGCAGTAGGTGCCGGTCGGCCAGCGCTCGTACCCGAGCTCGAGCGCCGCCAGCACGCGATCGAACTCGGTGGCGGACTCATACGGCGGATCGACCAGCACCAGGCCGCGGTTCTCGCGTGGCGGCAGCTGCGCCTTGAACGCGTCGTAGCCGTCGCCCTCGATTATCGACACCTGCCGGTTTCGCCCGATGTTCGCGCGCAGCACCTGCGCTTCCCGGGCATGGGACTCGACCAGCACGAGCCGGTCCGTCGGCCGCCGCATGGCCAGAACGACCGAGGGCGAGCCCGGGTAAGCGGTAATCGGGCTCTGCCGAGGGCCGGTCCGGGCCCGCACGAGTCGAACGTAGGCCGCCACCTCGGGAGGCAGGGCCGTCTCCGGGATCTCGAGCAGGCGCCCGATGCCGTCCTTGTACTCGCCGCTGCGCTGCGATTCGGCGAGACTCAGGTCGTACGCGCCCGCCCCGGCATGTGTGTCGAGGTAGAAGAACGGCGCCGGCTTTTTCCTCAGGTGCTCGACGAGCATCATCAGCACCACGTGCTTGAGCACGTCGGCCGGATTGCCTGCATGAAAAGCGTGCCGATAGTTCATGGTTGGAGGCAGCCGGGCAGCGGGTCGGGTGTTCGGGCGTGGCACGTGGGGCAGGAGGGACAATCGATGTCGACAAGGGTACTGCACGCGAGCCGCGGCGGCGGCGATCGACCCGACGACCGCGTGCGACGCCTGGCGCGCTGCCTCGGCTTGGCGCTCGTGGGCTGCGCACTCCTGCCGCTCTGCGGTTGCGTGGCGCGTGAGCCGCCGCCTTTGCCGCGGCCGCCGCCGCGTCCGGACCCGGGACCGGGCGTGATCGCGGTGCCGTCGGCCCTGATCTTCGCCGCGCTCGACGACGCGGCCCGCCGCACACGTACGAAGCAGGCAGAGATACGGATCGTGCTGGCGGAAGCGGTCACCTGGCCGGACGGCTCGATCGGGTGTCCGCAACCCGGAATGATGTACTCGCAGGCGCTCGTACAGGGGTATCGCATCGTGCTCGAGGCGGAGGGCGAGACGCTGAACTACCACGCGGGCCCGATGGGCGCGCCGACGTTCTGCCCGGCCGAACGGGTGACGGCGCCGGTCACCGGCGGG
>CAVQQX010000151.1:0-10322 GCA_963714645.1 uncultured Gammaproteobacteria bacterium
CACAGCTACGACGTCGTGGTGGTCGGCGCCGGCGGCGCGGGCCTGCGCGCGACGTTCGGGCTCGCTGAGCAGGGGCTCGACACCGCGTGCCTGACCAAGGTCTTCCCGACGCGCAGTCACACCGTCGCCGCGCAGGGGGGCATCAGCGCGGCACTCGGCAACATGGGCGAGGACGACTGGCGCTTCCATTTCTACGACACGATCAAGGGCTCCGACTGGCTCGGCGACCAGGACGCCATCGAGTTCATGTGCAAGGAGGCGCCGGCCGCGATCCTCGAGCTCGAGCATTACGGCCTGCCGTTCTCCCGCACCGAGGACGGCAAGATCTACCAGCGGCCGTTCGGCGGCATGACCACGCACTACGGCGAGGGCATCGCGCAGCGCACCTGCGCCGCCGCCGACCGCACCGGCCACGCGATGCTGCACACGCTGTACCAGCAGTCGCTCAAGCACGAGGCGCGCTTCTTCATCGAGTACTTCGCGCTCGACCTGATCATGGAGGAGGGCGCCTGCCGCGGCGTGGTCGCGCTCGACATGGCCACCGGGCAGCTTCACCGGTTCCGCGCGCACACCGTGATTCTCGCGACCGGCGGCTACGGCCGCGCCTATTTCTCGTGCACGTCCGCGCACACCTGCACGGGCGACGGCGGTGGCATGGCGCTGCGCGCCGGCCTGCCGTTGCAGGACATGGAGTTCGTGCAGTTCCACCCGACCGGCATCTACGGCGCGGGCTGCCTGATCACCGAGGGCGTGCGCGGCGAGGGCGGCTACCTCACGAATTCGGCGGGCGAGCGGTTCATGGAGCGCTACGCGCCGAACGCGAAGGACCTCGCTTCGCGCGACGTCGTGAGCCGCTCGATGACGATCGAGATCCGCGAAGGGCGCGGCGTCGGTCCGCACAAGGACCACATCCACCTGCACCTCGAGCACCTCGGCGCCGCGGTGATCCAGGAACGACTGCCGGGCATCGCGGAGACCGCCCGGATCTTCGCCGGTGTCGACGTGGCGCGTGAGCCCATCCCGGTGCTGCCGACGGTCCACTACAACATGGGCGGGATCCCGTGCAACGTGCACGGGCAGGTCGTCACGCTCCGCAACGGCGACGCCGACACCGTGGTACCCGGGTTGATGGCGGTGGGCGAGGCCGCGTGCGTCTCGGTGCACGGCGCCAACCGGCTCGGGTCGAACTCCCTGCTCGACCTCGTCGTATTCGGGCGCGCCGCGGCCCACCACTGCGGACGCACGATCGAGCCGCGCTCCACGCACGAGCCGTTGCCGCGCGACGCCGGTGAACTGGCCGTGAGCCGGCTCGACCGGTTTCGCAACGCGCACGGCGGACGGCGCACGTCCGAGGTCCGGCTCGACATGCAGCGCGTCATGCAGGACCACGCAGCCGTCTTCCGCACCGGCGAGTCGCTCGCCGAAGGCGTGCGGCGGCTCGACGCCGTCTACCGGACGCTGCCCGACGTCGGCGTCACCGATCGGTCGCTGGTCTGGAACACCGACCTCCTCGAGACGCTCGAGCTGGACAACCTGCTGGGCCAGGCGCTCGTCACGATGGCCTCGGCCTCGAACCGGCAGGAGAGTCGCGGCGCCCATGCGCGCGAGGACTTCCGCAGCCGCGACGACGCGCAGTGGCTCAAGCACACGCTCGCGTGGGTCGATGCGACCGGCCGCGTGACGATCGACTACCGCCCGGTGCACCTCAACACGCTCTCGAGCGACGTCGAGCCGATCCCGCCCAGGGCCAGGACCTACTGAGACCGCCATGCCGCAGTTCAGACTTCCCGCGAATTCGCGCGTGCAACCCGGCCGGCGCCATCCCGCTCCCGCGGGCGCACGCAACGTCAAGAGCTTCCGGATCTACCGGTTCGACCCCGACTCGGCCGAGCGGCCGCGCGTCGACACCTACGAAGTCGACCTCGACGCGTGCGGCCCGATGGTTCTCGACGCGTTGATCAAGATCAAGAACGAGGTCGACTCGACGCTCACGTTCCGGCGTTCGTGCCGCGAGGGCATCTGCGGCTCGTGCGCGATGAACATCGACGGCGTCAACACTCTCGCGTGCACCAAGGCGATCGGCGAGATCCGCGGCGACGCCACGGTCTACCCGCTGCCGCACCTGCCGGTGATCAAGGACCTCGTGCCGGACCTCACCAACTTCTACGCTCAGTACGCGTCGGTGAAGCCGTGGCTGCAGACGCGCACACCCGCGCCGCCCGACCGCGAGCGCCTGCAGTCGAAGCACGACCAGGAAAAGGTCGACCGCCCGTCGGCGTGCATCCTCTGCGCGTGCTGCTCCACGAGCTGCCCGTCGTACTGGTGGAACAGCGACCGCTTCCTCGGTCCCGCGGCGCTGCTCGCGGCGTATCGCTGGATCATCGATACGCGCGACGAGGCGACCGGCGAGCGCCTCGACGAGCTCGAGGACCCGTTCCGGCTCTACCGCTGCCACACGATCATGAACTGCGCCCAGGCCTGCCCGAAGGACCTCAATCCGTCCAAGGCCATCGCGGAGATCAAGAAGATGATCGTCGAGCGCCAGCACTGATGCCGGAACCGGCCGCCGCGCGGCTGCGCTGGCGCTGCCGGCGCGGCATGCGCGAGCTCGACGTGCTGCTCGAGCGCTACCTGGATCGCGCCTGGGCTGCGGCGTCATCCTCCGAACGTGCCGCATTCGACCGGCTGGTCGAACTGCCGGACCCCGAGCTGTTCGGGTATCTTGTGGGTCGAACCACCCCAGCCGAGGAGGCCCTGCGTGGCGTCGTCGCCGCCATTCACCGGCTGGCTCCTTGAACTTCCCGCCGTCACCTGGGCGGACCGCTCGTCGGTCGTGCTCGCGCTCGCGACCGGCGTGGTCGTGGGATCGATGCTGGCGCGGCACGGGTCGACCGCCCTCGGGACGCTTGCCCTGGCCGTGTCGCTGCTGTCGGCCGCATTTCAGGTCGTGCACTGGACTGGCTCCAGTTCGCACCGGCGACGGGCGCTGAGGCGCGACGGTGACGGCACCTGGCGCCTGGGCGAGAGCGACGGAACGACGGCGAAGGCGACACTGGGCGCGGCAACGCGCCTCGTCGGAATGACGGTTTTCCTGGAGTTGGAAGTGTCCCGCGGATCGCGTCGCCTGCGCCTGCGTCGCTGGCTCACGCCCTTCGACGTGCCCGCGCCGTCGCTGCGCCGGCTGGCGGTCGTCCTGGCGGCGTCCGGGGGCTCGGCACGTCCGTGACGCGCGTCGCGTTGCGCCAGCCCAGCCATGACAGCCATGCCGAACTTTCCCCCGCCCGACGAGTCTATGAATGCGCGAGAACGAGGGGACGCGGAGTCAGGCGAGCCGGCCGGCGGCGTCGAGCAAAGCGACCTCGAACTCGTCAGGCGGGCCCAGCGCAACGAACGCGGCGCGTTCGACCTGCTGGTGCTCAAGTACCAACACAAGGTCATCAAGCTGGTGGCGCGGCTGTTGCGGGATCCGGCAGAAGCCGAGGACGTGGCTCAGGAGGCCTTCGTCAAGGCCTATCGGGCGCTCGGCTCCTTTCGTGGCGACAGTGCTTTCTACACCTGGTTGTATCGCATCGCGGTCAACACTGCCCGCAATGCGATCGCCTCGCGCCAGCGGCGGCCGCTCGACTACGAGGCCGAGCTGTCCGAGAGCGAGCAGTCGAACCTCGCCTCGAGGCTCAGGCACACGGACACGCCGGAGGCCACCGCGCTCTCGGAGGAAATCCGGGTGACGGTGAACCGGGCGATCGAGGAACTGCCCGAGGACCTGCGCACGGCCATCGTGCTGCGCGAAGTCGAGGGTCTGAGCTACGAGGAAATTGCCTCGGCGATGGAGTGCCCGGTCGGCACGGTCAGGTCGAGGATCTTCCGCGCCCGCGAAGCGATCGACCGTGCCCTGAAGCCATTGCTCGACTGAGACACTGCCGCGACACGATGCCACCGAACCACTGCCTGAGACGCCAATGACAGACCAGATCCGCGAACAGCTTTCCGCATTGCTCGACGGCGAACTGCCGTGCGGCGAAGTGGGCCTGCTCATGCGTCGCGTCGGGCGCGACGCGGAGTTCCGTCGCGCCTTCGGCACGTACGCCCTGATCGGCGAGACGCTGCGAGCCCCCGGCGGCCGCGTGGCGAGCCGGTCGTTCGCCGAGCGCGTCGGCGCGGTGATCGATGGTGCCGACGCTGCTGCGCCCAGGGTCGCCAGCGGCGGGGCTGTGGCGGTTCCGCAGGCAAGGTTCTGGAAGCGTCCAGCCGTGCGCACGGCGCTCGCTGCCAGCGCCGCTGCCGCAGCGGTGTTGCTCCTGCGGCCCGATTCGACGACGTCCACGGTCGCCGAAGCCGAGCCCGAGGCCGTCGGCTTCCCCATGATCGCGAGCCCGACGCCCGCGCAGAGCCAGCGCCTTGCGAGCTACATGGTCGCGCACAGCCAGTACTCGACGCCGATCGTGCGTCGCAACGTCCTGACCGGGCTGCTCGCGGCCGATCCCGGCCTGACCAACGTGTCGTTCGAACTGGGCGAGGCTCCCTGAATGATGCGGGCTGCGAACTCGTTCGCCGCCTGCCTGCTGGCCGTTTTCGCCAACGCTGCCCAGGCGCAGTCGTCCGACGCGCGCGACTGGCTCGAACGCATGTCCGATGCGCTCGCCACGCGCAATTACGACGGGCTCTTCACGCACAGCACCCCCGGCCAGACCGAATCGATGCGGATCGTGCACCGGGTCGAGCGCGGCCGCAGCCTCGAGCGACTCGTCTCGCTCGACGGCAGCGGACGGGAGATCGTGCGAACCCGCGAGGAAGTCCACGCGTACCTGCCGGATCGCAAGGTCGTGCTGGTGGAACCGCGCGGCGACGACGGGTCGCTGCTCAAGGCGCTGCCGACGCCGGGGCCCAAGCTCGACCGGTATTACGACCTCGCCGTACGCAAGGGCCACAAGATCCTCGGTCGCGACATCGTCGTCATCGACGTGCGCCCGAAGGACTCCTACCGCTACGGCTACCGTCTCTGGCTGGACGCGGAAACCGCGATGCCGCTGCGCTCGGTCGTGGGCGACGGCGCCGGGCGCCAGGTCGAGCAGATCCTGTTCACGCGGCTCGAGATCAACGACAGGATCCCGGCCAGGGACATCGAGCCGGCGGTCGACGCCACCGGCTTCCAGTGGGTTCGCACCGGCCGCAGGCTCGCCGCCATGCCCCAGCTTCCGGCCAACAACGGCTGGCGGCCGCTGCGCGTGCCGCCGGGGTTCCGCCTGGTCGCGAGCCGGCTGCAGGTCATGCCTGGCTCGCCGATGCCTGCGCAGCACCTGATCTTCTCGGACGGGATCGCCGCGATCTCGATCTTCATCGAGCCCGCCGCGTCGGGCGGTCCCCGGCCTCCGGAAGCATCGAGCATGGGCTCGGCCAACGCCTATTCCACGAGCATCCAGGGCCACGTCGTGACCGCCGTGGGCGAGGTACCGCCGTCTACCGTGCGCGAGATCGCGAGTTCGGTCGCCCCATTGACCCCGACCGCCGCGTCGGCCTCCACGCCGGCGTCGGTCACACCCTGAATCCAGCCGGGCGATCCGCCGTCGTCACGGGCGTCGTGGTCGACGTCCGGGACGGCCGCGCATGGATCGAATGCCGAGCGTCGGTCGAGGGAGCCTGCGGCCTCTGCACGGGGCCAGGAGGCTGTGGATGGCGCCGCGCCGTTGCCAGCCATCGGCTGGAGACCGCCGCCGACCTGCCGTGCGGCCCGCTCGTGCCGGGCGAAACGGTCGAAGTCGCGGCCGATCCCCGCACGCTGCTGCGCGCTGCGTCGATGCTCTACCTGCCCGCGCTGGCCGGCGTGATTCTCGCGCCGGCGTCGTTGCGAGTGCTTGGTCTCGATGCCGGAGTCCTCACCCTGCCAGCCGCCGGGCTCGGTCTGTTCGGTGGCCTCCTGCTGGCGCGGCGCTGGACTTCGACGCTGCCGCCGGTCGTCGTGCGGCGGCTGCCGTGACGGCGCCCCTGTCGCCGGTCACGCTCCTCGTCCGCGAGGAGTGCGCGCTCTGCGCGGAGTTCCTGCTGTCGCTCGCACTCGACTTCCCCGCGGCATATGCGCTGCTGCGCACCACGGACGTCGACGCGCACCCGGCCCTGGCGCTCGCATTCGGGTTGCGCGTGCCGGTGCTCTGCCTCGGCACGGAAGTCCTCTGCGAAGGGCGCTACGATCGGGCCCGGGTGGCCGCGGGCCTCGGGCTATAATCGCGCGTTTTGGCAGGCCCCCTGTGGGTGGCCGCCTGCTGCCCGGACCCCGATGAAATTCATCCGCAACTTCTCGATCATCGCGCACATCGACCACGGCAAGTCGACGCTCGCCGACCGTTTCATCCAGATCTGCGGCGGCCTGCAGGACCGTGAGATGCAGGCACAGGTGCTCGACTCGATGGACCTCGAGCGCGAGCGCGGCATCACGATCAAGGCGCAGAGCGTCTCGCTGCGCTACTCGGCGCGTGACGGGCAGGTCTACCAGCTCAACATGATCGACACGCCCGGGCACGTCGACTTCTCGTACGAGGTCTCGCGCTCGCTCGCCGCCTGCGAAGGCGCGCTGCTCGTCGTCGATGCGGCGCAGGGCGTGGAAGCGCAGAGCGTCGCCAACTGTTACACGGCGCTCGAGCAGGGGCTCGAGGTGGTTCCGGTGCTCAACAAGATCGACCTGCCGTCGGCCGACCCGGCGAAGGTCATCAGGGAGATCGAGGAGATCATCGGCATCGAGGCGGAGGATGCCGTGCGCGTGAGCGCCAAGACGGGCGAGAACGTGCCGGAGCTGCTCGAGACGCTGATCGCGCGCGTGCCGCCGCCGCGCGGCAACCCGGATGCGCCGCTGCAGGCGTTGATCATCGATTCCTGGTACGACAGCTACGTGGGCGTCGTTTCGCTGGTGCGCGTCGTGAACGGCTCGCTCAGGACGGGGCAGAAGATCCAGGTGTGGACGACAGGGCGCACTCACCAGGTCGACAAGCTCGGGCGGTTCACGCCCAAGTCGCGGGTGGCTGCCTCGCTCGAGACGGGCGAGGTGGGGTTCATCGTCGCCGGCATCAAGGAGATCGACGGCGCGCCGGTCGGTGACACCATCACGCTCGACTCGCGGCCGTGCACGGAGCCGCTGCCGGGCTTCAAGGCGATCAAGCCGCGCGTGTTCGCCGGGCTGTTCCCCGTGAGTTCGGACGATTACGAGGCGTTCCGCGACGCGCTGCAGAAGCTCAAGCTGAACGACTCGGCGCTGCATTTCGAGCCCGAGGTCTCGACGGCACTGGGCTTCGGCTTCCGCTGCGGTTTCCTCGGGCTCCTGCACATGGACATCGTGCAGGAACGCCTCGAGCGCGAATACGAGCTCTCGCTCGTGACGAGCGCCCCCACCGTGGTGTACGAGGTCGTGACCACCGCCGGCGAGGTGGTCAACGTCGACAATCCTGCCAAGCTGCCGCCGGTCGACAAGATCGAAGAACTGCGCGAGCCGATCATCGTCGCCAGCATCCTGCTGCCGCCCGACTACGTCGGCCCGGTCATGAAGCTGTGCCTGGACAAGCGCGGGGTGCAGAAGAAGCTGCTCTACCTCGGCAACCAGGTCTCGATGCAGTGGGAGCTGCCGCTCGCCGAGGTCGTGCTCGATTTCTTCGATCGCCTCAAGTCGGTGAGCCGCGGCTACGCCTCGTTCGACTACGAGTTCGAGCGCTTCCAGGCTGCGCCGCTGGTCAAGCTCGACATCCTGATCAACGAGGACAAGGTCGACGCGCTCTCGATCATCGCGCACCGCGACAGCGCATACCAGCGCGGCCGCGAACTCGTCGACAAGATGCAGGAGCTGATCCCGCGACAGATGTTCGAAGTCGCGATCCAGGCCGCGATCGGGGCACACGTGATCGCGCGCGCCACGGTCAAGGCGCTGCGCAAGAACGTGCTCGCCAAGTGCTACGGCGGCGACGTCTCGCGCAAGCGCAAGCTGCTCGAGAAGCAGAAGGAAGGCAAGAAGCGCATGAAGCAGCTCGGGTCGGTCGAGATCCCGCAGGAGGCGTTCCTCGCGGTGCTGCAGGTGGGTCGCAAGGATTGATTTCCGGAAACGCTGGCACAATGTGATGCAAGGCATTGATCCAGCGAAAGAATTACTGAATACTTCGCTGCGTTTCCCAAGGGTGGTCCGGTGGTTTTCGACTTTTCGTTCATCCTCGTCGTGCTGGCGCTCGTCACCGGGCTCATCGTGGCGCTCGATACCTGGGTGCTGCGGCCGCGGCGCGTGCCGGAAGGCCCCGGCGACACGCTCGCGGCGCGCGAGCCCGTCGTGGTCGAATATGCACGTTCGTTCTTCCCGATCATCCTGATCGTGCTCGTAATCCGCTCGTTCCTGTTCGAACCGTTCCGGATACCTTCGGACTCGATGATGCCCACGCTGCTCGACGGCGACTTCATCTTCGTCAACAAGTTCACCTACGGGCTGCGGCTGCCGGTGGTGAACCTCGAGGTCGTGCCGCTCGGCGCGCCCGAGCGCGGCGACGTCGTGGTCTTCCGCCTGCCTTCCGACCCGTCGACCAATTACATCAAGCGGCTGGTCGGCATGCCCGGCGACCACATCGTCGTGCGCGAGAAGCGCGTGTACGTCAACGGCGAGCTGCAACCGGTGCACCTCGACGGCATGTCGGAGCCCTACGGCAGCACGCCGGCGGCGCAGATAGGCATCGAGCGGCTCGGCACGGTCGAACATCGCACCCTCTACATCGGAGACCGGCCCTCCGTCGACTTCGACCAGACGGTGCCGGAAGGCCATTACTTCTTCATGGGCGACAACCGCGACAACAGCCGCGACAGCCGCTTCCCGGAAGTGGGATTCGTGCCGGCCGGCAACGTCGTGGGCAAGGCAGTGCGGATCTGGCTCAACTGGAACCTGCCGCATGCCCCGCTCTGGAACCGCATCGGCGAGGCGATCCACTAGAATCAAGGGAGACTTCGATGAGGCAACGCGAACGCGGCGCGACATTGTTGGGGATCGTCGTGATCCTGCTGATCCTGGGCACGGCGCTGTACGCCGGCATCCGGCTCGTGCCGGTGTACCTGGAGTACACGAAGGTCGCCCGCTCGCTCGAGCAGGTCCGGGACGAGTATTCGGCCGTCGAGACGAACGTGGCGCAGCTGCGCGATTCGCTCGAACGCCGCTGGGACGTCGAGGACATCAAGCGCATCGGCTGGAAGGAGATCGTGATCTCCAAGACCGCCGAGGGCTATGAGATGTCGGCCTCGTACGACGCCGAGGAGCCGTTCGTCGCGAACATCTACCTGCTGGTCAGGTTCGACAAGTCGGTCACTGTTCCGCAATGACGAGGCGGCTTGCTCGACGCACGTGAATGGGCGGCGCGGCGGCTCGGGTATCGTTTCGGCGATCCCGCGCTGCTCGAAGCCGCGCTCACGCATCGCAGCGCCAGCCGCACCAACTACGAACGCCTCGAGTTCCTGGGCGACTCGGTGCTCAATTTCGTCGTCGCGCTGCTGGCGTTCCGGGCGTTTCCCGATGCCCAGGAAGGCGACTTGAGCCGCTATCGGGCGGCCCTGGTGAGCGCGCCGACGCTGGCCGCCGTCGGCGCCGCGCTCGGCCTCGGGGATCAACTGCGGCTCGGCGGCGGTGAACTCAAGTCGGGGGGCTTCCGGCGCGACTCGATCCTGGCCGACAGCCTCGAGGCCGTGGTCGGTGCGGTCTGCCTCGACGGCGGTCTCGCCGCCGCACAGGAGCTGCTCGAGCGCCTGCTCGGCGGGCGCCTGCGCGAGCTTCCCGCCGCCGAGACGCTCAAGGATCCGAAGACGCGGCTCCAGGAGGCATTGCAGGCGCGGGGCATGGGGTTGCCGCGGTATGCCCTCGAGGAAGTGGGCGGGGAACCACACGAGCAATGGTTCGTGGCGAGCTGCGACGCGCAGGAACTCGTGCTGCGCGCGACCGGGCGCGGCTCGAGCCGCCGACGGGCCGAACAGGAGGCCGCGCGTGCGGTGCTCGAGCTGCTCGAGCAGGACCAGGGTGCGCCGCGATGACCACCGACGATCGCGATCCGGGCGCCAACGCGGGCGGCGAGGAGCTGCTCCGTTGCGGTTTCGCCGCGCTCGCCGGACGGCCGAACGTCGGCAAGTCGACGCTCGTCAACTCGCTGCTCGGGCGCAAGGTCAGCATCGTGAGCCCGAAGCCACAGACCACTCGCACGCGCATCCACGGCGTACTGAACGCGGCGGGCATGCAGATCACGCTGGTCGACCTGCCTGGCATCCACGCGAAGCAGACGCGGGCGATGAACCGCTACATGAATCGCACGGCGATTTCCTCGCTGAGC
>CAVQQX010000152.1:0-61762 GCA_963714645.1 uncultured Gammaproteobacteria bacterium
GACGGTCGCCACGTGCTGTTCCAGTCGCAGGCGTCCAACCTCGTGGCCGGCGACGACAACGAGTCGAGCGACGTCTTCGTCCGCGACCGCGAACTCGGGACCACGGTGCGAGTCAGCGTCGGCCCGGGTGGGCTCGAGGCAGCGGCGGACTCCGTCAACGCAACGATCAGCGACGACGGTCGCATCGTCGCCTTCCAGTCGTCGGCCGCAAACCTGGTGCCCTCCGACACCAACGCGGCGCCGGACATCTTCGTTCGCGACCTCGACGCCGGCGTCACCTGCCGTGTCAGCGTGTCTTCGGCGGGCGCGCAGGCCGGCGGCGGCCGCTGGCCTGCGAGCCTGGGCGCGCTGATCAGCGGCAACGGGCGGTACGTGGCCTTCGCTTCGTTCGCGACCAACCTCGTGGCGGGAGACACCAACGGCGCGGGCGACGTGTTCCTCCACGACCGGCAGTCGGGCACGACCGAGCGCGTCAGTGTCGGGTCCTCCGGCACGCAGGGAAATGCGGGCAGCTGGGCCGGACCGCTCAGTGTCGACGGCCGTCTCGTGTCGTTCGAATCGGCAGCGACGAACCTGGTGCCCGGCGACGCCAACGCGCAGGCCGACGTCTTCGTGCGCGACCGCGACGGCGGCACGACGCAGCTCGTGACCCTGGGCTCGCTCGGGGTCCAGGCCAACGGCGTCTCCTATCTCGGCGACCTGAGCGGTGACGGACAGCACGTGGCCTTCACGTCCGCGGCAACCAACCTCGTGCCGAACGACAGCGGACCGTCCTTGGACGCGTTCGTCCACGAATTGGGTAGCAGCGGGGCGGTCGTTCCGTACGTCCTCGAACCGCCGGCACTGGACTTCGGCGTGCAGACCGTGGGCGTCGTCCGCACGCTCTCCGTCACGTTCACGAACACGAGCGGCGCCACGCTGAAGATCGCCTCGATCCAGCGTCTCGGCACGGACGCGGACCAGTTCGACGTCGCCCATGCATGCGGCTCCGCACTCGTGGCCGGTTCGGCCTGCACGATCCGCGTGACGTTCCACCCGACGACGGTCGGGCAGAAGTGGGCGCAACTGCGCGTCACCGCGGGGGCG
This sequence comes from uncultured Gammaproteobacteria bacterium, assembly GCA_963714645.1. Taxonomy (GTDB): domain Bacteria; phylum Pseudomonadota; class Gammaproteobacteria; order Steroidobacterales; family Steroidobacteraceae; genus RPQJ01. The sequence continues at coordinate 1,087 of CAVQQX010000152.1, forward strand.
AACGTCGTTCGGTCGGTCGCGCTGACCGGCGACGCGGCGGCCGTGCAGTTCGAGCTCACTCCGTCGTCGCTCTCGTTCGGCAACTGGCGAGTCGGCACGGCGAGCGGCGAGCGGCTGGTCACGGTCCGCAATGCCGGCCGGGCGGGCATGCCGATCCGCTGGATCGGGTTGCTCGGCGCCGATGCCGCGGAATTCCGCCGCGTTCGGTATTGCCCGACGCTGCTGGCGCCCGGCCGGACGTGCGTCGCGTCGGTGCGGTTTCATCCGACGTCGGCAGGGCCGAAGTTCGCGCGACTCGTCGTCTCGCCCGGGGCCTGGCTGCCGCAGCGGTCGGTGGTCCTCACCGGCAACGGCACCTGACGGGTCGTTTACCGGTCCGCGTGCGCGCGCTCGGTCACGACGACGCGGCGAGGTGCTCCCGGTGATACAGCCGCGCCGCCACGGCCCAGGCCAGGGCGACGAGCAGCACGCTGGTCGCGAGATGCAGCACCCATTCGCCGGCGGCGATCGCCTCGCCGCGCAGCACGCGCAGGATCAGCTGGTTCTGGCTGAGGAATGGCACGGCCAGCATCCACGCCTGCGTGCGCACGGGCGCGACCATCAGCACGAGCGTCGGCACCATCGGCAGGAAGATCAGCAGCGGCAGGTAACCCTGCGCCTCGCGATAGCTGCGCGCAAAGGCCGCCAGCGCGGTGAGCACCGTCGCGCCCAGCAGCACGACCGGGAGCACGATCAGCAGCAGCTCGGCGAGCGCGCGCGGCCCGAGCGCGAACGAGGCCTCGACCATGCCGCCCGGCATCAGGTCGAACGAGATCCGGTACGCGACCAGCGTCACCACGATCGAGGTGAGCGCGAACACGGCGGTGGCGAGGATTTTCGCGCTGATGATCGCCTCGCGCGAGACGGGCGTGGCGAGCAGCGGCTCGAGCGAGTGCCGCTCGCGCTCCCCGGCCGTCGCGTCGATGGCGAGCTGCATGCCGCCGATGAACGCGAGCAGCAGCAGCAGGTAGGGCAGCAGCTGCTGCGAGAGGTCGAATCGCGAACCCTCGGTCGCCACGTCACGCGTGCCGACTTGCAACGGGTCCGCGACGGACGGATGGATGCCGCGTGCGATCAGTCGCAGCGTACCGACGGTTCCCGAGTAGCCGTCGAGCAGGCCACGCAGCCGCGCGATGGTCGTGCCCGAGGCGAGCGGGCGCGAACTGTCGAAGATGACCTCGACGCGGGCGGGCCGGCCGGCGCGCCAGTCCGTGGCGAAATCCGCATCGATCCGCAGCACCACGTCGTGCTGCTGGGCGCGTACCTCCGCATCCGCATCCCGCGGGGCCGGCAAGACCTCGACGTCGTGCTGCTCCAGCCAGCCGAGCAGATTCGGTGCGTGCTCGGCGCCGATCACCGGCAATCGCAGCGTCGACTCGAGCTGCTCCGCCTGCTTGCGGGCGCCGAGGGCCGTGGTGCCCGCGAGCACGAGCGGCACAGCGAGCGGCATGACGAGGAATGCGACGACGACCATGCGCCGGTCGCGGAACGCGTCGAGCAGCTCCTTGCGCAACACGGTCCAGAGGGCCTTCACGGGAACAGGCCCTCGTCCGACCCGATCGCCGCCACGAATGCATCCTCCAGGTTGGTGCAGCCGGTCGCGGCGCGCAGTTCGTCCGGCGTACCGAGCGCCACGACACGGCCGCGCGCAATCACCACGATCCGGTCGCAGAGCCGGGCCACCTCCTGCATGATGTGGCTCGACAGCAGCACGCAGCGGCCTTCGTCGCGCAATGCCGAGAGGAATCCGCGCAGCGATCGCGTGGTCATGACGTCGAGCCCGTTCGTCGGCTCGTCGAGTACGACGTTGCGCGGGTCGTGCACCAGCGCGCGCGCGATCGCAGTCTTGGTGCGCTGGCCCTGCGAGAACCCGTCCGCGCGGCGGTCGATGAACTCGCCCATGTCGAGTGCGTCGCACAGTCGCCGGGTGTTGACGCTGATGGTCCCGGGGTCGAGGCCCTGCAGCGCACCGAAGTAGGCGACGTTCTCGCGCGCGGTGAGCCGCTTGTAGATGCCACGCGCGTCCGGCAGCACGCCGAGGCGCGCGCGCACGCGCGCAGGCTCGCGGGCGGCGTCGAGGCCGTCGACGAGGACGCGCCCCGCGTCCGGCGCCATCAACGTGTAGAGCATCCGCAGCGTCGTGGTCTTGCCGGCGCCGTTCGGCCCCAGCAACCCCGTGATGCAGCCGTCCGCGGCGTCGAACGAGACGTCGTCCACGGCCTGCACGAGTCCGCCCCGGGTGCGGAATGCCTTGCGCAGGTTCTCGGCGCGAATCACTGCACGGTGCTCAAGGGTCCCAGCCGTACGCGCCCGCAAACGGAGGCGTGTCGCGGAGCCGGTCGAGACACTTCGCGTCGATGTGTGAGGCGTCGCCGCGTTGGACGAACTCCCCGAGCAGCTCGGGCGTGCAACCCGTGCCCAGCACGCCGTGCCCCTGCCCGCGCAGCACGAACTGCCGGCCATGCGGCAACGTCTCCAGGACCTGCTCGCCGTAGCGGGGGGGCGTCACCGGGTCGTACTCGCCGGAAAACACCAGGACGGGGCGCTGCGACCGGACGGGTTCGTGGAAATCGCGGGCGACGGCGCCGCGCGGCCACGCCTCGCACTGCGCCTTCAACACCTCGACGAACTGGGTGCCCAGCAATGTCGCCCGATCGGCCGGGTCTGGCTCGAGCCAGGGAGCGTCTTCGGCACAGCTCACGGACAGCTGCAACGCGACCCCGATCTGCTCGCCCACGAGCTGCTCCACCATGCGGGCCTGGGCCATCAGCGTGTCGTAGCGTCCCCGGCTCGCGGCGTCGATCAGCATGGGCAGCATCGCGAACAGCGGCGGGGCGTAGGCGTGCAACCGGACGACCCCCGCGACGGCCGCTGCCGTGAGCTCGTCTTCGCGCCACTGGTCGGTGACCGGGTCGCGGTACTGCACGCGCACCGGCCGCTGTCGCAGCTGCGCGAGCAGCGCGTCGAGCCGCGCACGCGGGTCTCCGAACTTCGCGCGGCACGCGTCGTCGCGGCGGCAGCGCTCGAACTGTGCGCCGACGGCCGACTCGAGGTTGCGCGCGTGTTCGGCACCGAGCAGCAGCGTGGCAGGCACGACGGAGTCGAGCACGGCGGTGCGGACGCGGTCCGGGTGCCGTCGCAGATACTCGAGCGCGACGCGAGTGCCGTAGGAGACGCCGACCAGGTTGACGCTCGCGACCCGCAGGGCCGATCGCACGGCCTCGAGGTCCGCCACGTAGTCGCCGGTGGTATAGAACCGAGGGTCGGCGGTCGCGCCGATCTCGTCGAGGCAACGCTCGGCGAGTGCGCGCGCGGCGACGGCGTTCTCCACTTGCGTCACGACAGCCGCTGCGTCGCCGAACGCGCGCGGACACGCGAGCGCATGCGACTGCCCGGCGCCGCGCTGGTCGACCAGCACGACGTCGCGCTGCCTGAGTACGGCGCGGAACGCCGCTGCGACGAGCGGAAACGCCTCGAGGGCGGCTTGCCCTGGACCGCCCGCGAGGAACACGACCGGGTCTGGCGCCGGATGTCTCGCCGTGCTCGGCACCCACGCCACTGCGAGCTCGATGCTGCGACGACCCGGACGCGCGCGGTCTTCCGGCACCTTCAGGCGGGCGCAACGGGCGGCCACCGTGATCGGCTGGCCCGGAGCTGCGAGCGTGCACGGAGTGAAGGCCACGTCACCGAATGTCCGCGTCGGATCCGCCTGCGAGGCACCCGCCGCCGGCGCGGCATGCGCGCTCGCCGGCGCGAGCGCCGTGCAGATGAGGCCGAGGCAGAGGATTTGGGCGAGCGGCTGCGTCATTCTCTTCCGATGCCACCCTAGCACGACCGCACGGGGTCGCTGCCAGCGCTTTGCGCTAGGATGCCGCGATGTCCGTGCCGATGCCCGTCGCAACCCGCACCCTGCTGATGCTCAACGTCGGGGCCTTCGTCGTACAGCTGCTCACCGGGTCGATGCTCGTGCGGAGCTTCGGGCTCTGGCCGGCGGCATCGGCGCTTTATCCCGGCGCCCCTTCGTTCGAGGTCTGGCAACTCGTCACGTATTCGTTCCTGCATGGCGACGTGGCGCACATCTTCTTCAATCTCTTCGCGCTCTGGATGTTCGGCGGCTCGATCGAGCAGCTGATGGGCACGCGGCGATTCCTCACGTACTACTTCACCTGCGTCGTCGGCGCCGCGCTGGCGCAGCTTGCGGTCGCGAGCGGCATGGACTCGCCGCCGGTGCCGACGGTCGGCGCCTCCGGCGGTGTATTCGGGCTGCTGCTCGCATTCGGGATGGCGTTTCCGCATCGGCGCCTGATGCTGCTGTTCCCGCCGATCCCGATGCCGGCGTGGCTGTTCGTGACGCTCTACGGCGCGCTCGAGCTCTACCTGGGCGTCACGCGGACCGGCCAGGGCGTTGCCCACTTCGCCCACCTGGGCGGCATGGCCGCCGGGTTCGCGCTGATCATGTACTGGCGGGGACAGCCGCGACCGCCGGCACGAGGAGGAGGCTGAACATGGCGAAGCAACCGCAGCGCGGCCGCGACCGCAAGAAGCGGGGTCTCGACGGCGGCCTCCGCAAGGACGCTCCCGCGACGCGGCACGGCGTCCCGCGCGAGGACGCGGAGGACGCGGTCCGGACGCTGCTGCGCTGGGCCGGCGAGGATCCCGAACGCGAAGGCCTGCTCGACACGCCACAGCGGGTCGTCGACGCGTACACCGACTGGTTTTCCGGGTACGCGATCGACCCGAAGGAATACCTGCTGCGGACGTTCGAGGAGATGGGTGGCTACGACGAGATGGTGGTGCTGCGCGACATCGGTTTCGAGTCGCACTGCGAGCATCACATGGCCCCGATCATCGGTCGCGCGCACGTCGGTTACTTGCCGACGGGCAAGGTCGTCGGCATCAGCAAGCTGGCGCGGGTCGTGGAGGTGTTCGCGCGCCGGTTCCAGGTCCAGGAGAAGATGACGGCGGAAATCGCGCACTGCATCCACGACGTGCTGCAACCGGCCGGGGTCGGGGTCGTGATCGAGGCGGCCCACGAATGCATGACCACACGGGGCGTGCACAAGCGCGGAGTCTCCATGATCACCTCGAAGATGCTCGGGTCGTTCCGTTCCGACGCACGCACCCGCAACGAGTTCCTGACGTTCATCGAGATCCGCGGCCGGGGCTAGCCATCCACCGCGATCACCCGCAGGATGACGTCGGCCGGGGGTTTCCCCGGCCGACGCAGGGCTGGTCCGTGCCGCCCGGCCTGCGGCATAGTGTGCCGCCCTCCCCGGCCGCTGGCCGGGGACGAGGCCGGGAGCTCCTCGTGCCAGAACTTTCCACCGTCCACGCGCCGCTGTACCAGCTCAGGCGGACGCCGTTCCATGCGCGCACCTCGCAGCTCAGCCTGCCGCACAACTGGCGTCGCTGGGGCGGCTGCCTCGCGGCGGGCTCTTACGACCTCGGCCTCGACCGTGAATACTGGGCGATCCGCAACCACGCGGCGCTGATCGACGTCTCGCCGCTCATGAAGTACCAGGTCGAAGGGCCCGACGCCGCGCGCCTGCTCGACAAGCTGACGCCGCGGAACATCCGGAAGCTGGCGGTGGGCCAGGTGTACTACACCGGCTGGTGCGACGACGACGGCAAGCTCGTCGATGACGGGACGGTCACGCGCGTCGCCGAGCGCAGCTTCCGGCTGACGGCGGCCGAACCGCAATTGCGCTGGCTGGCGCTCAACTCGACCGGGCTCGACGTCCACGTCACCGACCTCACGGAGCCCGTCGCGGCGTTGAGCCTGCAGGGCCCGAAGGCGCGCATCATCCTGAACCGCTGCTGCGGCACGCCGGTGGACGCACTCGAGTATTTCCGCATGGCGCCGAACACGCTCGCGGGGGTGCCGGTGACGATCTCGCGCACCGGCTACACGGGTGACCTGGGCTACGAGATCTGGCTCGCCGCCGACGCGGCGCTGCCGGTCTGGGACGCGCTGATGGACGCCGGCCACGATCACGGCATCACGCCGTGCGGCATCCTCGCGATGGACATGGCGCGCGTCGAGGCCGGCCTCTTCATGCTCGACGTCGACTACACCTCGGCCCACCACGCGTGGATTCCAGGACAGAGATCGTCGCCGTACGAGATGGGCCTCGGCTGGACGGTCAACCTCGACAAGCCCGGGTATTTCGTCGGCCGCCGCGCACTCGAGCGCGAGCACCGCGCGGGTTCCGAGTGGAAGTTCGTCGGTGTCGAGGTCGACTGGCAGAGCCTCGAGCGCGCGTTCGCGGCGGTCGGCTTGCCGCCGCAGATCCCCGGCATGGCGGTGCGCGGCAGCCTGCCGGTCTTCAAGGGAGGCCGGCAGATCGGGTACGCCTCGACCAGCACGTGGTCGCCGGTGTTGAAGAAATACATCGCACTCGCGCACCTGCAGCGGCCGCACTACGGCGCCGGCACGAGCGTGACCCTCGAGGTGACGGTCGAGCATCACCGTCGGCAGGCCGCCGCACGCGTGGTCGCGCTGCCGTTCTACGAACCCGAGTGGAAGAAGAAATAAGCCCGTGCCCGCCAATACCTGCGACGCCATCGTCATCGGCGCCGGCCACAACGGCCTGATCGCCGCCGCCTACCTCGCGCGCGCGGGCAAGAGGGTGATCGTGCTCGAGCGGCGCGAGCTCGTGGGCGGCGCCGCAGTCACGGAGGAGATCTTCCCGGGCTACAAGTTCAGCGAGTTCTCGTACGTCGTGAGCCTGCTGCGTCCCGAGATCATCCGCGACCTCGAGCTGCCCAAGCACGGGCTCAAGATCCTGCCGCTGCCGTCCACGGTGACGCCGCTCGACGACGGCGATTACCTCGCCGGCTGGGACGACCACGACCTCACCCGCCGCGAGATCTACCGGCATTCGCCCAAGGACGCCGAAGCCTACGACGAGTACGCGCGCGTCATGGCGCGTGCGGCCAAGGCCATCAAGCCGATCATCTCCCTCGTGCCGCCCGACCCGTCCTCGATGGGATGGCGCGACCTGAAGGGCCTGCTCAAGCTCGGCCGCTACGGCGCGGGACTCGGCGAGCGCGACCTCTACCGCATCTCCAAGCTCGTCACGCAGTCATCCGCGGACCTGCTCGAGGAGTGGTTCGAGCTCGACGCACTGAAAGGCACCAAGGCTGCGAGCGGCATCATCGGCACGTTCCTCGGCCCGCGTTCGCCCGGTACGGCCTACGTGCTGCTGCACCACTACATGGGAGAAATCGACGGGGCCTTCCGTGCCTGGGGCTTTGCCAAGGGCGGCACCGGCGGCGTCACGGCATCGATCGCTGCGTCGGCGCGCGCGCGCGGCGTCGAGATCCGCACGGGCGCCGCCGTGAAGAAGGTGATCGTGAAGGGCGGGCGCGCGACCGGCGTCGCGCTCGAGAACGGCGACGAGCTGCAGTCGCGCATCGTGCTCGCCGCCGCCGACCCGAAGCGCAGTTTCCTGCAGTTCGTCGACCCCGGGCATTTCCCGGACGAGTTCACGCAATCGATCCGCAACTTCCGGGTTCGCGGCTCGTCCGGCAAGGTCAACATCGCGCTCTCCGAGCTGCCGCAGTTCACGTGCCTGCCCGGCGAAGGCCCGCTGCACCGGGGCGCGGTCTCGATCAGCCCGAGCATCGACTACGTCGAGCGCGCGTACGACGACGCGAAGTACGGCCAGTTCTCGCGCAACCCGTACATGGACATCATCTTCCCGTCGATGATCGACCGCGACATGGCGCCGCCGGGCCACCACGTGATGTCTTGCTTCGTCCAGTACGCGCCCTACGACATCGCGGGCGGCTGGGACGACGCGCAGCGCACTGCGTTCGGGGAAACGGTGATCTCGACCATCGAGAAGTACGCGCCGAACATCCGCCGCGCCATCGTGGGGACACAGGTGATCACGCCGAAGGACATCGAGCGCATCGCCGGCATCACCGGCGGCAACATCTTCCACGGCGAACTCCTGCTGCATCAGCTCTTCTTCCTGCGTCCCGCCCCGCAGTGGGCCGATTTCCGCACGCCACTGCCGGGCTACTACTACGGCGCCGCGGGTGCCCACCCGGGCGGCGGCGTGATGGGCGCGGCCGGCAAAATGGCAGCGCAGGAAGCGCTCAAGGACTGGCGATGAACTCCGCGTACGACGTGATCGTCGTCGGCGCCGGCCACAACGGACTCGTCGCCGGGGCTTACCTCGCGCAGGCGGGACGCAAGGTGCTCGTGCTCGAGGCGCGCGAATCCGCCGGCGGCCAGCTGACGGGCGCTGCCTTCGAGCACGAGGCGGCCCCGGCGCTGCACCCATCGGCGACGTTGCGTCCGCTGGTCATCCGCGAACTCGACCTCGCGCGACACGGCCTCGTCGCGGACAGCGGCAACGCCGCGCGCCGTGGCGCCTGCGTGGTGCCCCTGGCGGACGGCGCCCGGCTGCAGCTCACGTCGCGCGGTGACGATGCCGCCACGCTCGAGTCGATCCGGCGCCTGTCGGCGCGCGATGCGGCGCGCTGGCCGGAGTTCGTGGCGTTCATGGACAAGGCGGCGGCGTTCCTCGACGCCGTATACGCGACGACGATGCCGCGCCTGCCGCAGGTCGACTGGCGTGCCGATGCGGTGCCGCTCGCAGCGCTGGCCCTGCGGATGCGGCGCCTCGGCGGCCGCGACATGTTCCGCACCATCCGCGCGCTGTCGATGACGGCCATCGAGTTCACCGAGGAGTGGTTCGAGTCCGGGCCGCTCCGGGCGGCGGTCGGCGCGCTCGCCGTGCACGGCGTCACGCTCGGGTCCATGTCGGCGGGCGGCGGCCTGGTGCTGGTGCACCAATGGCTCAATCGCGGCGGTCTCGGCCACCGCGACGGCGCGGCCCAGGCGTCCACGATTGCGGAGGCGCTGGTTCGCGCCCTGCGTACGCGGGGCGCCGAGCTGCGCACGAACGCGCCGGTCGAGCGCATCGTGGTCGAGCGGCAGCGTGTGCTCGGCGTCCGCCTCGCGGGCGGCGAGGAGATCCGCGCCCCCCTGATCGTGTCGGCCGCGGACCCGCGCCACACGTTGCTGGGCCTGGTCGGCGCGCCGGAACTGCCGCCCGAGTTCACGTGGCACGTCCAGTCGATCCGCATGCGCGGCTCGGTCGCAAAGGTGCATGCACTCACCGACGGTGCGCACGGGCTGCCGCCGGGCACGATCGTGATCGCGCCGGACCTGCCCTATCTCGAACGGGCCTACGACGCGGCGAAGTACGGCGAATTGTCCGAGCACCCGTACCTCGAAGTGACGACTGCAGGAGCCACGGTCTCGATCCACTACCAGTACGCGCCGTACGCGTTACGCCTCGGCGACTGGCCGACGCTGCGCGCGACGCTCGAGCGGCGTGCCGTCGAGACGCTGGCGAAGTACTTCCCCGATTTCCGCGGTTCCGTGCGCGCGGTGCGCTCGCTCACGCCGCTCGACCTGGAGCAGCGCTGGGGCCTGACCGAAGGCGACCTCAATCACGGCCAGCTGATCCTCGACCAGGCCTTCTTCATGCGTCCGCTGCCGGGCTGGTCGGACCACCGCACACCGGTCGACGGCCTGTTCCTCGCGGGCAGCGGGCAGCACGGCGGCGGCGGCATCAGTGGCCACGCCGGCCGCAATGCGGCGCGCGCGGTCCTGCGCCAGCGGGGCTGAAGCTCCCGTCAGCCTGAGCGCACGAGTTCGCCCTCGACGGTCGCGCCGTCCGGGCGACGCAGCAGCGACTTCGCGGTCCGGCCGACGAGCCGGCAGACCATCGCGTCCATCGCCCCGCCCACGACGCCCCCGACGACCGGCACGATCTTCGAGAAGCTCGCGAAGCTGCGCTGCCCCGCCGTCGTGAGCAGCCGCAGACCGATGCGCTTGTTGATTTCGACGAGCGCACGACCCGGCAGCTGGTCGACCGCGCGCTGCGTGAGCCGCGAGCCGAACTGCAGGCCGATGCCCTTGAGCGCGTCCTTCGCGACGTCGCCGGCGAGGCTCAGCAGGATGGTCGTGCGCACGCGCTCGGACTCGAGGTCATGGCCGTAGATGTGCGCGATCGCGCCCGCCATGCGCGCCTGGATCAGCCACGAGGCCGCCAGCGCCGAGGGAATCGCCACGGGCAGCGTGATGATGCCGCCGACCCCGGTCACGAACCCGGTCGTGAAATTGCGCGCCGTCTCGCGCCGGATCAGCGCGTCGACGCGGGCGTCGTCGCTCGCATAGCCCTGGTCGATCAGGTACTCGTCGCCCAGCATCATGGCGCTCGAGAGCGGGCCGAAGCCGCCGAGCCCCTTCGTCAGCAGGTATCGCACCAGCTTGCGCGCGCGGACCTCCGGCGCTTCCTTCGCGGTCGTTCGCGTTCCCATGCCTCGCCTCCTTGCCTTGCTCAAGTGGAGTTTCCCTCACCTCGCGCGTAGGCAGCGCGCAGATGCTCGTGGAAGTGCCAGACGCCGCCTTCGCGGCGCGGGTTCAACCGGCCGGCGGCGTACTGGCCCGACGCAAGCCCCTTCTGCACCCATTCGCAGATCGCGACGTCCTCGCGCTGGATCTCGTTGGTGAAGACGCGATCGTTTTCGGCCCGGGCGAGTGCCGCGGCGTCGCCCGCATGGAACCAGTCGAACTCGACGCGGCAGCGGGCCGGGCCGAGCGGCAGCACGCGGTTGCTCTGCAGCCGGCCGGGCATCACGTTCAGCATGACGTTGGGGAAGACGAAGAAGTAGAACGCCGTGCCGTCGCCGTAGATGCCGTCGTTCGCCCTGAGCGGCGCGTGCTGCAGCGAATGCCACGCGGCGAGCTCGGTGCGGTACTCGGCATAGTCGACCAAGTTCGTGAGCGCAGGGTGCACCAGGGGAAGATGGTAGCCCTCGAGGAAGTTGTCGACGTACACCTTCCAGTTGCACTCGACGTCCCAGGCGTCGCGACCCACGAAGCGCATCGCCGCCAGGTCGATCGGCGCGATGCGCTCGGCGATGCCGGCGTACACCGCGTCGAAAGCGGGCACGGTCGCGTCGATTGCGACGAAGACGAGGCCCTGCCACTCCCGGACCTGCAGGCGTGGCAGGCGTATGTCGCGAATGTCGAAGTCGCAGGCGCCCTGCATGTCCGGCGCCGCGATGAGCTGGCCGTCCTGGTTGTAGAGCCAGCCGTGGTAGCGACAGCGCAGGTTGCCGAGCCCCTTGCCGCCGCCACAGACGAGCGGTCCGGCTCGGTGCCGGCAGACGTTCGGAAACGCACGCAGCTCGCCCAGCAGCGTGCGCAGCACCACGACCGGCGTGCCGGCGATGTCGTGGAGCACGTGGTCGCCGGGCTCGGCAAGCTCGGCCCGGTGCGCGACGAGCTGCCACGAGCGGGCGAACACTGCGCGCCGCTCGAGCGCGTACGCCGGCTCGCCGAGGTAACGATCCGCCTCGAGCGCATGCGCCCGCTCGAGACCGGTGGGCGGCGCACTGTGCGTCATCGCGACGGCTGCAGGAACCGGTCGTACCAGTCGAGCAGGCGCTGCATCCGGTCGCGCACGTAGCTCGGGACCGCGAGACCGTGGTTCTCCCCCGGGTAGACCACGAGCCGGGTCGGCACCCCGAGCGACCGCAGTGCCTGGTACATCTGCTCGGCGCCGAGGCACGGCACGTTGAAATCGCGTTCGGCGCAATAGAACAGCGTCGGCGTGCGGATGCGGTCCGCGTGGTAGTACGGATAGCTCAGCCGCTCGTAGAGTTCGCGCTGGCGCCACGGCGTCCCCAGCTCGAGCTCGTACTCGCGCACATACATGTCGTGGCCGTACATGGCCGCGAAGTTCGACGCGCCGGCGCCGCTCACCGCGGCCTTGAAGCGCGAGTCGCTGGCGATCACGTAGTTGGTCAGTATCCCGCCATAGCTGCGTCCGCCGACCGCGAGCCGCTCCGGGTCCGCGAGCCCGCGTTCGAGGACGTGGTCGACTGCCGCGAGCACGTCGGCGAGATCCCTGTTGCCCCAGTCCGCGTAGATGGCGCGCGCGAAGTCGAAGCCGCGCCCCGACGATCCACGCGGGTTCGCCGCGACGACGACGTAGCCCCGTGCGGCGTACGCCTGCCAGTCGGCCATGAACTCGTGGTAGTACTGCAGCACGGGCCCGCCGTGGATCCGCAGGATTGTGGGATAGCGCCGTCCTGCGACGTAGTCGAGCGGCTTCACCACGTAGCCGTCGATCGACGTACCGTCCTTGCCCGCGAATGTCGCGTCTTCGTAGCGCACGAGGCGCTTGCCGGCGAGCCACGCGTTGTGCGAGCCGAGCGGCCGCAGCGCGGCGCCCTCGATCGCTGCGAGCTCGTACGGTGTGGCGTCGTCGCCGCCCAGCACGACGACCCGCCCGTCGGCCGCGACGGCGAAACCGGCGTCGTAGCGGGGCCCGTGCGTGAGCGGCGTGAGCTTCCCGGTCGCGACGTCGACGCGCGAAAGGTGCGTCTCGCGGCTCTGCTCGACCAGCGCGAGCACGGCACTCCCGTCCGGGCTCCAGCGCGGCTGGTAGATCCAGCGGTCGAGCGGCGCCGGCGTCGTGACCTGGCCCGTCGCGGTGTCGACGAGCGCGAGCTGCATCGGCGCGTAGTAGATCCACTTCTCGTCGCCGCCCTGACGCATCGCGATGCGCCGGCCGTCGGGCGACCACTGGGGACGGGAACCCGAGTCGATGTCGTTCTCGGCGCCGTCCAGCGTCGCGAGCAGTCGTTCCGTGGCACCCGCTTCCGTGCCGACGACGTGGAGGTCGACGCGGCTGCGCCGGTCGGCGTCCGCGCCGCGGCGCGTGACGAACGCGAGCCTCCGGCCGTCGGGCGACCAGCCCGGCCAGCGGTCGTCGTGGTCGCCGGAGGTGAGCTGGCGCACGGCGCCGCTCGCGACGTCGTAGAGGTAGACGTGGCTGCGCCGTGCATCGAGGTAGCCCGTCACGTCTTCCTTGAAGTAGAAGCGCTCGGTGACGATCGGCGGCGGGTTCTTCGGCGCCGGCGTGCCGGCAGGCCTGGCCGGGTCGTGCGCGACGACCGCGAGGCGGGTGCCGTCCGGCGACCACGCGAAGTCCTCGACGCCGCCGGGGAAGCCGGTGAGCGCGTGCGCCTCTCCGCCATCGGCCGGCATGGCCCACACCTGGACCTGAGCTTCGTCCTCGCCGCGGTCGGCAAGGAATGCGAGGAACCGGCCGTCGGGCGACCAGGCGGGTTGCCATTCGTCGTGCTGCGGCGTGTACGTGAGCCGGACGCGATCGCGGCCGTCGAAGCCGACGCGCCAGAGGTCGGACTGCCGTCGATCCTCCTCGACGTTCGTCGTGGTGACGCTGTAGGCCACGCGCACGCCGTCCGGCGAAAGCACCGGCTCGGCCACGTCTGCGATGCGCGCGATGTCGTCCGGACCGAACCGATCCGCGGCGGGCCCGGGCGACGCTGCGCTCGCGATGGCATACGGCGCGAACAGGCATGCACTGAGGCAGGCGGCGCGAATCGGCAAGTCGGCACTCCAGGACGGCCGGTCTGTCGCGCAATCGTAACGAATGCGCGACACTGCCGCCCGCCTGGAACCGAGGATTCGCCATGGCCCGCAAACGTCCCGTGAGTGCGGCCGGCACCGTCGTCGTGCTCGAGCACGAGTCGCGGGTGCTCGCCGACAACCCGCTCGGCGATCCCACGACGCGTCGCCTCGCCGTGTGGCTGCCGCACGAATACGACCAGGGCGGCACGCACGGGCGCGGCCGTCGCTTTCCGGTCGTCTACGACCTCGTCGGTTTCACCGGGACGGGCATCGCCCACCTGAACTGGAAGCCCTTCAGCGAGAACTTGGCGGAGCGCGCCGCACGACTGATCCGCGAGCGCCGCATGGGACCGATGATCATCGCGTTCCCCGACTGCTTCACGGCGCTCGGCGGCAACCAGTACGTCAATTCGTCCGCGATCGGGCGCTACGCCGATTTCCTGCTGCAGGAGGTCATCCCGCTGATCGACCGGGAGTTCCGCACGCTCGCCTCGCGCGATCACCGGGGCTGCTTCGGCAAGTCGTCCGGCGGGTATGGCGTGATGATCCACGGCATGAAGTACACGGCGCACTGGGGCGCGATCGCCAACCACTCGGGCGACGCATACTTCGAATTCGTCTACGCGGCCGACTGGCCGAACACCCTCAACGAGCTGGGCAAGTACCGCAGGCCCGCGCGCAAGGAAGGCCCGTACTCCCATCGCCTCGAGGCGGTCGAGGAACGACTGCTCGCGGAAGGACTTGACGACGGACGCGTGCGGCGATTTCTCGAGGCCGTCTGGAAGAAGCCGAAGCTCGACAAGCACGAAGGTCACGCGATCATGAACCTCTGCATGGCCGCGACCTACGATCCGGACCCGGCGTCACCGAACGGCTTCCGCCTGCCGTTCCACCTCGAGTCGGGCGCCCTGCTGCCGGAACGCTGGCAACGCTGGCTGCAGCACGACCCCGTGCGCCTCGTGCCGCGGCATGCGCGCAACCTGCGCCGCCTGCACGGCATCTACGTCGACTGCGGCTGGCGCGACCAGTACCAGATCCACTACGGCTGCCGGCAGTTGTCGCGGGCCCTTGAAATGGCGTCGGTGCCCCACCACTACGAGGAGTTCGACGACGACCATTCCGACGTGGACTACCGCATGGACGTGAGCCTGCCCTTCCTGTACCGCGCGCTGCAGCCCTGACCCGGTCGCGAGTGGCTGCGTGCAGAAACCACTGCAGAAACTGCTCGGCCTCGCCACGGGCGCCTATTCGACCCGGCGCTCGCTCGCGGGCGGACCGGGGCATCGCGGCCCCGCGTCCGACCATTTCGACGGCACGGTGTTCCGCAACCAGAATGCGGCGGCCGCGGCTGGACGCAGCTTCGGCGATTTCGTGCGCTGGCAGCGCACCAGCCGCCGCGCCACGTGGCCCACGTGGGTCGAGCACGGCGTCGTGCCGCGCCTGCCCGACACGCTCGGGCCCGGCGACTGCGCGACCACGTTCGTCAACCACATCACCTTCCTGCTGCAGTACCGCGGCCTCAACGTCCTCACCGACCCGGTCTATTCCGAACGCGTGAGCCCGCTGCAATGGATGGGGCCACGCCGCGTCCACGCCCCCGGCATTCCGTTCGAGCGGCTGCCGCGCATCGACCTCGTGCTCGTGAGCCACAACCACTACGACCACCTCGACCTCGACACGCTGCGACGGCTCGATGCGACGCATCGACCGACGTTCCTGACCGGACTCGGCAATGCGCCCTTCCTGCAGCAGCACGGGCTCGACCGCGTGATCGAGCTCGACTGGTGGCAGGCGCACGCGGCGGGGTCCTGGCGCTGCACTTACGTGCCCGCTCAGCACTGGTCCGGCCGCGGCCTGCGCGGCCGCAACCGCACGCTCTGGGGCGGGTTCGTGCTCGAAGCGGACAGTGTGTGCACGTATTTCGCCGGCGACACCGGGTACTGGCGGCACTTCGTCGAAATCCGCGATCGCTGCGGCGAGCCCGACCTCGCGCTGCTGCCGATCGGCGCATACGAGCCGCGCTGGTTCATGGGCGACCAGCACATGAACCCGGACGACGCCGTGCGGGCGCACCTCGACCTGCGGGCACGGCAGAGCGTCGCGACCCACTTCGGCTGCTTCCAGCTCACCGACGAGGCGATCGACGAGCCGGCGCGTGCGCTCGCGATCGCGCGTCGCGAACACCACGTCGCGCCGGCTCGGTTCCCCGCGCTCACACCGGGCGCGACGCTGCGGCTCGCCGCTGCGCCCGGCCGTCGCGCGGCGAACGCGTGAACGACCTGCCGCCGTGCGCGACGCTGCCGGAGCTGCCGGTCGAGGTCTATCGGTCGCACTGGCGTCCGGCGTGCGAGGATCGCGCCTTCATGCTGCACGCGGTGGGCATCGAGTCGCAGGTCCTGCCGAACGGCCCCGGCTGGGGCGTATTCGTGCTGCCGGGCGCCGCCCCCGCCGCGCGTTCGCAGCTGCGCACCTACGAGCGCGAGAATCCTCCGCGGCGGCGCGTGCTGCAGCCGGAAGGCACTCATCCCCTCGCGTGGGCCGGCGCGCTGGTCTACGTGATCGTGCTGCTGCTGGTCGCATGGCTCGCGGGCCACAAGGCCTGGGCGACCGACTGGCTCGACGCCGGCGCGCTCGTGACCACCGCTGTCCGCGACGGCGAGGCGTGGCGTGCGCTCACCGCACTCACGCTGCATTTCGACGTCGGGCACCTGCTCGGCAACCTCGGCTTCGGCGCGTTCTTCGGCTGGCTGGCGGCCCAGTTGCTCGGCCCGGGTGTCGCATTCGGCAGCGGCGTGGCGGCGGCCGGGGCGGCGAACCTGGTGAACGCGTGGATCCAGCCGGCGAATCACGTGTCCGCGGGTGCCTCGACTGCCGTGTTCGCATTATTGGGCCTGCTCGCGACCTACGCCTGGCGACGGCGTGCAGACCAGGGCGAACGCTGGGCTTATCGCTGGGCGCCGCTCGTGGCGGGAGTCTTCCTGCTCGCGTTCACCGGCGCCGGGGGCGAACGCACGGACGTGCTGGCGCACCTCACGGGTTTCTTCGCCGGCGGAATCGCCGGCGCGCTGCTCGCACTGCGACCGCGGATGGCCGGCTCGTTGGCGCAATGGAGCGCCGGGCTCGCGGCGCTCGCGGCGCTCGGCCTCGCGTGGATCGTCGCGCTGCGCTTCGCCGGTTGAGCGTGCCGCTCGCCATCCTCCATCTCGAGGAGCGCATGGTCGTCGTCGACAAGCCGTCCGGCCTGCTGGTGCACCGTTCCGCGATCGACCGGCACGAGACGCAGTTCGCGCTCCAGCTCGTTCGCGATCAGCTCGGCCGCCATGTCTACCCGGTGCACCGGCTGGACAAGGGCACGTCGGGCGCGCTCGTGTTCGCGCTCGACCGCGAAGCTGCGCGTGACCTGTCGCTCGCGTTCGGCGCCTCCGTCGTGCGCAAGCACTACGTGGCGCTGGTGCGCGGCTGGCCGGAGCCATC
This sequence comes from uncultured Gammaproteobacteria bacterium, assembly GCA_963714645.1. GTDB lineage: Bacteria > Pseudomonadota > Gammaproteobacteria > Steroidobacterales > Steroidobacteraceae > RPQJ01. Next base: position 18,071 of record CAVQQX010000152.1, read on the forward strand.
GGGGTTGATCGAGCAGCCGCTCGCGGACGTGGAGGACGAGCGCATCCCGCGTTCGTCGGCGAGCGCGCCGCGGATCGCGGCGACGGCGTTTCGCACGCGCGCGCGATTCGAGCTGCCGGTGCGTGTCGATCGTTATGCGACGTCCCGCTACGCGCTGCTCGCCTGCACCCGGCTCGAGTTCGAATCGACGCCGGCCACGAACGGGCCTCTGGTGGTCGAGGCGCCGCTCGCGGCGGAATTCGACCGCCTGCTCGCCCGGCTCTGCGCGGATCGCGTCACGCCGCCCGGCCCAGCTTCGACTGGACCTTCGTCCTGAGCGTCGCGATCTCGGCGCGGCGCCCCTTGTCCGCCGTTTCGCGACCGGCACGCGCCGGCGCCCGTTCGGCCTGGTCGAGGTACTTCAACGCATCCCGGTACCGCTTCTGCTCGACGAGGTACTCGGCGTAGAAGTAGTTCGGGTCGATGCCGGTCGGGTTGATCTCGAGCGCCTTGCGCAGCAGTTTCGCGGCTTTCTCGTCGTTGCCGAAACCGAGCGGGAAACCCGGAACCTTGAAGTACAGCGTGCCGAGGCTCGTGTAGGCCGAGCCCTCGAGCGCCTGCGGGTCGAGCTCGAGCGCCGCTTCGAGGTGCTGTTTCGCTTCCTTGCACAGCGCGAGCGCGCCCAGGCCGCCTTTTGCGCCGGCATGGCTGCTCTCCACGATCGCTTGCCAGATCAAGGCTTCGGCGCGGTCGGGATGCTGCCGGGCGAACGCGTCCGCGCGCTGCTCGAGCGCGTCGAAGGCCTGCACGCGCGCGTCGCCCGCCGGTACCTCGTAGTTCGCGTGTGCCCACGCCTGCTGCAGCTCGACCAGCCCGGCGTCGACCGCGGGATCGACCCCGGCGGTTGCAGCCGGGAGCGGGCAGGCGCAAAGCGCCGTCGCGACGAGCACCAATGTACGCATCGTTTTCATCGGTCGATTCCTCGGCTGTGGCAGGCACGCTCGATGACGGCCTCGGCCGCGTGCCGGCGGATGACGGGCAACTGCTTGCGCAACGAGCCGTCGACGAGGCGCGGCAGCAGTGCATTCACTCGGACGAACAACTTTTCGGGCCAGCCGAGGACCGCCTCGGGCCGACCCTGCTCCAGCATGTCCGCGGCGGCGCGCGCAACCGCGTCCGGGGAATCCATCGACACACCGAGTTCTGCGTTCATGCGTCCCACGGCGGCGGCGTTCATCGCGGTGCGGGTCGATCGGGGCGCGAGGTAGTGCACGCGCACCCGGGAATCGGCCAGTTCCCGGCGCAGCGCCTCCGTGAACCCGCGCAGCGCGAACTTGGTCGCCGAATACCCCGTGAAACCCGGGTACCCCAGGCTGCCGAACACCGAACCGACGTTCAGCACGGCGGCTTCGGGCTGACGCAGCAGGGAGGGCAGGAGTGCACGCGTGAGCTGCATCGGCGCGAGCGCATTCACGGCGAACAGTCGCTCGAGCCCGGCATCCGTCTGCTCGTCCACGAACGCGAACTCGCCGAGCCCGGCGCTGTTCACGAGCACGTTGCAACCTGCGTTCGCTGCACGCTCGACGACTTTCGCCCGGTCGTGCGGGTCGACCACGTTGGCGACGCAGCGCTGCAACCGGTCGGAGGAACCTCCGAGCTCGGCACACAGCGAGGCGAGCGTCGACTCCTGGCGACCGACGACGAGCACCGTGGCGCCGCGACGGAAGAGCTCCGCCACCAGGGCCCGGCCGATGCCCCCGGTGGCGCCGGTGACCAGCGCACGCATGTCCGCGGTCTTCATGCGCTGCACCTCAGCTCTCGGAACGAGCGGCGGAACCTTCGGCCGCAGGCTCGAGCGCGCGGAACATCTGGCCGTACAGCCAGTAAATGGCGCGCGCGCAGCGAATCACCGCCGCCTGGTCGCCGGCGTCCGTCACGCGATCGAGGATCTGTTCCAGGTGTCCAACGTGCTGCTGGTCGAGCTGGCCGTGGCTGCGCAGGTAGCTGAAGGCGCAGCACGGCAGCGCGAGCGCGGACTGGATGCGGTCGGCGGCCGCGAGGGCGAGCGCGACGCTCGTGCCCTCGAGCACGTGCACCATGCCGAAGAACCCGAGTGGATTGCCGCGCGCGACGGTGTCATGGACGTAGGCGACCATCACTTCGGTCGGCACCGACGGCATCGACGCGGCAGCCGCTGCGCGATCGCCACCCGCGTGCGCGATGTCGTCGAGCACCCACTGTTCGTGGCCGGCTTCCTCTTCGAGGTAATGCATGAGCGGTTCGCGCAGCCAGTCGTGACGGTCGGGCAGGCGGGAGCCGACCGCCATCAGCAATGGCACGGTATGTCGCACGTGGTGATACGCCTGCGTCAGGAATGCGAGGTACAGCTCGCGCGTGATCTCGCCGCGCAGCGCGCGCTGGATCGTCGGGGCCGCGAGCAGGTACTCGCGATCGCCGGCCGTCTCGACCTGGAGTCGCCGATGCAGCGTCATGTTTCCTCTGGTGTGGGCGGGTCGTCAGCCGGCGCGCGATTCGGCGTAGAGCGAGTCGAGCAACAGGCCATGACGCTCGACGATGGCGGCGCGGCGCAGGCGCCCGTTGGTGGTCAAGGTGCCCGAGCCCGCCGAGAACGGCGTGGGGCTGCGCACCCAGCGTCGCACCTGCGCGTACTCCGGCAGGACCTCGTTGGTGGCCGCGACTGCACGCGCGACCGCTGCGTCGTCGCAAGCGCTCACCGGCCCGCCGACGAGGGCGCCGATCCAGGGTTGCGCGTCGCCGAAGGCCAGCACCGGCACGCCGCCGAGTCGTTGCGAGAGTTCGCTCTCGATCCATTCGGGCGACACGTTGCGACCGTACGAGGTGATGAGGCGATGGCCGATGCGGCCCTGCAGCCGAAGGAAGCCGTCCTCGTCGATCTCGCCGAGGTCGCCGGTGGCGAGCGCCGCGTCGGGCGTGCGCGGCGGGTCGCCCAGGTACCCCAGCATCGTGGTCCCGTGGACGTGCACCTCGCCGCGCTCATCGACGCTCACGCGCACGTGCGGCAGCGCGCGACCGACCGTGCCCGCGCGCTGCGCCTGCGGCGTATTGAGGCACACGACCGATCCGCACTCGCTGAGGCCGTAGCCTTCGAACACCGGCAGCCCCGCCGCCCCGGCCCGCGCGAGCAGCGACGGCGACACGCGCGCACCGCCGACCGCGACGAACGACAGCGACGCCGGCGCGCGCCACCCGCGTTCGGCGGCCGTCACGAGAACCTGCAGCAGTTCGGGGACCAGGATGAGGCTGTGCGGTGCGCGGCTCGCGATGGCGGCGAGCAGGCGCGAAACGTCGGGTTCGCCGTACTGCATGCCGGTCGCGTGGGTCGAGGGCACGAGGCAGGTCGCCCCGCGCATGAGCGGCGCCAGCACGCCCGCCACGTTCTCGAGCAGGGTGGCGAGCGGCAACAGGCAGAGGTGGCGCTCGAGCGCGAGCGACGACGTCGCCCACGCGAGCGACGCGGCAACGGTCTCCAGCATCGCCGCCGAGAGGCACACGCCCTTCGGCACCGCGGTGCTGCCGGAGGTGTAGGTGATCTTGCTGGTGCCACGCGGCGCATGGGGGCGCGCGGAGGCATCGATCCTGCGCCGGAAGCAGGCAAGGCGCGACGCCGGGGTTTCTTCGTCCATGTACCACCCGGGCAGCAGCGCGCGCACATGGGCCGGATCGTCGGTCAGCACGGTGTCGATACCGGCGTCCTCCACGGCGTGCGCCTGCTGCGCGACGGTGAACGAGCCGGGCAGGGGCACCGTGAGCAGTCCCCCGACGTGGAGGGCGAGGTCCGCGAGTACCCAGGGCACGCCGTTGTCCGCGACCAGCGCGCAGCGCTCGGCACCGCGACCTTGCAGCCACTCGGCCTCGAGGTCGAGCAGCGTCGGCAGGGTTCCGTAGGCGACGGACCGATGTCCGTCGTCGAGTGCCGTGGCCAGCGGATCCGCGGCACGCAGCGCTGCGAGCAAAGCGCTAATGACCCGATCCCTCGCGCGCGAATCCGACCAGACGCTCGGAGTCCGGCAGGTAACCCGCGAACACCCGTGGGTCCGTCTGGTAATAGCGGCCCCAGTCGGAGGCATCCCGGGTCAGGCGCGCGGCGTCGGCGCGTGCCAGCTCGACGAGCGGTGCGCCGAAACCCGCGAGAATCCGCTGCAGCGTGTCGGTCGCGGTGAACACGATCCAGCGATACTCGCGATCCAGCAGCCAGGAGGGGAGCTGCGTGACCAGCCGGATCGCCGCGCGGCAACTCGAGCCCGCGAGGTTGCCGACTTCGATGATGTCCTCGCGACGGATGGGTCCCGCTCCACGAAATTCCGGGACCTGGGCCAGCGCCTGCTCGATCGGGTGGTCGAGGTACTGCTCGAGGTACAGGCGCTGGTCGCGCGCTGCGCGAACGCCGGCGACGCCGCGCAGCGCCCCGGAGTGGTCACGCAAGGCAAGCAATGTCGGCATGAAGCTGCAGACCATCGCGGCGTGCCGGCGAGCGAACGCGCCGCGCACGTAGTCCTCGAGCTCGGCACGAGCGTCTGCCCCGTACGGCACCGCCTCGATTGGCGGGCGGCGGCCGCAAGCGCCTGCTCCCCCGCCTCGGGGCAGGCGGCTGGCCTTCGGTCTCGCGGGAGGGGAGTCGTTCATGTGGTTTTGCGTTCCATGCCTGTGCGCACCCGCGATGCGGGGTGCGGTGGGTGAGACGCCACGACCCGGACAAATCAACCGCCACCTTGAGTTTTCTAAAAGATCAATTGATTCAGATAGTTATACAAACAGGCCGGGAACCCTGCGCGCGGGTGGGCCGGCCGAGCCTGTCCGCACGATTGATTTGCCCGGGCGGCTCCGTCCTACTCGCATGCCACGATGGACGCTTCGATGATGGACGACCGTGAGCTGGTGGCGGCCGTGCTGGCCGGCGACGAGCGTGCGTTCACGCGGTTCTTCGAGACGTACTTTCCCCGCATCTACCGGTTTGCGCTGCCGCGGCTCGACCGCAATGCCGACGCCACCAAGGACGTCGTACAGTCGACGCTGATCAAGGCGATGCGGGGGCTCGAAGGCTGGCGCGGCGAGGCGGCACTGTTCACCTGGCTGTGCCAGATCTGCCGCCGCCAGATTGCCGACCACGTCCGCTCGCAGCGCCGGTATGCCGGCCGCGTCGTGCTGATCGACGACAGCGAGGAGGTCCGCGCCGCACTCGATTCGATCGAGGCGCCGGCGCACGACGACCCGTTCCGCGGGGCGGATCGCGCGGAGTTGCGCCGGCTCGTGCACGCGGTGCTCGATCGCCTGCCACAGCGCTACGGCGAGGCGCTGGAATGGAAGTATGTCGAGGGTCGATCGGTCGAAGAAATCGGCGAGCGGCTCGGCATCGGGCAGACGGCGGCGCAGTCGCTGCTGGCGCGCGCCCGCATCGGTTTCCGGGAAGGGGTGGAGGCCGTGTTCGGCGCCTCGGCCCGCGACGTGCTGGCGAGTCTCGAAACGTGACAACGACGGTGCAGGCATCATGAACGACGAACGACCGCACGATCCGCACGAAGACGCGGACGAGACGGGGCTCGAGGCCCTGCTGCGAGGCGCCGGTCCGCGCGGGGAGCCGCCACTCGAGGCGGCGACGCAGGTGCGGGCCGCCGTGGAAGCCGAGTGGCGTGCGATGCTCGCCACGCGGCGTGCGCAGCGCCGGCGGCAGGTCACGCCCTGGGCGGTCGCGGCGTCGGTCACGCTGGTCGCCGTGGGAGCGTGGATGCTCCTGCCGCAACGAGCCACGCCGTCGCCCATGGTCGCGTCCGCCGCGCGCGTCGAGGGCGACGTTCAATGGCGCGACGGCACGGGCGCTGCGTGGTCGCCGCTCGCCCCGTCTGCAGGTCTGGCGCAAGGCGCCGAATTGCGCACTGCCGCGAAGGGCCGAGTGGCGCTGCGGCGCAAGGACGGCGTGGAGATCCGTCTCGATTCCGATTCGGCACTGCAGCTCGCGGCGCTGGATGCGGCCCGTCTCGACGCCGGACGGGCGTACGTGGATGCGGGGGTCGGTCCGACCGCGCAGGCCAGTGCGTTCACGCTGCAGACACGGCTGGGCGTGGTGCGGCACATCGGGACGCAATATCTCGTCGAGGTCACGCCCCAGGCGCTCTCCGTGGCCGTGCGCGAAGGCAGCGTCGCAGTCGGGCGAGGCAACGACCCGGTGATCGCGCGCGCGGGCGAGAGCGTGGTGGTGGCGGATGCAGGCTCTGTCTCACGCGGACACGTCGAGCCCCGGGATGCGCGCTGGCTCTGGACCGAAGCGGTGGCACCCGGCTTTGCGATCGCCGGCCGGTCGCTCGACGAATTCCTCGACTGGGCCTCGCGCGAAACCGGGCGGCGTCTCGTCTACGCGTCGCCGGAAGCCGCCCGCGAAGCCGCAGGCATCGCGCTGCGAGGCTCGGTGTCCGGCCTCGCACCGGAGCAGGCCGTGGCGGCGGTCATGGCGACGACACCGTCGCTGCAGCATCGTTTCGAGGGCGCGGAACTGCAGGTCGAACGCGCAACGCGGTGAGCGCGCATAGGCGGACGATGGTCGCTCCGCTAACATCGGTGCGCCGGACGAGTGCGTCCGGCACCCTATGTCGCGCGCCCTCCCCGCCCAGCGTCCTCCCCGCCCCTGTTCCTCTCGTCGCCAGGCTCGTCTTGGCGCGATCGCGTGTTCGCTGGCGCTCGCCGGTCCGCTCACGTGCGTCCCGGTGCCGGCAATCGCCGCGGTGGACACCCTGGTGGGTCGTCCGCTCGACACGGTGCTCGAACAGCTGTCGAGCATCGGCCGGTTCCAGCTCGTGTACTCGTCCGACCTCGTCACGCCCGGAACGACGGTCATGCGCGAGCCGCCCGCGGGAACGCCTCTCGAGCGTGCCACTCAGGTGCTCGTCCCGTTCGGCCTGGGCCTGCGACGGATCGACGCCCGCACCTACGCTGTCGTTCGCAGCGAACCGGCACCGGTCGCTGCCCGCGGCATCGCGCCAGCGTACGCGGCGGAGCCGCTGGAGAGCATCGTCGTGACGGCGAGCCGCTACTCGCTCGCGAGCGACCTGCCGGACATCCGCACGGTGCTCACCCAGGGCGACGTCGAGGCGCTGCCGAGGCTCGCCGAGGACGCGCTCAAGGCCGTGCACCGGCTTCCGGGTGCCGCCAGCAACGGACTCGCCGGGCTCGCGCATATCCGCGGCGGTGAAGCGTCCGAGACACTGGTGGTGCTCGACGGCCTGCCGCTGTACGAGCCCTTCCATCTGCGTCTGCTGCAGAGCCCGGTGAGCGTGCTCGACGAACGGATCGTGGCCGGCCTCGAGGCGTACTCGGGCGGGTTCACCGCGGACTATGGCGACCGCATGAGCGGGATCGTCGACGTGCGCTCGCTGCGCCCCGATGCCGAGGCGTATTACGAACTCGGCCTGAGCCTGCTCCACGCGAACGCACTCGCGTCACACCGCTTCGGTGACGGACGCGGCCAGTGGCTGGCCTCGTTTCGTCGCAGCAACCTGGACGAGGTCGCCGACCTCATGCAATCCGACCTCGGCGAGGCGCACTACGAGGACGGCTTCGCGCGCATCGACTACGAGTGGTCCCCGGCGACCCGCCTCAGCGTGCATGCGCTCGTCGCGCGCGACGACTTCCTGATACGCAACACCGGGGACACGGAGGAAAGCGACGCCGAGTACGCGAACTCCTACGTCTGGGCGACGGTCGACCATGACTGGTCGGACAGCTTGACGACCCGCGCCATGATCTCGTCCACGGATGTCGGGGCCGAGCGCGAGGCCGTCGTCGACGATCCCGGCGTGCGCACGGGACACGTGGACGACCGCCGCGACTACGACGTCCTCGGCCTGAAACTCGACGTCGTCCACTCGGGCGAGCGCTGGCTCCAGCGCGCGGGCATCGACCTGCGGACGCTCTCGGCCGAGTACGAATACTCGAGCGTCGTCGATTACGCGCCCGACAGCCCTTTCCCCGGTGCACGGGACCTCGCGCGCACGCTCTCGCCGTCGCCGTCGGGCACCCATCACGCGGTCTACTACACCGCGCGGGGCCGGCTCACCGGGGCGGTCACCGCGGAGTTCGGCCTGCGCTGGGACCACCAGAGCTACGGCGTCGACTCGGACGACCAGTTCGGACCGCGCATCAATTTCGCGTGGCGCCTCGACGGGCGCACGCGGCTGCTGGCGAGCTGGGGGCGTTTCCAGCAGTTCCAGGGCATCGAAGAACTGCAGGTCGAGGACGGCGTCGACGAATTCCGGCGCGCCCAGCATGCCGACCACGCGATCCTCGGCCTCGAGCGCGAGCTCGATCGCGACTGGTCCCTGCGCCTGGAGGCGTATCGCAAGGATTACGGCCGGCTGCGGACGCGTTACGAGACGTTGTACGACCCGCTGTCGCTCGCCCCGGAGCTGCGCTGGGATCGCGTCGCGATCGATCCCTCGTCCGCCGCGGCCCAAGGGCTGGAGCTCATGGTCACGCGACGCCAGGTGGGGCCGTGGAACGGCTGGTTTTCGTATGCCTGGTCGCGCGTCACGGACCGCGTCGGCGACCGGGACATCCGCCGGGGCTGGGACCAGACCCACACCGTGAACGGCGGCCTCGGCTGGACGGACGGACCGTGGCAGGCAACCGTCGTGGCGCAGTACCACACGGGTTGGCCGGTGACGGCCGCATCGCTGGAGCCGTCCTCGGGCGAGGTGGTGCTCGGCGCCCGCGATGCGCAGCGTTACGCCGGGTACGGTTCGCTCGATGCGCGGGTGAGCCGCGAGTGGCAGCTGCCGGTCGGCACGTTGAGTGCGCACTTCGAGGTCACCAACGCGCTCAACCGGCGCAACCCCTGCTGCACCGATTACGAAATCCTCAGCGACGGCAACGGCGGCATGACTCTGTCGCACGAGCAACGGCACTGGCTGCCGCTGATCCCCTCGATCGGCGTCCTCTGGAAGTTCTGAAGCGAGCGCAGCGCCCGCAGGGCTTCGAGCGGCCTCGCCTACTGGCGCCGCCGGGCATACGGGTTGCCCGGCTCGGGCAGCCCACGCAGTTCGCGCAGGCTCGGGACGAAGAAGTCCGGCACGAGGTCGATGTCCGCCACGCCGTCGGCACCGTATTGCGCGAGGTCGGCCACGCCGTGCGCGGCCAGCACTTCGTCGTCGATCAGGAACTGGCCCGTGTTCGAGCGGGCATCGGACCTCAGCACCCACCAGGCCGCGTCGGCCATGATCTCGGGGCTGCGCAGCGCGTGCAGGTCCACGCGGCCGCCGAATTCGGCCATCGCCGCGGTGTCGATCGCGGTTCGCGGCCAGAGTGCGTTGACGCCGACGCGCCCGCGATACTCGCCCGCGACCCCGAGCACCACCAGGCTCATGCCGAACTTCGCCATCGTGTAACCCACGTGTGGCGCGAACCAACGCTCCTCGACCTGCGACTCTTCACGGATGTCGCAGGACACGGCGAGCGCATGACCGCCGGCGGCCTCGATCTGCGCGGCCGCCGTGTGGATCGTGCCGGGCAGGCTCGGGTGCGGCGTCGTGGTCTTCGCGGCGATCGTGACATTGGCGCCGTCCCGCGCTGCACGCAGCGCGATCGCGAGGCCGATCCCGCGGGACCCGCCGCTGATGAAGAGCGTCTTGCCGCGCAATGAGTCTGTCATGCCGATCCCCCGTCTGCCCCTCGGCTCAACCCACGCCGTGCTCGCGCAACCACGCGAGGCACTGCGCCCATGCGTCCGCCGCTTCCTGCGGTCGATAGCTCGGGCGGTAATCCGCGAGGAAGCCGTGCGGCGCGTCGGGGAACACGACGATCCGCGACGAGGTGTTCTTCGCGGCCGCCAGGGCCGCGCGCATCTTCTCGACGTGGGCCAGCGGGATGCCGTCGTCCTTGCCGCCGTAGAGCCCGAGCACCGGCGCCTCGAGCTCCCCCGCGATGTCGACGGGGTACTTCGGCTGGAGCGGCGTGCGCGGGCTGTCGAGCCGGCCGTACCAGGCAACGCCCGCATCCAGTGCGGGATTGTGCGCGGCGTACAGCCAGACGATGCGGCCGCCCCAGCAGAACCCGGTGACGGCGAGGCGCTTCGTGTCGCCCTTGCTCGACTGGCCGGCCCAGGCAACCGTCGCGTCCAGGTCCGCCATCACCTGCTCGTCCGGCACCTTCTCGACGACATCCGACATGATCTTCTGCCAGTCGGCGATCCCGGAGACGTCGCCCTGCCGCGCGTAGAGTTCCGGCGCGACGGCGAGGTAGCCCTGCTTGGCAAAACGCCGGCAGACGTCGCGGATGTGCTCGTGGACGCCGAAGATTTCCTGCACGACGAGCACGATCGGGAAATCCTTGCCGCTCGCGGGCATCGCGCGATATCCCGGAATCTCGCCGTCCTTGACCGGGATGCGGACCTCGCCGGCGGTGAGGCCTTCCGTCGCGGTCGTGATCGTCGCGGCGGAGACGGGTTGTGTGGCCAGGGCGAAACCGGCCGCGAGCGAGGTCACGAGGATGTCGCGCCGGGTCAACGTCGGCGTCGAGCCGAGCAGCGAGGCGAGTTCCGGGCAGTGCCATGCGTGTTTCATGTCGGTCTCCTGGCTCCCGGCAAATCCTGCCGGCGCTCGGTGGTGGCGGGACCCGCGCAGGTCGCGGCTCGTCGGGCTTGCATTCGTCAGCGGGGCTCGACCCCCGGCGCAAACGGCGCGGTCTCGGCGGCGACCGCCTGTTCGACGGCCGGCGCCACCGTGTACCGCGTGAACTGCTCGGGCATCCGGCGCGCCTTGCCGGTCTGCAGGTCGATGCACACGTAGTGGATCAGCGCGCGCAGCAGCGTCGCGCCGTCGCCGACGCGACGCACCTGGAAGCGGCGCTCGATGCGCAGCCGGTGATCGTTGTGGACCGGCCACGTCCCGACTTCGACGTCGTCGCCCTCGAGCGCAGAGCGCAGGTAATGCAGCTGCGTGCGCCACACGGCCATGCCGCGATTGAGCGACCGGCACAGCTGCGGGCTGATGCCGCGCGAGATCGAATGCGCCCAGGCGCAGTCGTCGAGCCACGCGACGTAGACCGCGTTGTTGACATGGCCGTAGCCGTCGATTTCCGCGTGGTGGACGACGCGGCGGTGGACGAACGGTCCGGGCAGGTCCCAGCTCATGCCGGCGTCGCCGGCGGGGCCGCAAGCATCGCATCGAGTCGCGCATCCTTCTCGGCCCAGATCCCCGCGAGCCACTGCTGGAATCGTGCACGAAACTCGGCGTCCGTGCTGTAGTCGCCCGCCGTCGTCCACGCCTCGACCGGCCGGCGCTCCACGTGCAGGCGGACGGTATCGAGCCGGCCGCAGCAGAGGTCCCAGAGCGACGGGCTCGCCTCGCGGTAGGCAATGGTGACGTCGAGCAGCGAATGCAGCATGCCGCCCATGGCCGAGAGCACGAACGCGACGCCGCCGGCGCGGGGCGGCAGGAGGTGGCGGTAGGGCGATGCGCGCGACGCCTGCCTGGCCCGCGTGAAGCGCGTGCCCTCGAGGAAATTCATGACCGACGTCGGGATCCGTGCGAAGCGTTCGCACGCCTTGCGCGTCGCCGCGAGGTCCTGCCCGCGCGCCTGCGGATGCCGCGCGAGGTAGGCGGACGAGTGCCGTCGCATGAACGGGAAGTCGAGCGCCCACCACGCGAGTCCGAGGAACGGCACCCAGATCAGCTGTCGCTTGAGGAAGAACTTCAGGAACGGGATCCGTCGATTGAACGCCTCCTGCAGGACGAGGATGTCGACCCACGAGCGGTGGTTCGACACCACGAGGTACCACTCGCGCGGGGAGAGGCCCGCAAGCCCCTCGGCCTTCAGGCGCACGACGCCCATCGCGCGGAAGATCCGGCCGTTGCAGCCGATCCAGGCTTCGGCGATCCGCGTGAGCCAGCGGCTCACGAGCCGGCGCCAGCCGGCGAGCGGCACGACCAGCTTGCCGAGCGCGACCACCAGCAGGATCGGCACCCAGAAGACGACGTTCGCCGCCATGAGCGAAAGCGTCACGATGCCCTTGAGCGTCGAGCCACGCGGGGACTGCACGGGTCGGCCGGTCCTTGGTCGGGGCGGGTGTGCGATTATGCCCGGGTCCCCCGCGCTGCGGAGCCCGACCCATGCCCCTCGAACTGTCCGCCCTCGAGGCCCGCGTGATCGGCTGCCTGATCGAGAAGCAGGTCGCCACGCCGGACCAGTATCCGCTCTCGCTGAACGCACTCGTCAACGCGTGCAACCAGCGCAGCAATCGCGACCCGGTGCTGGAGCACGAGGAACGCGACGTGCAGGCCGCCGTGGACGGCCTGGTGCGCAAGCAGCTCGTACTCGAGAAAGCGGGATTCGGCAGCCGCGTGCAGAAATACCACCACCTGTTCTGCAACACGCAGTTCGGCTCGCTGCAGTTCACGCCGCAGCAGACCGCGATCGTCTGCGAGCTGCTGCTGCGCGGCCCGCAGACACCCGGCGAGCTGCGTGCCCGCGCGGCCCGGCTCGCGCCGTTGCGCGACGTCGAGGAGGTCGAGGCGGCGCTGGCGGACCTCGCCACGCGCCCGGAGGGCCCGTTCGTGGCCAGGCTCGCGCGCGAACCGGGACGGCGGGAATCGCGCTATGCCCAGCTCTTCACCGGTGCGCCGACACAGGCGCTGCACGAGGACGACGCACCCGCGGCTGGCGTCGCAGTCCCTCGCGCCGCTGCCGCACCGGGCCAGGACTCGCTCACGGCGCGCGTGCAGGCGCTGGAATCGACGGTGGCGGAACTGCGCGAGGAGCTGGTCGCGCTGCGGTCGCGGCTCGGCGGCTAAGGGTTTGCGGCAGGCCCGAATCGTTCCCGACACCTACCGCGCGAACTCGAGCGGCACGTGGCCGGGCTGTCCCGCGACGCGGCCCAGCCAGGCGCGCACCGCCGGATACGCATCCAGGTCGAAGCCGCCATCCGTGGCGCAGTGCGTGTACCCATAGAGCGCGATGTCGGCGATGGAATAGCGGCCGCCCGCGAACCAGTCGTGCGACGCGAGATGCGTCTCCATGACGCCGAGCGCGGCATTGCCCTGCGCATGCCACTCCGGCACGAGGTGGCGCTTCTGCTCGAGCGCCTCCCTGGGCGCAAACGCGAGCCAGAAGCGGGCGACGGCGAGGTACGGCTCGTGGCTGTACTGCTCGAAGAACATCCACTGCAGCGCCTCCGCGCGGCCCCAGCGATCCCCCGGTACCAGCGGCGAGCCCTCGGCGAGGTACCAGAGGATCGCACCGGACTCGGGCAGCGTGCGGCCGTCGTCGAGTTCGAGCAGTGGCACGCGGCCGTTCGGGTTGAGCGCGAGGAACCCGGGCTGTCGCGTCGTGCCGTCGTGCAGGCCGTAGTCGCGCAGCTTCAGGTCGACGCCGAGCTGGCGGGCCGCGAGCCGGACCTTGTAGCAGTTGCCGGAAACGTGCATCTGGTGAAGCGTGGGCATGGCGGTTCCAGGACGGGTCGCTGCAGAGGTCGCGGCGTGCTGGCGTTATCAGTATCCGCGCTGCGTGTCGACGACGGACAACATGCGCCCGCCCTCGACGTAGCGCCGCAGGTTCTCGCGCAGGATCGCGAATTTCGCGGCGTCGCCGAGGTCCGATTCGGTCGCCACGTGCGGCGTGATGATCACGTTCGGCAGCGTCCACAGGGGGTTTCCCGGCGGCAGCGGTTCCGGGTCGGTGACGTCCAGCCCTGCACCGGCGAGGCGGCCGCTGCGCAATGCGGCCACCAGCGCGTCCTGCACGACGCTCTGCCCGCGGCCGACGTTGAAGAAATACGCGCCCTGCTTCACGCGGGCGAAGAACTTCGCGTCGTAGAGCCCGCGTGTCGCGGGCGTGAGCGGCGTGGTGTTGACGACGAAGTCCGCGCGCGCCGCCAGCCGCAGGAGGTCGGCCGGCAGGCCCACCTCGCGCACGAAATCGGGGCCTTCCCGGCCGCTCGCGCGGACGGCGTCGACCTGCATGCCGAGCGCGTGTGCGCGCCGTGCGACTTCGGTGCCGATGCCGCCGAGGCCGACGACCAGCACGGTCTTGCCCTCGAGCGTGATCATGTGCGAGCTGGCGGGCAGTTCGTCCTGCCAGCGCCCCGACGCGCGCGCAGGAATGTAGAAATCGAGCCCGCGCGCGAATGCGAACATCATCGCGAGCACGTGCTCGGCCATGACCGGACCGGCCACGCGCTGCATGTTGGTGAGCAGGACGTCACGCTGGCGCACCGCCGGCAGCGCGACGCAGTTCTCCACGCCGGCGAAGGAGACCTGGATCCAACGGATGCGCGGGCCGGCCTGCAGGATTTCGCGCGAGCAGGCGCCGATCACCGCGTCCGCCTTGCGGGCCAGGTCGACAGCCTCGCGCGGCGTGCGGGCGACGAGCAGCTTCACTCCCGGCGCGACGCCGCGCAGGGCGTCGGCGAGCCCGGGCCGCGTCTCCCACACCAGGACGTTCCTCGGTCGCGACCAGCCGGCACGCTCGCGCACCGGCCGGGCCGCCTGCACGAGGCCGAGGCGTTCGACCAGTGCCGCGACGTCACCGGTGTCCACGGGTGCCGGTGCCGACGCCTGTGCCCACGCCATGAACGGCAGGCACGCTCCGAGCGTACAGAGCACGAATGTGGACGGGTCGGATCGCGGCCGCGGCCGCGGCGTTTTCATCGTGTCGGGCCTCGGGGACAATGGCGCCCCGTCACGCTAGCGCAGTTCCGCGACCCGGGATAGTCGCCGGCCGCCGGCTGGATCGACCCCGCCCGTGCCGCTCGAGCGACCGCACGACGGTCAGAGCCCGGTGCGAGCCATCTTGCGGCGCAGGAAGGCGATCTGGGTCTGCAGCGGCAGCTGCTTCGGGCAGACATCCTGGCAGCCGAGGAGCGTCATGCAGCCGAACACGCCGTCGTCGTGGCCCACCAGCTCGTAGAAGTCCGCGTCCGTACGCGTGTCGCGCGGATCGAGCCGGAACCGGGCGATGCGGTTCATGCCGACCGCGCCGACGAAGTCCTCGCGCATGCGGGCGGTGCCGCAGGCCGCGACACAGCAGCCGCACTCGATGCAGCGGTCGAGCTCGTAGATGCGGTCGGCGAGCTCCGGGTCCATCCGCTCCTCGATCCGCCGCAGGTCGACCTGTTCGCCCAGGGAATGCACCCAGGTCTCCAGGCGTTCGCTCATGGCCCGCATCCACTTCCCGGTGTTGACCGAGAGATCCGCGATCAGCTCGAACACGGGCAGCGGAGCCAGCGTGATGTCGGTCGGCAGGTCCTGGGTGAGCGTGCGGCACGCGAGCCCCGGGCGGCCGTTGACGACCATGCCGCAGCTGCCGCAGATGCCGGCGCGGCAGACGAAGTCGAACGCGAGCGACGGGTCGAGCTTCTCGCGGATCTCGCTCAACGCGATGAACAGCGTCATGCCGGGCGCTTCCTCGAGCTCGAACACCTCGACGTGCGGCACGCTCGCGGGATCGTGCGGGTCGTGCCGCAGCACGTGGACGTGCAGCGTGCGTCGTGGCGCAGCGGGAGCCGCCGCGAGCGGCGTCGCGCCTGCGGTGTCTGCCGGCCGCGTCTGCGGCGGCGTCAAGGGGTGGTTCATGCCGGCAGCCTCTCGTCGATGCGTTCGTTCCGGCCCTGCAGCGACGGTGGCAGCAGGTGCTCGTAGGGCATCAGCGCCTGCTGGACGGCGTGGCGGTCGGCGCCGGCCATCGCGTCGCGGATCCGCGCGACCTCGGCGGCGCGCGCCGCCGTGTCCGGGTGATCCATGTAGTCGCGGTTGCCGTAGCCGCGCCAGCCGGGCGGCAGCTCCATCGCGCGCACGTCGAGCGGCTCGTAGCGCAGCGTCGGCAGCGTCGCGAGCGGGTCGCCCCAGCTCGCGAGCGTGCGCTTGAGCCAGCGCGCGTCGTCGCGACGCGGGCAATCCTCGCGGAAGTGCGCGCCACGGCTCTCGGTGCGTGCGAGCGCGCCCTGGGCGATGCAGAGCGCCACCTTGAGCATCTTCTGCACACGGTAGGCCGTCACCAGCTCCGGATTCGGCCCGTCGCGCCGCGTGCGCAGGCCGATGTCGCGGCTGCGCAGGAGCAGCGACTGCAGCCGCGCGACGGCCTCTTCCAAGTCGGCGCCCGTGCGGAAGATGCCGACCCGATCGGTCATGACCTGCTGCATCTGCGCCTTGAGCGCGTCGGCCTGCTCGCGACCGTCCCCGTGCAGCAGCGCGTCGAGCCTGCCGCGCTCGACCTCGAGCGACTCGCGCACCAGTGCCGTCGGCAGGTCGATCTCGCCGGCCGGGCTCTCGACGAAATCCGCGACGTACTCGCCGACGATCATCCCGGCCACGACCGTCTCGGCCACCGAGTTGCCGCCGAGACGGTTGAAGCCGTGCATGTCCCAGCACGCCGCCTCGCCCGCGGCAAACAGCCCCGCGAGCGCCGGGCTCTGCCCGGTGTGGTCGGTGCGCACGCCGCCCATGGTGTAGTGCTGCGCCGGGCGCACGGGGATCCACTGTTGCGTGGGATCGACGCCGAGGAAGTACTGGCAGATCTCCTTGACCTCGCGCAGGTTGCGCTCGATGTGGTCGCGACCGAGCAGCGTGATGTCGAGCCAGAGGTGCTCGCCGAAGCGCGACCTGGCGCCGTTGCCCTTGCGGATGTGCTCTTCCATGCGGCGCGAGACTACGTCCCGCGAGGCCAGCTCCTTCTTCTCGGGCTCGTAGTCGGGCATGAAGCGATGACCGCGGGCGTCCCGCAGCAGGCCGCCGTCGCCGCGACAGCCCTCGGTGACGAGGATGCCGGCCGGGAAGATGCCGGTGGGGTGGAACTGCACTGCCTCCATGTTGCCGAGCGTCGCCACGCCGGTCTCGAGCGCGAGCGCGGCTCCGATGCCCTCGCAGATCACGGCGTTGGTCGTGACCCGATAGACGCGGCCCGCGCCGCCGGTCGCGATCGTGGTCGCACGGGCGACGTAGGCAGTGAGCGCACCGGTGATCAGGTCGCGCACCACGGCACCGTAACAGCGCCGGCCGTCGTGGATCAGCGCGAGCGCCTCGGTGCGTTCGTGGACCGGGATGCCCTCGGCGATGGCGCGGTCGCCGACCGCGAACAGCATCGCGTGGCCGGTGCCGTCCGAGACGTAGCACGTCCGCCACTTGCGGGTGCCGCCGAAGTCGCGCTGCGCGAGCAGCCCGTGCGATTCGGACCGCTCGGTGAGCGTGACGCGCTCGCCGTTGATCACGACCTGACGGTCGCCCTGCCGGACCCGGCTCCAGGGCACGCCCCAGGCGGCGAGCTCGCGCACGGCCTTGGGGGCGGTGTTGACGAACATGCGCACGACCCGCTGGTCCGCGCCCCAGTCGCTGCCCTTGACGGTGTCCTCGAAGTGGACGTCTTCGTTGTCGCCGGCGCCCTTGGTGACGTTGGCGAGGCTCGCCTGCATGCCGCCCTGCGCCGCCGCCGAATGGGACCGTTTTGGAGGTACCAACGAGAGGACGATCGCGTCGTGACCCCGCCGCCGCGCCCCGATCGCGACGCGGAGGCCGGCCAGGCCGCCCCCAATGACCAGCACGTCGGTATAGACGATCTTCACGGTGCCACCGCCGTGACCAGCGAGGCCGGCACGTAGGGCTGGCCGTAGTCCGGCGCGTGCTCGATTCCGATCTTGACGTACGCGATGAGCGTCGCGAGTCCGAGCACGAGGAAGAACCCGGTGAGCGCCCACTTGAACGTGCGCAGCCGGCGACGCGTCGCGCCCGGATCGCCCATCTCGAACCAGCCCCATTTCAAGGCGACGCGATACAGCCCGACGCCGCCGTGGAACTCGACCGCGAACAGCAGCACGAGGTAGAGCGGCCACATCGTGTCGCTCCACATGCGGTCCGCCGAGCCGTACGGCCCGATCGAGTCCGGCTGCGTCAGCATGATGTAGAGGTGCACGGAGGCAAGGAAAAACAGGGTAAAACCGGTCACGACCTGCCAGTACCACAGCGTCGTGTCCTCGTGCCGCATGCCCTTCATGTGATCACGATAGCTGCGGTACTGGCGGTAGCTCGACGGGAACTTTCGCAGCGCGAGCGCGGCGTGCGCGACGAACAGCACGATGACGACGGCGACGAGGCACGACACGAGCCAGTACTGCGCGGTGCCGAAAACGAAGTACCCTTCGAACATGCGCGCGACGGTCCACATCGCGTCCTTGCCGAGCAGGATCGAGGCGACGAAGGCCATGTGGACCCACATGAACAGCCCCAGCGCGAGGCCGGTGGCGCTCTGCAGCAGGTCGAGTCGCGCAGGCCAGCGCCTCACCGGCACAGGTCGGCTCCGGACCGCGGCGGTCTGCAGGGGGGTACTCGAGGCCGTGGAAGTTGGGGTCGGTGGCACGCGGGATCGGACCGGGCTGGGCTGGATGCCGATTTCGGCCGTTCCAACCCTTTGCAGCCATAAGGGTTTTCCGCGGGGAGGCGGACTCGTGCGGGGTGTCTATAGTCGTCCCCGGAATCAATCCAGACCATGACGCCCTACGCCACCCTCCTGCTCTACGTGTTCGCCGCGGTCGGCCTGGTCGGGCTGATCCTCGGCCTCAATGCGCTTCTCGGCCCGCGTCCGCGGGCGTCGGCCGCCAAGCTCGAGCCGTTCGAATGCGGCGCCGAACCGTTCCAGCACCGCAACGTGCGCCCGCTCTCGATCCGGTACTACCCGATCGCGATCTTCTTCCTGCTGTTCGACCTCGAGACCGTGCTGCTCTTCATCTGGGCCGCCGCCGCGGCCGAGGCGCAGATCGCCACGCTCGCGCTCGTGTCGTTCCTCGTGTTCATGGCGTTGCTCGCCCTGGCGTTCGTGTACCTCTGGCGTGACGGAGCCCTCGAATGGCGGTGATGGACTACCTGACGACCCGCAAGGACGACCTCGTCGGCTGGGTGCGCAAGTTCAGCCTCTTCCCCTACCCGTTCGTCACGGCCTGTTGCGGCATGGAGTTCATGGCGGTCAGCTCGACCCTGTACGACACCGATCGCTTCGGCGCCGCCCTGCCGCGGTTCACGCCGCGCCAGGCCGACCTGCTGATGGTCGTCGGCACGATCAGCCACAAGCAGGCGCAGACCATCCGTCGCGTCTACGACCAGATGTGCGAACCGAAGTGGGTGATGGCGTTCGGGGCCTGCGCCACGAGCGGCGGTTTCTACCGCAACTATTCCGTCGTCCAGGGAGTGGACCGGATCATCCCGGTCGACATCTACGTCCCGGGCTGTCCGCCGCGGCCGGAGACCGTCATCGATGCAATCATGAAGCTGCAGGATCGCATCGCGTCCGACCGTCACCCGATCCTGCCGGCCGGCCCGGACCGGCCCGCTGAGTCTTGATGCGATGACCCCGGCGGAGTTCTACGCGACCGTCACGGACGGACTCGAGGGCCTGTTCGATCGCGCGTCGCAGAGCCACGGCCTGCTCGTGCTCGAGGTCCAGCGCGACCGGCTCGTGGCCGTCGTCGGCCGGCTCCGCAGCGAGTTCGGATTCGCGCTGTACCTCGACGTGACGGCCGTCGACTGGCCCGGGCGGCAGCCGCGCTTCGATGTCGTCTACCACTTCCTGGCCCCGGCGCAGGCGCGCCGCGTGCGGCTCAAGGTGGCCCTGCCCGCGGACGATGCGGTGCTGCCGACGCTGACCCACCATTACGGCGCCGCCCGTTTCATGGAGCGCGAAGTCCACGACATGTATGGCATCCGGTTCGCGGGCAACGCGGACCTGCGCCCGATCCTGCTCTACGAGGGCTTCGAGGGGCATCCGCTGCGCAAGGACTACGCCATGGAGCACGAGCAGCCGATCGTGCCGTACCGGAAATAGCGGGGTGGCGCAGTACCGGCCTCCCGTCAGCAGTCCGCTCGAGCACCCGCTCGACCCCGACCACGTGGTCGTAAACATCGGACCGTCGCACCCCGCGACGCACGGCACCATCCAGATCGTCGCCGAGCTCGACGGCGAGAAGGTCGTGCGGGCCGACGTCCACTGCGGCTACCTGCACCGCGGCTTCGAGAAGGAAGCGGAGCACCACACCTACCACAACGTGATCCCGTACACGGACCGGCTCAACTACTGCTCGGCGATGAACAACAACTTCGCCTACGCCGCGGCGGTCGAACGCGCGCTCGGCGTGGAAATCACGCCGCGCTGCGTCTGGTTGCGGACGCTGCTGGCGGAGTACAACCGGATCGCCGACCACGTCACCTGCATCGCCGCCTCGATCATGGAGATGGGCGGCATGACCGCGTTCCTCTACCTGATGACGGTGCGCGACTACATCTTCGAGCACTTGAACCACCTCTCGGGCGCGCGCCTCACGTACTCGTACGTGCGCATCGGCGGGCTCGCCCGCGACCTGCCGGACGGGTGGCTCGAGCGGCTCGAGGAGATCCTGCAGTTCACGGAAAGGTACCTCGAGCGCATCCACGGCCTCGTCGACCGCAACCGGATCTTCATCGGCCGCACGCGCGACGTGGGCGTGCTCTCGACCGAGCAGGCGCTCTACTGGGGCTACACCGGACCGATCCTGCGCTCGACCGGCCTCGCGCTCGACCTGCGCAAGGACGACCCGTACCTCGCGTACCCGGAACTCGACTTCGAGGTGCCCGTCGGTATCAAGGGCGACAACTACGACCGCTACTACGTGCGCATGCGCGAGATCGACGAGTCGATCTCGATGGTGCGGCAGTGCGCCGCACGCCTGCCGCACGGGCCGATCAACGTCGACGACCCGCGTATCGTGCTGCCGGGGAAGGATCGCGTCTACAACGAGATCGAATCGCTGGTGCATCACTTCAAGCTCGTGATCGAGGGCGTGCTCGTGCCTGCCGGAGAGACGTACGTGGCGCACGAGGCGCCCAACGGCGAGCTCGGGTTCTACCTCGTGAGCGACGGCACCGGGCGTCCGTACAAGCTGCACGTCCGGGCCCCGAGCTTCGTGCACATGGGCGGCATGCACACGCTGCTCGAGGGCTACCAGGTTTCCGACATCGTGCCGACCTTCGGCTCGATGAACATGGTCGGCGGGGAGTGCGACCGATGACGGTCGCGATGGCCCCGGAGCTGCTCGATCAGTTCGACGCGCTGCGCCGGCAGTATCCGCCCGGCATGGAGGCGTCGCTGGTGCTGCCGCTGCTGCACTGCGTGCAGGACGCCCGCGGGTTCGTCGGCGAGGCGGACGCCCGCGGCATCGCCGAATACCTCGGTCTCCCGCCGATCCACGTGATCGAGGCGCTCAGCTGGTACTCGATGTTCGAGCGCGCGCCGCAGGGCCGGCACGTGATCAAGGTCTGCCGCAACATCGCCTGCTCGCTGCGCGGCTCGGAGGACCTGCTCGTGCACCTGCGGCGCCGTCTCGGCATCGACCCGGGGCAGACGACGCCCGACGGCCGCTTCACGCTGAGGACGGTCGAGTGCCTCGCCTCGTGCGGCACGGCGCCCGCGATGCAGGTCGACCGCACGTACTACGAGCGGCTCGATGCGACGAAGCTGGACCGGATCCTGGAGGCGCTGCCGTGACCGGCCCGGTCTTCATGAGCTTCCCCGTCACCGCGACGTCGCACTCGCTGTCCGACTACCGGGCGCGCGGCGGGTACGCCGGGCTCGAGCGGGCGCTGCGCGCGCTGCAGCCGGGCGAGGTCCAGCAGGAAGTGCTCGCGTCCGGGCTGCAGGGCCGTGGCGGCGCCGGTTTCACCACCGGCATCAAGTGGGACTTCGTCCGCAAGGATGCACCCGTCGTCTACCTCTGCTGCAACATCGACGAAGGTGAGCCGGGCACGTTCAAGGACCGGTGGATCCTCGAGCACTCCCCGCACCAGCTCGTCGAAGGCATGCTGATCGCCGCGTACGCGCTCCGCGTGCGCCACGCGTTTGCGTACATCCGCGGCGAGTTCGACCTGCCGCTGCGCCGGCTCCAGCAGGCGCTCGCCGAGGCGCGCGCTGCCGGGCTCGTCGGCGAGAACATCCTGGGCAGCGGCTTCTGCTGCGACATCATCGTGCACCGCGGCGCCGGTGCGTACGTGTGCGGCGAGGAATCGAGCCTGATCAACTCGCTCGAGGGCAAGAAGGGCTTCCCGCGCAACAAGCCGCCGTTCCCCGCGGTCAAGGGGCTCTACCAGAAGCCCACCGTCGTGAACAACGTCGAGACGCTCGCGGCGGTGCCGTGGATCCTCGTCCACGGTGCCGCGGGCTATGCAGCCATCGGCGCGAAGAAGACGCCGGGCACCCGCCTCTTCGGCGTCTC
This sequence comes from uncultured Gammaproteobacteria bacterium, assembly GCA_963714645.1. GTDB lineage: Bacteria > Pseudomonadota > Gammaproteobacteria > Steroidobacterales > Steroidobacteraceae > RPQJ01. Next base: position 40,293 of record CAVQQX010000152.1, read on the forward strand.
GGGTCACGTCGAGCGGCCCGGGTTGTTCGAGAAACCGACCGGCTATCCGCTCGACCGGCTGATCTTCGAGGACGCCGGCGGGATCCTGGGCGGGCGCCACCTCAAGGCCGTCATTCCCGGCGGCAGCTCGAGCCCGGTGCTCACGGCCGCGGAGATCGACGGCGTGACGCTCGACCCCGAGAGCATGACGCGGGCCGGCAGCATGGTGGGCTCGGGCGCCGTCATCGTGATCGCCGAAGGCACCTGCATGGTGCGGCTGCTGCAGGTGCTCGCGCGGTTCTACGCGCACGAGAGCTGCGGCCAGTGCACGCCGTGCCGCGAGGGCACCGACTGGATGAACCGCATTCTCGAGCGCATGATCGCGGGCCGCGGCTCCGCCGCCGACCTCGCGACGCTGCGTCGGCTGCCCTCCGGCATCCAGGGCAACACGATCTGCGCGCTCGGCGATGCCGCGTCGATGCCGGTCGCGAGCTTCCTGCGCAAGTTCGGCGACGAGTTCGAGCACTACGTGGCGCACGGCCGGTCGCGCCACCACGGGAGACTCGCGCCATGAGCGCTCCGACGCTGCGTTTCACGATCGACGGCCGCGAGATCGACGCGCTGCCGGGCGAGACCGTGCTGCACGCGGCGCGGCGGCAGGGAGTCGACATCCCGCATTTCTGCTACCACGAGCGGCTCTCGATCGCCGGCAGCTGCCGCATCTGCCTGGTCAAGGTCAATCACCTGCCGAAGCTGCAGCCGGCGTGCAGCCTGCCGGTCACCGCGAACATGGTGGTCGAGACCGGCGTCGAGCAGGTCCGCCACGCGCGCGAGCAGGTCATGCAGTTCCTGATGCTGAACCACCCGGTGGATTGCGGCATCTGCGACAAGGCCGGCGAGTGCCGCCTGCAGGACTACCAGCACCTGTACGGGCCGAAAGAGTCGCCGCTGCGCGAGCCGAAGCACCACAAGCGCAAGTTGCTCGCGCTGGGAGAGCGCATCACGCTCGACAACGAGCGCTGCATCCTCTGCAGCCGCTGCGTCCGCTTCACGCGCGAGGTGTCGGGCTCGGGCGCGCTCGGCATCGTCGAGCGCGGCACGCACTCGTTCGTGGCGGCCACGACGGCGGGCCGGTTCGACGACGCGTACTCGGACAACGTGATCGAGCTGTGCCCGACCGGCGCCCTGCTCTCGCAGGATTTCCTCTATCGCTGCCGGACATGGTTCCTGCAGCCCGTGCGGTCGGTCTGCACGGGGTGCGCGCGCGGGTGCAGCATCAAGGTCTGGCGCCGCATGAACGTGCGCCAGCCGCAGCATCCGGACGCGGCCGGCGCACCCAGGGCCGAGCGCACCACGGTGCTCGAGAACCCGGCCGTCAACGGCCCGTGGCTCTGCAACAAGGGCTTCGACCAGCACCGCTGGATGGCACGCGAGCGGCTGCCCGGACCACGGGTCGCGGGACGGCCGGTCTCGCTCGGTGCGGCGCTGGCGGAAGCCCGGCGCCTGCTCGCCGCCGCGCAGAAGCCGGCCGTGCTCGTGTCGAGCCACGCGTCGAACGAGGAGCTCGACGAGGTCAGGTCGTCGATCGGCGACGTGCCGGCCTACGTGCACCGCGACTGGGAGCCGATGCCGGGCGAAGTCGTCGAGGACGCGCTGCTGATCCGCGCGGACAAGAACCCGAATCGCTTCGGTGCGACTTCCCGCTTCGGCGAACGCGAATTCGATGCGGCGGCCGCGCACGACGTCGTGATCGCGTGGGGCGAGATCACGAGCCCGCCAGCGTTCGGTCGTGCGGCCGTGATCCACCTGACGCCGTTCGCGACGCCGGCCGATCCGCCGTTCGCGGTCGCATTCCCGGTCTCGCACACCTGGGAGCGTTCGGGCTCCTTCACGAACTTCGCGGGACTGGTCAACACCTTCGACCCGGTATTTGCGCCGGCGCCGCACGTGCAGCACGCCGCGGCCGTGTTCCGGAGCCTCGCGGAATGACGGCCGACCTCGTCATCCACGTGGTGTGGATCGCCGGCGTGCTGGGCTTCCTGCTCGGGCTCGCGACGATCTTCACCTGGGTGGAGCGCAAGCAGTCCGCCGTGATGTCGGATCGCATCGGCGCGAATCGCGCGTACCTGCGCATCCCGTTCACGCAGGTCAGGTTCGTGGCATGGGGCCTGTTCCACGGCCTCGCCGACGGCCTCAAGATGATCCTCAAGGAGAACTTCACGCCGGCGACCTACGACCGCTTCTGCTACAACCTCGCGCCCTGGCTCGCGGCCGTGCCCGTGCTGCTGGTGTTCGCCGTCGTGCCGTTCGGCGGCGAGGTCGCCCCGGGACGGTTCTTCGCGCCCGGCTCCGATGCCGCCGCGTTCTTCGGCGAGCGCAGCTGGCGCATGCAGATCGCGACGCTCGATGCCGGCATCCTGTTCGTCCTCGCGGTGTCCGGCATCGGCATCCTCGGCACCATGCTCGCCGGCTGGTCGTCCAACAACAAGTTCTCGATGCTGGGCGCCGCGCGCGCCGCCGCGCAGATGATTTCCTACGAACTCTCGATGGGGCTCGCACTGGTGGCGCTCGTCGTGACATACGGCACCGTGGACCTCTTCGAGATGGTGCAGTGGCAGCAGCAGGCAACCTGGGGCGTGCTGGTGCAGCCAGTCGCCTGCCTGCTGTTCCTGACCGCGTCGATCGCCGAGAACAAGCGCGTGCCGTTCGACCTGCCCGAATGCGAATCGGAGCTGATCTCCGGCTACTTCACCGAATACACGTCGATGAAGATGGGCCTGTTCCTGCTCTCGGAATTCATCGAGATCGTCGTGATCTCGGCGCTCGTCGTGACGCTGTTCCTCGGCGGCTACACGGTGCCGTGGCTCGGTGCGGGAGGCTTCGCCTTCCCCGGCGGCACGACGTGGCCGCTCTCGCACCTCGGCGTCACGCTGGTGCAGGTCGCCGCGTTCACGGTCAAGGTGCTCGCGGTCGGCTCGTTCCAGATCGGGATCCGCTGGACGTTGCCGCGGTTCCGCTACGACCAGCTCATGGACCTCGGCTGGAAGTTCCTGCTGCCGGTCGCGGCGCTGAACCTCGTCGTCACCGCCGTCGTGCACTGGTGGACGCTGTGACCGGTCGTCGCGTGCGCAAGCAGTACTGGAACGAGCCCGTCCTCGGCCTGTGGGAGCGGCTCTACATCTTCGAGATCGCCCGCGGCCTGTCGATCACCGGCCGCGTGTTCCTCTGCAACATGTGGAAGTGGGTCACCGGTCGCAAGGGCGCACTCACGGCGTATTACCCGGAGGAGGTCCGGGCCGACTACTCGCCGATCAACCGCGGGCGGCACGTGCTCACGCAACGACCCGACGGACGCGTCCAGTGCGTCGCCTGCAACATGTGCGCGACCGTGTGTCCGGCGTACTGCATCGAGATCGACGCGGCGATCGACCCCGACGATTTCGCCCATCCGAAGTCGCCGGCGCGCTTCGAGATCGACTACTCGCGCTGCATCTTCTGCGGGTTCTGTGTCGAGGCGTGCCCCGAGGACGCGATCCGCATGGTCAAGGAAGTCACGGACCTGCCCGGCTTCGACCGCGCGGCCATGTGGGGCGGCAAGGACCTGCTGATGGGCTGGCATCCGCTCGCAGACCCGCGCAAGCGCTATCCGCCGAAGTCGCCTGCCGACACGGTCGCGACCCGTCCGCAGGCCGGGTCGCGTTCACGGCGGGAGCCGGGGCCGTGAACGCGACGGACGCGTTCGTCGCCGCCTTCGGCGCGCTCGCGCTGCTGTTCGGCGCCGGCGTGCTTCTGCTGCGGCAGCCGATGCGGGCGGCGCTGGCACTGGTCGCGCACATGATCTGCCTCGCGGCGATCTACGCCTGCCTCGGCGTGCACGTCGTGGCGCTGTTCCAGGTGCTGATCTACGTCGGCGCGGTGATGGTCTTCATGGTGTACACGATCATGCTGCTCGACGATCGCGACGCCGCCTACCGGCGACGCTACTCGCGACAGCTCGTGCCCGGCGCACTGGTCGCGCTGGCGCTCGTGGTCGGCCTGCTGCGCGGGGTCGTTCCGGCGGAACCGCAGGCCGCCCCCGCCGTGGACGACACGGGCATGTTCGCGTTCAGCGCGTTTTCAGCCGCGTTCATGCGGCACTACTGGCTGCACTTCGAGCTCGCGACGATCCTGCTGCTGACCGGCATCGTCGCAGCCTGGTCCGTGATCCGCGAGGAACGGCCGTGACCGACCGCTACTCGCTGCTGCTCGCGCTCGCCTCGATGCTGTTCGTGCTGGGCCTGCTCGGCGTCGTCATCCGGCGCAACCTGCTCGTGGTCGTCATGAGCCTGGAACTCATGCTGAACGCCGTCGTGCTGAGCTTCGTGGCGGCGGCCGCCCGCACCCAGACGCTCGAGGGCGCGGCCATGACGTTCTTCATCTACGTGGCTGCGACCTGCGAGATCGCCCTCGCAATGGCGCTGCTGGTACTGCTGGTGCGCAGGCGCGGCACGCTCGACCTCGCCGCCGCCGCGGAGCTCGACGGATGAACGCGGGCCTGCTTGCGGTGATCGTCGTCCTGCCGCTGCTGGGCTTCCTGGCCAACGGACTGTTCGGCCGGCGATTGCAGCCCGCGGTCGTCTCGCTCGTCGGCTGCTCGCTGCCCGCGCTCGCGTTCGTCGCGAGCGTCGTCGCGCTCCGGCGCCTGCTCGCCACGGGCGAGCCGCTGGTCGAGACGCTCTACACCTGGGCGGCCACCGCCCGGTTCGAAGTCGACGTCGCGCTGCAGTTCGACCAGATCAGTGCGGTGATGTGCCTGGTCGTGACCGGCATCGGCGCGCTGATCCACCTCTACTCGGTGGGCTACATGCGCGGCGACGCGGGGTATGCACGGTACTTCGCGTACCTGAACCTGTTCCTGTTCTTCATGCTGGTGCTGGTGCTCGGGCGCAACCTGGTCGTGATGTTCATCGGCTGGGAGGGCGTCGGCCTCGTCTCGTACCTGCTGATCGGCTACTGGTTCGACGACCCGGCGAAGACGGCGGCCGGGCTCAAGGCGTTCGTCGTCAACCGCGTGGGCGACACCGGCTTCCTGCTCGCCGCGTTCCTGCTCTGGTCGACCGTGGGAACGCTCGATTTCGCCGTGATCGATGCGTCGTTCGCAGCCGCGCCGCCGGCGCCCGCCGTGGCGACCGCCATCGGCGTGCTGCTGCTCGTCGGAGCATGCGGCAAGTCCGCGCAGATCCCTCTGCACGTCTGGCTGCCGGACGCGATGGCCGGCCCGACGCCGGTGTCGGCGCTGATCCACGCGGCGACCATGGTCACGGCGGGTGTCTACCTGCTGGCACGCCTCGATGCGGTGTTCCTCGCGTCCGCGGATGCGATGCACGTCGTCGCCTGGGTGGGGGCGCTGACCGCACTCGCCGGCGCGACCATGGGCGTGACGCAATACAACCTGAAGAAGGTGCTCGCCTACTCGACGATGTCGCAGATCGGCCTCATGGTGATGGCGTGCGGAGTCGGCGCGTTCTCGGCCGGCCTCTTCCATCTCTACACGCACGCATTCTTCAAGGCCTGCCTGTTCCTCGGCGCCGGCGCCGTGCTCCACGCACTCGCGGGCGAGGAAGACATGCGGCACATGGGTGGCCTGGCGCGACGCCTGCCGTTCACGTTCGTCGTGTTCCTGCTCGCGACGCTCGCGCTCTGCGGCCTGCCGCCGTTCGCGGGATTCTTCTCCAAGGACGAAATCCTGTGGTCGGCCTACGCGTCCACCCGCGGATCGGCGGCGCTCTGGCTCGTCGGAACGGCCGCCTCGTTGCTGACGGCGTACTACATGTTCCGGGCGCTCTTCATGACTTTCCTCGGCCCGAGCCGCGTCGACCCGTCACTCGGTCCACACCTGCATGCGCCCCCACGGACCATGAGCGTCGTGCTCGCGGTGCTCGCGCTCGGTTCCGTCGTCGCCGGCTGGGTCGGGCTGCCTGCCCCCCTGCGCGAATGGCTCGGGGTCGGCGCGCCGTTCCACGAGTTCCTGGCACCGCGGCTCGGCGAACTGGAACTGCGCGCAGGTCTCGGTCACGCCGCCGAGGCGGGGCTCATGGGCCTGGCGGTCGTCGTCGCGCTCGGCGGCATCGCCCTTGCCTGGGCGAGGTACGGGGTTGCGGCACCCGGTCGCCGCCTCCCGCTCAAGCACACGTGGCCGCTCCAGGGCCTGGTGGCCGAGGGTTACTACGTGGATGCGCTGTACGCGCGGATCGTCCGCGGACTCGGCCGCTTCTCCACCGACGTGCTCGCACACCGCATCGAGGCACCGCTCACGCGCCTCAGCCTCGACCGCAGCGCACGCGCGGTCGGGACGCTCGCCTCGATCTTCGCGCGGCTGCAGACGGGCGACCTGCAGACCTACGTGGTCTATGCACTGATCGGGCTCGCGCTGGCGCTCGGTTTCGGGATGGCCCATGGCTGACCCGACGCTGCTTGCCCTGCTGCTGGTCGTGCCGTGGGTCGCCGCCGCGGCCGTCGCACTCCCCTGGAGTCGCGCGAGCTACCCGCGCGCGCTCGCGCTCGCCACGATGCTGCTCGTGCTCGTCATCGCGATCGCCGCCGGCCTCGGGTTCGACGAGGCACGCGGGAGCGGAACGTCGTTCATCGTCGACCGGCCCTGGCTCACGACGCTCGGCGTGCGGCTCCACTTCGCCGTCGACGGTTACAACGTCTTCCTGGTGCTGCTCGCGGCGCTGCTGTTCCCCGTCGCACTGGTTTTCGACGGCGCCGAGGCGACCGGTGACCGGCCGCTCCGGATCGCGCTGCTGCTCGCGCTCGAAGGGGCGCTGCTCGCCACGTTCCTCGCGCAGGACCTGCTGCTCTTCTTCGTCGCGTGGGAGGCCGTGCTGCTGCCGATGGTGCTGCTGATCCTCGTTTTCGGCGGCGCCGACCGGCGCCGGGCCGCGTTCGCGTTCTTCCTCTACACGATGGCCGGCAGCGTCCTGCTGCTCGCGGCAGTGCTGTACCTGGGCGCCGAGGCCGCGCGCCAGACCGGGCAGTGGACCTTCGACCTGGCGACGCTGCAGGGGCTGGCGCTGACGCGGGGCCAGCAGGATTTCGTGTTCGCCGCCGTCGTGCTCGCGTGTCTGGTGAAGTGCCCGCTCTTCCCGTTCCATGCCTGGCTGCCGGCGGCCTATCGCGCGGCGCCCGCCTCTGGCACCGCCCTGATGGCCGGCCTGCTGTCGAAAATGGGGGCGTACGGCCTCGTCCGGCTCGCACTGCCGCTGGCTCCGGATTCTGCGCTGCACTGGGCGCCTGCGCTCATGCTGCTCGCCGCCGTCAGCATCGTGTACGGCGCGGTGCTGGCGCTGCGCCAGCGCGAATACCGGCTGATCATCGCGTACGCCTCCCTGAGCCACATGGGTTTCGTCGTGCTCGGCGTCTTCAGCCTGCAGCCGGCCGGACTGCACGGTGCCTGGGTGCAGATGCTGAGCCACGGGCTCGTCGTCGCGGGCCTGTTCCTGCTGCTCGGCGTGCTCGAGCGGCGCGCGGGGCCGGCAGCGAGCGCCGCGACGGGACTCGCGTGGCATGCGCCGCGATTTGCGGTGACCCTGATGCTGTTCGTGCTGGCCTCGCTCGCGCTGCCGCTCACGAGCGGATTCACCGCCGAGTTCATGGTGCTGCTCGGCGCCTTCGACGCGGGCCTCGCGCACTGGCAAGCGGGAACCGGCTCGCTCGCCCTCGTCGCGACGCTGCTCGCGTGCACGGGCGTCGTGCTCGGCGCGACGTACATGCTCCTGTTTGCGCGCCGGCTCGTCTTCGACCGACCCGATCCGCCGGCCGCCGCACCCGACCTGCCGTGGCGGGAAACGGCGACGCTCGTACCGCTGCTGCTGCTCGTCCTCTGGCTCGGCGTGCGTCCGGCGAGCTGGATGCAACTGACCGAGCCGACCGTCGCGGCGCTCGCACGACCGACGTCCGCGACGACGCTGGAAGCCCGCCATGACGATTGACCGCTGGCTCGCCCTGTCGCCGGAGCTGTGGCTGCTCGGCCTCGTCACCGGGATGATGCTGCTCGAGATCCTGCGCGGCGATGCCCGCTGGGGCAGGCTCGCGTTCGCGGCCACCCTGCTGGTGACGCTCGCGCTCCTCGTGCGACAGCTCTCCTCCGGGCTGGCAGTGGCAATCGTGCCCGGCGAATACGTGGTCGACCGCTTCGCGGTGCTCGGCAAGATCGTGCTCGCATCCTGCACGCTCGCGTACGCCTGCGGTTTTCCCGGGCCGCGAACGCTCAAGACCTGGCTGCTGGCGTCCGCGTCGCTGCTGGGAGGCTTCGTCATGCTCGGCAGCGCCAGTTTCGCCACGCTGTTCATCGGCATCGAACTGCTGTCGCTGCCGGCCTTCGCGCTGATCGTCCACGGCCAGCCCCGCGGCCGCGCAAGCGAAGGTGCCTTCAAGTATCTCGTGCTGTCCTCGGTGGCGAGTGCCACGCTGCTGTTCGGGGTGTCGCTCGCGTACGGCGTCCACGGCACGCTCGCACTGCAGGCCTGGGCCGACGGGTTCCAGGCCGGCGTGCCGATGTCGCGGGTGGCCGGCGTGCTGGTGCTTTCGGGGCTGTTCCTGAAGGCGGCGGTCTTCCCGTTCCACGCGTGGGCACCGGACGCCTATGCGGCGGCCCGGCTGCCGGTCACGGCCCTGATGGCCTCGCTGGTCAAGGCGGCCGTGATTCTCGCGCTCGCACGCGTCAGCGTGACGATCGCTCTCGACCCGGCCGCAGCGACCCTCGTGGCAAGCCTCGCGATCGCCTCGATCGTGTTCGGCAACCTCGCGGCGCTCGCCCAGCAGGGGCTGCGTCGCCTGCTCGCGTATTCCTCGGTGGCCCACGCCGGCTACATGGTCTTTGCGCTGCTCGACGCGACCGGCACCAGGAGCGATGACCTGCTCTGGTACACGGCCATCTACGGCCTGGCGACGGTGCTCGCCTGCGCCAGCTTCGCGGCACTCAGCCGTCGCGGCGATGACGACTCGCTCAGCGTCGTCGACGGCGCGTTCGCGGCGCACCCGGTCGCCGCGTGCCTGTTCGCGATCGCGCTGCTCTCGCTCGCGGGCGTGCCGCCGATGCCCGGCTTCTTCGCGAAGGTGCTGGTTTTCAGGTCGGTGATCGCCTCCGGCCACGTGCTGCCGGCGGTGCTCGCGTTCGCCGGCAGTTTTCTCGGCCTCGCCTACTACGTGGGCCTCGTGCTGCGGCTGGCCCGCGTGCGCGAGGCGCCGGCGGCGGCCGGCGCCGCCTCGATCGACGACCCGGACGGGGCGCGGCGGCGCGACGCCGCGACCGTCTAACCCCGGAGGTTTGCCATGGTACTCGGAACGGTCGAAGCGCCGCCGCTGCGCGGCACGGTCCAGGACATGCTCGCGGTGAAGGGCGCGCACATCCATGCGATAGAGCCCACGACGACGGTCTACGATGCCATCGCGATGATGGATGCGCGGCGCATCGGCGCACTGCTCGTCATGCAGGGCGAGCGGCTGGTCGGCATCCTCTCGGAACGCGACTACACGCGGAAAGTGATCCTGCGCGGCCGCGCGTCACGGGACACGCCGGTCGAGGACATCATGACCCGCGACGTGATCACGGTGCGGGGCGACACGCGGCTCGGCGAGTGCCTGCAGCTCGTCACGGACCGCGGCATCCGCCACCTGCCGGTCGTCGAGAACGACCGCGTGGTGGGCCTCGTCAGCATCGGCGACCTCGTGCGCGCCGTCGTGACCCAGCAGGCCGAGACGATCACGAGCCTCAAGACGTTCATCGGCAGCGATTATCCGACCTGAGTCCGTCATGCGGGCACGCGTTGTCGGCGCCGGCTGACCCCGTGGCCGCGGGCAACCGGGGTAGGCTCGGCCGATGCACGACACGTCACCTCTCCCGGCCGCGAGCGCCCACGGCGAACTGCCCGCCGGGCATCCGTGCGAGCACGGCTCGCGCTGGGTGCGCGCGCTGTTCCTCGTGGCCGGCTCGCTCGCCTTCATCCTGGCATGCTTCGGCGTCTTCCTGCCGCTGCTGCCGGCAACACCGCTGTTCATCCTCGCCGCCGCGTGCTTCGCCCGCGCCTACCGTCCGTTCCACGACTGGATGCTCGCCCACCGCTGGCTGGGGCCCTTCCTGCACGAGTGGTACACACATCGCAGCATCCCGTTCCGGACCAAGATCGTCGCGATCGTCACGATGCTCGCGTCCTTCGGCGCCTCGATCCTCTTGTTCGTCCGGCCTCCCTGGCTGCAGGCCGCGCTCGCCGCCTGCGCCCTGGCGCTCGCCGTGTGGATGTACCGCATTCCGTCGCGTGACCGCACGGCCTCACGGTCGTAGCAGGGCGGCGGCGCCGTTGCGGCCAGGCACATCCGGCCGCCAGAATGCGCCGATGCAACCGACCGAGCTCCAGGCTTCGCTGTACCAGCGCATCCCGCTGTCTCGGGCGATGGGAGTACGGATCGTCGAGGCCGACGTGGCGCGCATCGTCGTGCAGGCGCCGCTACGGCCTAACGTGAACCACAGTGGCACCGTATTCGGCGGCAGCGCCTCCGCCGTGGCCATGCTCGCGGCGTGGTCCCTGGTGGAGGCGCGCCTGCTCGCCTGCGGTCAGCCTGGACGCATCGTGATCCGCAGGAGCGCGATGGAATTCGAGCGGCCGATCACCGGCGACTTCACCGCGACGGCGACCGCGCCCGACGACGGGGACTGGTCGCGGTTGCTCGCGACGCTGCGACGCGGACGCATGGGCCGGATCGCCGTCCGCGCCGTGCTCGACTGTGCCGGCGAGCGGGTGGGCGAGCTCGAGGGCGAGTTTGCGGTGATGCCTTCGTGATGACCGGTGCGCTCGACCGGACGTTTCGCCTCGACGTGCGCTACGCCACGGCCGGCCATTTCCTGCGCTGGCCCGTCTACACGCAGGCCCGCGTGTTCCTGCAGCGTCCGGCCGCGGAGGCCGTCGTGCGCGTGCAGCGCGCGCTGGAGCGCGACGGCGAGGGCTGGCCCTTCGACTGCCGCGACTGGCAGCAGGACCGGATCGCCAACGTGGCGTTCGAGGCGCTCGCAGGATGACCGCGGCCGAGGATCGACCGCGGGCCCGCTCGCTCGGGCCGCTGCGCGCGCTGCTGCCCTACCTGCGTCCCTATCGCGGCACGCTGGTACTGGCGCTGCTCGCATTGCTGGTCGCCGCGGCTGCGATGCTCGCGCTGCCGGTCGCGCTGCGCTACCTGATCGATGAAGGCCTGTCGTCGCGCAGCACCGAGACGATCAACCGCTACTTCGTCGCCTTCCTGGGCGCCGCGGCCGCCTTCGGCGTCTTCGCGGCGTTGCGCTTCTATCTCGTGAGCTGGCTCGGGGAGCGGGTCGTCGCCGACCTGCGCTCGGCGGTGTATGCGCGCGTCATCCGCATGGACCCGGCCTTCTTCGAGGTCACGCGCATCGGCGAGGTGCTGTCGCGCCTCACGGCCGACACCACGCTCGTGCAGTCGATCGCCGGCGTCAACCTGTCGATCACGCTGCGGTCGACGATCACGGTGATCGGCAGCCTGGTGATGCTCGCGGTCACGAGCCCCAAGCTCACGTCGATCATGGTCGTGCTGATTCCGCTGATCGTGATGCCGCTCGTCCTGCTGGGCCGTCGCGTGCGTAAGCTCTCCCGCACCTCGCAGGACCGGATCGCCGACACCAGCGGCATCGCCGAGGAGACGCTCAACGCGATCCAGACGGTGCAGGCGTTCACGCTCGAGGAGGTCAACGCGCGACGCTTCGGCGCCGCCGTGGAGGACTCGTTCGTTGCCGCCGTACGCCGCACGAGGACGCGCTCGACGCTGACCGCGCTCGGCACCATGCTGGTGTTCGGAGCGATCACGTTCGTGCTGTGGATGGGCGCCCACGCCGTCTTGCGCAACGAGATGACGGGCGGCCAGCTCGGCCAGTTCCTGCTCTACGCCGGGTACGTAGGCGTCGCGGCCGCGAGCCTGAGCGAGATGTGGGGCGAGGTGCAGCGCGCGGCGGGCGCGATGGAACGGCTGGTCGAACTCGAGCAGGCACAACCTTCGATCGAAGCGCCGGTGAACCCGGTGCCGCTGCCGACTCCGGGTCGCGGCGAGATCCGGTTCGAGCGCGTGAGCTTCCGGTACCCGTCCCGTCCCGAGAGCAAGGCCCTCGACGACTTCGACCTGGCGGTGCGTCCCGGGGAAACGCTCGCGTTCGTCGGCCCGTCGGGCGCCGGCAAGAGCACGACGTTCCAGCTGCTGCTCAGGTTCTACGACCCGGCTTGCGGCCGGGTGCTCGTGGACGGCGTCGATGTGGCCCGGGCCGATCCGCTCGAGGTGCGCGCACGCATCGGGCTCGTGCCGCAGGACACCGTGCTGTTCGCCGCGAGCGCGCGCGAGAACATCCGCTACGGACGCCCGGGCGCGAGCGATGCCGAGGTCGAATCGGCGGCGCGGGCCGCGGCGGCCGATGAATTCCTGCGCCGGCTGCCGCAGGGCTACGACACGTTCCTCGGCGAACGCGGGGCGCGGCTCTCGGGCGGCCAGCGACAGCGCATCGCCATCGCCCGCGCAATCCTGCGAGACCCGCCGATCCTGCTGCTCGACGAGGCGACCAGCGCGCTCGACGCCGAGAGCGAGCGCCTGGTGCAGGGCGCGCTCGACCGGCTCATGCAGGGCCGCACGACGATCGTGATCGCGCACCGGCTCGCCACGGTGCTCGAGGCCGATCGCATCGTCGTCATGGACCACGGGCGCATCGTGGCCCAGGGGACGCACGCCGAGCTGGTACGGGCCAACGAGCTCTACGCCCGGCTGGCCGCACTTCAGTTCGCGGAGGGCTCGACGCAGCTTGCGGGCGAGGCCTCTTCCGCCGCAGCATCGGCGGGATGAATTCGCCGATCGAGAATACCGACCCCGTCCTCGCGGGCTGGCGTGCGCCGCCGAGGCCCTCGCGCGTGACGCTCGACGGCCGCTACTGCCGCATCGAACCGATCGATGCCTCCCGCCACGGGGCGGCCCTGCACGAAGCGTATGCAGCCGACACCGCGGGCGCGCTCTGGACCTGGCTCTCGTACGGTCCGTTCCCGGATGCCGGCACGTACGGCGCGTGGCTTGCCGGGAAGCAATCCGCAGACGATCCCCTGTTCTTCGCATTCGTCGATCGAGGCTCCGGTCGACCGAACGGCGCCGGCGCGCTGATGCGCATCGACGCGCCGAACGGCTCGATCGAGGTGGGCAATCTTGCCTACGCTCCGGCGCTGCAGCGCACGGCCGCGGCGACCGAGGCGATGTACCTGCTGATGCGCCATGTGTTCGAGCTGGGGTACCGTCGATACGAATGGAAGTGCGACGCCCGCAATCTCCCGTCGCGGCGCGCAGCGGAGAGGCTCGGCTTCCGCTACGAGGGCACGTTCCTGCAGCACATGGTCTACAAGGGCCGCAGTCGCGACACGGCGTGGTACTCGATCGTCGACGGCGAATGGTCCCGCGTGCGTGCGGGATTCGAAGCTTGGCTCGATGCCACGAATTTCGACGCCGGCGGGCGACAGCGAAGGACGCTCGGGCAGTGCCGCGACGCGGCGCGGGCTCGCTCGTGAATCGCACCTCGCGCGAGCCAACGTGTCGCCCGTCATGGGCGCTCGTGGCATCGCTGCTCATGCTGGCGCTCGCGTCGATGCCGGCCGACGCCGGTCACTGAGGACGTCGCGCGATGGCGGACCTGCTGGAGACCCTGGCCGAGCATCCCGCCGCGGAAATCCTGCGGCGCGCGAATTTCGCGGAGTTCCTCGCGCGCCACCCGCGCGCCCTGCTGTTCTTCACGGGGGACATGAGCCAGCGCACGGAAGGACGCGACGTCGCCATCGTCGTGCGGGAATTGCTCAGGCCCCATGCGGGACGCCTGGCGCTCGGTATCGTCGACCGGCGCGACGAGACGGCCCTGATGGCGAAGACAGGCGTGGTCGTTCTGCCGGCGCTCGCCTTCGTCGCCGACGGCCGGACGCACGAGGTCGTCGCGCGGATGCGCGACTGGGCAGCGTACGCCGACGCGCTCGCCCGGCTCATGTCCGACCCGCCGACGCCGCCCCCATCGCCCCAGGGTGCGCACGCATGATCCACGCCGCGGACACCGATGCGCGCATCGGGCGGCTGGTCGCGTACTACACGCGGGCCGCGCAACGGATGCGGGACATGCCGGTGTGCAACGCCGCGCTCGACGTCGAGGCCGTCGGGTTCCGCGAACACCTGGGGCGATCCGTCGGCGTCATCGTGACACCGTGGTTCATGAACGTCGTCGTGCTGCCGTCGGCCGACGACGCAGCCGCGTGGCGCGAAGGACGTGCCACGCGCATTCCGTTCCCCTCGGGCACCTGCGACTTCGTCGTCAACGGCGCCGGCGAGAATGGCCTGGTCGCGAGCTACTCGCTCTTCCCGCTGATGCACGAGTTCGCCGACGCCGCAGCCGCGCGCACCGCGGCACTCGCCGCCCTGTCGGCGCTGTTCGAGCCGACGGATCCCGCGATTTCCACGCCGCCCCCGGGCCAGGGCGGGACGGCTCGCGTCTTTTCACGCCGGAAACTGTTCGGCGGATGAGTCCGGGAACCCGGTCATGCCGCGGCCGTGCGCAGCTCCCCGCGAATGCAGCGCAGGTAGAGCTGCTCGAAGCACCGCTCGGTCATCGACACCGGGTTGCCGCCCGTCGAGGGATCGTTGAGCGCCTGCGGCGCGAACGGCTTCGCGTGCTCTTCCCTGACGCCGATGCCGGCCAGCGTGTGCGGGATCGAGATCTGCCGGCGCAGTTCGAGCACCCAGCGCAGGACACCCGCAAACGAGCGCTGCTCGAGCCCGAGCCAGGCCGCGAGGCGCGCGAGCTTTTCGTCGAGCACCTCGCGGTTCCACTCGAGCACGTACGGCATCACGACCGCATTGGTGAGTCCGTGGTGCGTATCGAGGTTGGCCGAGCACGGGTGGCTCAGGCTGTGCATCGCGCCGAGCCCTTTCTGGAAGGCGGTCGCGCCCATCGTGGAGGCGACGAGCATGTGGGCGCGCGCGTCCAGGTCCGCCCCGTTTGCGACCGCGCGCGGCAGGTAATCCTTCACCAGGCGCATGCCCTCCACCGCGATGCCCTCCGCCAGCGGGTGGAAGCCCGGCGCGCAATAGGCCTCGAGGTTGTGCGAGAGCGCGTCCATGCCGACCGCGGCGGTGATGTGCGCGGGCAAGCCGACCGTCAGCTCCGGGTCCTCGAGCACGAGCGCCGGCAGCATCTTCGGGTGGAAGATGATCTTCTTGGTGTGATCCCGCAGGTCCGTGATCACCGAGGCGCGACCGACCTCCGAGCCCGTGCCCGCGGTGGTCGGCACGGCCACGACCGGCGCCATCCCCGAGACGTCCACCCGCGTCCACCAGTCTTCCCGGTCCTCGAAGTCCCAGATCGGTCGCGTCTGCCCGACCATCAGCGCGATGGCCTTGGCGGTGTCGAGCGCACTGCCGCCGCCGAAAGCGATGACCCCGTCGTGTCCGCCGCGACGAAACGCCGTAACCCCGGCCACGACGTTGGCCTCGACCGGGTTCGCCTGGACGTCGGAGAAGACCTCGCAACCTAGCCCGGCGTCGCGGCACAGCTTCACGGCGTGACCGATCATCGGCAGGTTCGCGAGCCCGGCGTCCGTGACGAGCAGGGGCCGGCGCATGCCGAGCGCCCGGCAGTGCTCCGGCAGCTCGACGATGCGCCCCGCCCCGAACCGGATGCTGGTGGGATAGTTCCAGTTGCCGCGCAGCGCCGTCGTCGCCATGAGTCGTCTCCGTTCAGCGCCACTGCGGCGGCGCGACTGCGAGTTTACGCGTCGGGGGCGATGCGGCCGAGTCCCGGTCGACATGCTCACTCGAACACAGCGAATCCGCGCGATCGTCGCCGGCCTCGCGCGCGCGGCTGACGGCTCGCGGCTGATCGGCGACGCCGGCGCCCGGCGTATCGCCGCTACGTCGTCCCGACGCGCAGGTGGAACGATTTCGGTCGGGTCAGGTGCTCGTAGCCGATCTTCGACAACGTGCAGCCGCGACCCGAGTCCTTGACGCCCACCCAGGCGAGCGCGGGATCGAGGTAGTCGCAGCGATTCATGAACCACGTGCCCGTCTGCACCTGGTCACCCATCGCGAGCGCCGCGTCCTCGTCCTCGGTCCAGATCGCGGCGGTGAGGCCGAACGCGCTGTCGTTCATGTGGGTCACGGCCTCGTCGTCCGAGCGCACCTTCATGATTCCGGCGACCGGCCCGAAGATCTCCTGTCGCATCACCGTCATCGATGGATCGACCGCGAGCAGCACCTGCGGTGCGAGGTAAGGCGTGCCGCTGCGACTCGCCTCGAACTCGGATTCGGCAATGGGGCTTTGAGCGCCCTGTGCCACGGACGCCGCGACCTGTCGACGCACTTCCTCGGCCGCTGCGGTGCGCACGACGGGGCCCAGGGTGGTGTCCGGCGCGAGCGGGCTGCCGAGCGAATACTTGCGCGTGAGGTCGATCCAGCCCTCGACGAAACGGTCGTAGACCCGCTCGTGCACGTAGACGCGCTGGATGCCGCAGCACGACTGGCCCGAATTGAAATAGGCGCCGTCCACGAGGTTCTCGATCGCGTGATCGACGTTCGCGTCGTAACGGACATACGCCGGATCGCAGCCGCCGAGCTCGAGGCCCGTGCCGATGAAGCGTCCCGCGGCCGCGCGCTGGATCGCGTGCCCGCCGGCGACGGAGCCCGTGAATGCCACGAAGTCGACGCGCGCATCGCCCACGACACGGTGGGTGTCGTCGTGGCTCAGGTGCAGGACCTGGAAACAACCGGGCGGCAGGCCGGCTTCGCGGAAACAGGCGTCGAACGTCTCCGCGCAGAGCGGCGTCTGCGCGGAATGCTTGAGCACGACCACGTTGCCGGCCATCAGGGCAGGCACGACGCTGTTCACGGCGATCAGGTAGGGGTAGTTCCAGGCCGCGACCGTGAACACGACGCCGAGCGGCTCGCGGCGCAGGAAGCGGTTGAAGCCCGCCTTCGGCCCGACGTCGATGTCGGCGAGGGCGTCCGCGGCGATCGCGGCCATGTGCCGCGCGCGTTCGAGCGTGCCCCGGACTTCGTTCGGCCCATACCGCAACGGTCGGCCCATCTGCCACGCGAGCTCCTGCGCGACGGCCTCCTTGCGCCGCTCGAAGGCGTCGCAGAAGCGGCCCACGATCGCGGCCCGCTGCGGCAGCGGCGTACGGCGCCATTCGCGGCTCGCGCGGCGGGCGGCGTCGAGGGTCGCGTCGATCTGCGCCGGCGTCGCGAGTTCGCGCTCGACGTAGACGCGGCCGTCGACGGGGGAAATCGTGCGCTGCAGGGTCAAGGGAAGCTCAGATGATCTCGAAGTACCGCGCCATTTCCCAGTCGCTGATGTGTTTGCGGAACTCCCGCTCCTCCCACTCGCGCGTGGCCGCGAAATGGTCGACCCAGGCGTCGCCGCACAGCTCGCGCGCGGCGCGCGACGCCTTGAGCCTTTGCGCCGCGTCCCACAACGTCCGCGGCAGCGCCAGGCGCGAGGGAAATTTCCGGTCGTAGGCATTGCCGGTGACGACGGGCTCGGGCTCGATGCGCTGCTCGACGCCCCAGAGACCCGACCCCAGCGCCGCAGCGAGGATGACATAGGGGTTCGCGTCGGCGGCCGCCACCCGGTATTCGACGCGCTGCGACTTGGCACTGCCCGGGATCACCCGCAACGCGGTCGTCCGGTTCTCGACCCCCCAGGTCGCGTCGGTCGGCGCCCAGAAGCCGGGGATCAGGCGGCGGTAGGAATTGACGGTCGGCGCGACCATCGCGAGCAGCTCCGGCATCAGCTTCTGCTGCCCGCCGACGAACCAGCGCATGGTGTCGCTCATCCGGTGCGGCTGGTCCGCATCGTGGAAGCAGGGCTCGCCTGCCTTCTTGAGCGACAGGTGGATGTGCCCGCTCTGGCCCGGCCAGTCGCGCGACCACTTGGCCATGAAGGTGGCCATCATGCCGTGCTTCTGCGCGATGACCTTCGCGAAGGTCTTGAACAGTGCCGCCTTGTCCGCCGACGCGAGCGCCTGGTCGAACGCGATCGCCGCCTCGATCACGCCCGGCCCCGTCTCCTCGTGCAGCCCCTCGATGGCCATGTCCATCTCGCGGCACGAGTCGAGCAGCGCGCGGTAGAAGTCGCTGCCGGCGCTGTTGCGGATCACCGAATAGCCGAACCACCCGGGCGCCATCGGCGTGAGGTCGCGGTAGTTCTTCTCGCGGACCGACTCGGGCGTCTCCTTGAAGCAGAAGAACTCGTACTCGAACCCGGCGTAGGCCTCGAATCCGAGCGCCCGGCCGCGCTCGATCACGCGCCGCAGGATCGCCCGCGGGCAGACGATCTCGGCCGGCGGGGCGAACTCCCCGAGAAAGAACAGCTCGTTGCCCTCGAACGGCAGCGTGCGGCACGATTCCGGGAGCACGCGGACCGGTGCGTCCGGGTATCCCGTGTGCCACCCGGTGTACTTCACGTTGTCGTAGAGCTGGTCCTGGCAGTCCCACCCCAGCACGACGTCGCAGAAGCCGAAGCCGCTGTCGAGCGCCGAGAGGAACTTCTCGCGCGAGATGTACTTGCCGCGAAGGATGCCGTCGACGTCGAACACGCCGACCTTGACGTGCTGCACGTCCCTTTCGGCCACGAGCGCGCGCGCGTCCGCGGCCGTCCTGACTTGCCGGGGTTCCATGGCGATGCCCGCGTCGACGGCGTCCGCGGCCTACAGCTGCGTCGTGCCGTAGCCTTCCTTCTCCGGATGGCCGTGCTCGCCGCGCGTGAGTGCGAACTCCTCCTCGGGGGAGAGCACGAGCTTGTGGCGGCCGAAGATCGCGAAGTACAGCATCCCGAGCACGTACCAGATCGCGGCCCCGAAGACGCCGTTGCGATAGACCGGGTCCTGCAGCTGGTAGTAGATCGTCACGAGCGCCACGACGATCGCCACGACGGCTCCCGGAATCCCGAGCGGGCTGCGGTATGGCCGCGCGATGTGCGGCATGTTCTGCCGCAGCCGGATGAACGAGAGGCCCTGCATCGCGTACGAGATCATCGCGCCGAACACTGCCATGTTGAGCAGCGTGCCGCCGATCAGCGCCCCGCCCTTCTCCGAGCCCAGCACGAACCAGACGATCAGCATGATGCCGAACCCCAGCGCGGAGCCGGCGTAGAGCGCCATGTGCGGCACCTTGTGCGTGCCGTGGGTCACCGACATGAACGGCAGGTAGTAACCGGCGCGCGACAGTGAGTAGATCTGCCGCCCGTAGGCGTAGATGATCGTATGGAAACTCGCGATCAGGCCGATCACGGCGAAGAACGCCAGCACCTTCGCCAGGCCCGGTGCCGTCACGCGGAACCCGTCGAGCAGCGGTTCGGCCGACGTCGCCAGCGAGAACGCTCCGTGCATGCCCTCGGCGGTCGCCGAGCCGACGCCGGAGTTCAGGAACGTGATCAGCAGCGCCGAGGCCATCAGCGTCGCCATGCCGTAGATCAGGCCCTTCGGCATGTCCTGCTTGGGGTCGTACGATTCCTCGGCCGCGAGCGGCAGCTGCTCGATCGCGAGGAACAGCCAGACCGCGAACGGCAGCGACGCGAGCGCACCGCTGATGCCGAACGGCAGCCACGAGCCCCCGCCCTCCGGCAGTTCGACCGCGGCACCGTCCGGACCGACGCCGATGTTGAGCGCCCAGCGATTGAAGTCGAAGTGCGGCAACGCGCTGATCCAGTAGATGGCGAGGACCGCGAGCGCGCCGAGCGTCACGATCACCGAGACGCGGAACGAGAGCTCGACCCCGCGCAGGTTGAGCAGCACGAAGAGCACATATGCCCCGGCCCACCACAGCGGCTGGGCCGCGGTGGGTGTCTCGAAGATCGCCGTCATGTACGAGCCGATGAAGAACACGATGACGGCCGGCGTCAGGATGTACTCGATGCTCTCCGCCAAGCCGGTGAACATGCCTCCCCAGGGGCCCAGTGCGCTCCGTGCGAAGGAGTAGGCGGCGCCGGTGTGCGGCAGCGCCGGGGACATCTCGGCGATCGAGAAGATCAGGCCCCAGTACATCGCGGCGATCACGAACAGCGCGATCAGCATGCCGCCGAAGCCGTGGGCGAGACCGAAGTTCCAGCCGGAGTAGTGACCCGAGATCACCGCACCGACGCCGAGCGCCCACAGCGACCAGACGCGCGCATAGCGCCGCAGGCCGCGCTTCTCGAAGTACTCCTTGTCCGTCTTGGTATAGGTAACGCTTCCGACCGTCTTTTTGTCAGCCATGGCCACCCCTGCTTGTGTTTGGATGCGCAGCTCCCTGCACTGCGTGCCGGAGTATATGCCCGGACCAGGCCCGGCCCGGCCCGCCAGCCCGCCGGCCGGCCGACGTGGCCGGGCCATTCCCGCACCTGCCCCAGGGAACTGTCAACTTCGTGCGACTCGCATGCCCGGTCGCAGGCGCCGGAAAGGCAGCCGGGCCGGGTCGGCGACGTTGGGGCCCGGGGCATCGACCACGAGGATGCGGCTCGCGAGCGGCCCGAAGTCGGCACGGAAGTGCACCGAGCTCTTCAGGGCCAGCACCGCGAAATCCGCCGGCTCGACCCCGAGGTGCCGGAACATCGCCTGGTCGGCGGCCTGCTGCTTGCGGCTCGCCACCGCGATCCAGGCGTCGGCGAGGCGCAGGAGCGCCATCGGTCCCAGCTCGAAGCGTCCACCGCGATAGAACGGGCCGGTCCCGACGAAGCGACCGTCGCCGAGGCCGGCCACCTCGAACCGTGCCGCGAGCGGCGTTTCCCCGGGGTAGCCCGCGTGGCCGCCCAGCTCGAGGTCAACGCTGGCGCCGACGCCGGCCGCGTGGGCACGCGCGGCTGCCGCCGGGTCGCAGTACACGCCTGCCAGCACGCGGCGGACGCCGCGGGCGACCAGCGCCTTGAGCAGGCCCGTGGTGTCCGCGTCGCCACCGCCGCCCGGGTTGTCCTGCGTGTCGGCGAGGACCACGGGGCGGCCGCGCGGAATCGCGGCAGTCGCCGCAACGTCGCAGGCCTGGGCGATCGAATGCACTTCGAGCGCGAAACGGGGCTCGCTGGCGCGTACGGCATCCGCCACGCGCCGCACGGCGGAGGTCGCCTTGGCAGCGTCCCAGCCGCAGGCATACACGCTCGGTCCGCAATCGGCGACGTCGGCCGCAGGAAAGCCGGGCGCCACGTTGACGACCAGCAACGGGGCCTGCTCGAGCGACGCGGCCAGCGCCGCGATGCTGTGCATCGGCTCGGCCAGCGTCGATTGCGACGTGAGCGGAATCAGGAAGTCGATGGTTTCATGAGCGACCGCCGGACGCGGCCTGCCCAGCAGGTCGTGCAGGCAGCGTGCGGCCCGCGCGCCGCACTCCGCCATGTCGACGTGCGGATAGGTCTTGTAGGCCACGAGTGCGCTCGCCTCGCGCGCCATCTGCAATACGTCGGTCGAAGTAATGTTACAACA
>CAVQQX010000153.1:0-12460 GCA_963714645.1 uncultured Gammaproteobacteria bacterium
GATCAGTTCGAGGTTCGCGTAGCCCTGGTTGAGCACGGACAACAGGCTGCGCTCGATGAACGCGGCCTGGTTGTACGTCGGCATGACGATCGACACGCGCGGCTGTCGCGCCGGGATCGACGGGTCGACTGCCGGCGCCGCTGCCAGGGAGTGCAGGAATGCGCGCGGAGGCAATCTCGCCTCGACGCCGTCGCCGCGGCCGGGAATCGCCCGTCTCACGTGCGTGTGGCCGAGTGGACGGGCCCCGGCGAAGGCTTCGGGGCGCGCGCGTCGCAGGATTTCGCCGAGACGGTGGCGCATCGGATGCCGCCATGCGGGGTACGCGATCAGCCCGCCGAAGGCGACGCCGACCAGGCACAAGGTGAGCAACGCCGGCAGCCGGTCGGCCAGCAGCGCCTGGACTCCCCACGCCGCGGCAATCGCGGCGAGACAGGCCAGCGCCAGTCCCCCGTTGTCGCGCGGCAGCGCGTCCTCGAGTGACAGGCGCCGCGCATGGTGGAATTCGATCAGCACGAGCGAACTGCCCAGCACCAGCGCGACGATCCAGCCCGCGACGACGCCGATCCCGCCGCAGGCGAGACCGGCCGCGAGGCCCAGCGCGACGTTGAGTACGCCCATCGTGGCGTGCGACCACGTGTTCGGTCCGGGACGGCCGAGACCGAGATTGGCGAAGTACGCCGGATTGATGTAGCCGTTCAGCCACCAGCCGACGGTCAGCAGCGCGGCGAACACGAGAAACGTGGGCTCCAGGTGCCCGATCCACAAGCGCGACACCGCGGGCAGCGAGGCCGCAATGGCGCCGTAGAACGGCAACGCGAGGTACGCCTGCAGCCGGTACGTGTCCCGATACAGCGCATCGACGCGCGCGGCCTCGGCGGGCGGAATCTGCGCGATGACCGGGACCACGATCTGGTTCGGCGCCACCAGCAGGCCGCGCAGCTGCATCAGCATCCGGCTGGCCATTTCGTAGAAACCGGTCATCGCCAGGCCGCCGAATTTCGCCAGCAATGCCTTGGTCACCGGGTCGGTCAGGGCCTGCAGCAGCGTGGCCACCTGGAGGTGGAGGCCGTAGCGGAACATCGCGCGGAACTCGGGCTGGCTCCATCGGTGCGGCAACCACGGCAGCGCCGTGAGTTCGCGCCGCAGGAAATACCAGCTCGACACCAGCAGCAGCAGCGTGAGGGCCACCTGGGTGCCCGCAAGTCCGAGCAGGCCGTATGCAGGCACGAACACCAGCGCCAGCAGCAGTTGCAGCACGCTGTTCGAGACCGCGAACGTGGCGCGCAGGTCCGTGCGCTGGCAACCGTCGAGGGCCGATTGAAAGATGCCCGCCAGCGTCGTGAGCCACAGGCTGAGCAGCGCATAGGGCAGCAGTTGCAGGCCCTCGCGGAGCGACGACGCCGGCAGCATGCGCTCGAGCAACCAGGCCGCCGGCAGCCAGGCGGCGAGCAGCAGGGCACCGACGAACACCGCGAGTGCCAGCACCGCCGTCTGGACGGCCAGTGCCGCGCGCTCCCTGTCGCCGCGACCCAGGTGCCCGGCAACGAACTTGACGACGCTGCCGGTGAAACCGAGTTCGGTCAGGCGGGCCGCGGAGGTCGTCGCGAGCACCACGGACCAGAGGCCGAGCCGCTCGACGCCGACGGCCTGCAGCAGGTAGCGGTAGAGCAGGAACAAGGTCAGCCCGCTGACGAGCACCTGCGCGGCGGCCGCACCGGCGTTGCGAACGAGGCGTGTGGGTTGCATCAGCGGCCGTCGAGCAGTGCAGCGAGCCCTCGACGCAACCGCGCCGCGTTGGCGGCGGGCGTGTAGTCCTCGAAGATCTGCGCCGAACGGCGTCCGTGGAGCGTCGCGAGCCCGGGATCGCGGCAGTAGCATTCGAGTGCGTCGTGCAGTGCCGCGATGTCGTCGGCCGCGACGCGGAAGCCATTTTCGCCGACACGAATCAGGTGTTGCGCCGCCCCGGTCGCGTCGGTCGACACGAGTGCCTTGCCGAGCGACGCACCTTCGTTCAGCACCACGCCCCAGCCGTCGAAACGCGAGGCGAGCACCACGACGTCGGCCTCGCCCATCGCATCGGCCACCGCGGCCGCCGGCACGGCGCCCCGGAAATCGACGGCATCGACGATGCCGAGCGTCGCCGCCAGCTCGCGGTATTCCGACTCCGAAGGACCACTGCCCACCAGCTCCAGCCGCGTCGCGGGATACGCCCGGTGCAGTCGCGCAAATGCCTGCAGCAGCACGTCCACGCCTTTGCGCGGGCACAACTCGCCGACCTGGATGAACCGGACCGACCCACGGCGTGCCGTCGTCGTTCGATCCGACTGCAGACCTGCGATGCTGTAGGGCAGCAGCCGGATGCGGCAGCGCCGCATGCCCCAGCGCTCGAAGTCGTCGCGCGCCATGTCGCCGATCGCGAACGCACCGAGGCCGCAGCGGTTCACCAGTGCGGCGTACAGTCGCCGTTGCACCGCCTTCGAACCCCAGCGGCGACGTGGCGTGCCGCGTTCGCTCCAGTGCACCCACGGCACGCGCTTGATCGACAACGCCAGCACGAGCGCCTGCAGGAACGGTCGATTCGCACCCCCGACGACGTGGACGTGGTCGGCCCAGCGCCCGACCAGCCGCAGGCTCGCGAGAGTCGGCGAGACGTAACGCTCACCCTCGGGCAGGCGCACGGGGACGTCCCAGCCGAGCGCACGACGTTCGGCGCTGACCTGCGCGAAATAGCACACCTGGAGTCGGACGCCCGCTGCGCGCAACGCTTCGAAAAAAGCCGACTGATGATGGGTGGGCATCGGCGTCCAGATCACGAGCGGCAAGGGGCCGCACAGGGCCAGGCGCGAATCGATGCGCGAGGCCGGTTCGGACGCGACGATCGTGGTGGAGCTGGGCCGCATCGCGGTCTGCTGCGACTCTTCGGGATGGATCAGATTACGGCGCATTGATGACCGTCGTGTGAAGTGCATTGCGCCGGTCGTGCAGAAGCACGCCGTGTGGGCGGCATACTGAAGTCAAATGAATGACACATTGACGATGTAGCCTGCGACCAAACGAACAATGGTCGGCGGCTCCGTCCGGGTGACGCGGCGCGTGACCAGACGCATCGCGCCGGGAACTCGCAGACGCGGATCGATCAAGATGTGGTCTTCACTGCAACGACGTGCGCGCGGCCGCGCCGGGATGTCGTCGTGACACGACGAGGCTTGCGCGTGGCGGCGCTGTGCCTGTGCCTGACAGGCACGGTCGCCGCGCCCGGCACGGCCGCTGCCGCCATGCTCGAGTTCTACTGCGTCACCGGCAACGGCGTGACCGACTGCACGACCGGCGAGGCGCAAATGCGGGTCGACGTGCTCGCTGCTCCCGAGGGCGCGAGCTTCACTTTCCGCAACGAGGGGCCGGCGGTCTCGTCGATCGCGGACGTGTATTTCGAGGCGACACTGTTCCAGTCGATCGTCGGGGTGATGAACGACCCGGGTCGGGTGGCGTTCTCGATCGGTGCGACACCGTCCAACCTGCCCGGCGCGAACGACGCGAGCCCGCCATTCCGGGCCACGGAACGCCTGTCGGTGGATTCAGATGCACCGGTGCAGCCGATGGGCGTGAACCCGGGCGAGGCGCTCACGCTGTACCTCTCGCTGCGACCCGGCGCCGGTTTCGACGACGTGCTCGGCGCACTCGCCGACGGCAGCTTGCGCATCGGGCTTCACGTCCAGGGATTTGCCGACGGCGGCAGCGAAAGCTTCGTCAATCTGCCGTGGCAGGGACCGCTGCCCGTGCCGCTGCCCGTGCCGTTGCCCGCGGGCTTCGTGCTGCTGACGTCAGGCCTGGGATTCGTCGTGGCGGCGACGCGGCGCCGTCAGGCTCGCTCGACGTACCAGGCATAAGTCGAGCGTATCCCCTCCTCCAGTCCGATGCGGGCGCGCCAGCCAAGCGCGTGGAGCCGCGACACGTCGAGCAGCTTGCGCGGTGTGCCGTCGGGCTTGCTCAAGTCGAACTCCACCGCACCGCGGTACTCGACCAGCCGCGCGATGAGCGAGGCGAGTTCGCGGATCGCCACGTCCTCGCCCGTGCCGACGTTGATCGGCGCTTCGTCGCAATAGCGCTCCATCAGGAACACCGTGGCGTCCGCGAGGTCGTCGACGTGCAGGAACTCGCGGCGGGGCGCGCCGCTGCCCCACACCGTCACGTGCGGCCGTCCCTCGACTTTCGCCTCGTGCATGCGACGCAACAGCGCCGGGAGTACGTGCGAATTCTCCAGGTCGAAGTTGTCGCCCGGCCCGTAGAGATTGGTGGGCATCAGGGTGATCGCGTCGAACCCGTACTGCCGGCGATAGGCCTGGCACATCATCAACCCCGCGATCTTGGCGATCGCGTACCACTGGTTGGTCGGCTCGAGCGGGCCGGTCAGCAGGTAGTCCTCGCGCAAGGGCTGGGGCGCCAGCCGCGGGTAGATGCAGCTCGAACCGAGGAACACGAGTTTGCCCACGCCATTGCGGTACGCGGCGTCGATGACGTTGGTCTCGATCTGCAGATTGTCGCGGATGAATTCCGCGGGCCGGCGATCGTTGGCGAGGATGCCGCCGACACGGGCCGCCGCCAGCAGCACCACCCGGGGGTGGTTCGTCTCGAAGAACCCGTCCACGGCGTGCTGGTCGCGCAGGTCGAGTTCCCGTCCCGGCAGCAGCAGGTTGCCGTAGCCCTGTGCGCGCAGCGCGCGTACGAGGGCGGAACCGACCAGGCCACGGTGCCCCGCCACGTAGATGGCGTCGTCGCGATTCATTCGCGGTACCGCTGCACTTGGAATCCTTCACGCTGCACCATCAGGTCGCGCCGTGCCACCTCCAGGTCGCGTGCGACCATTTCGTCGACCAGCGTCGCGAAGCTGGTCGCCGGGGTCCAGCCGAGTTTCGCGCGCGCCCTGGACGCGTCGCCGAGCAGCGTGTCGACTTCGGCCGGCCGGAAATAGCGCGGGTCGACGCGGACGACGGTGCGGCCGGTCTTGACGTCCACGCCCTGCTCCTCGACGCCGCTGCCGTCCCATTTCAGACGCATCCCGAGGCGTTCGGCCGCGGCCTCGACGAAGTCGCGGACCGAGCGCTGCTCGCCGGTCGCGATCACGAAGTCCTCCGGCTCGTCCTGCTGCAGCATGAGCCATTGCGCTCGAACATAATCGCGCGCGTGACCCCAGTCGCGCCGTGCCCCGAGGTTGCCGAGGTACAGGCAGTCGTCGAGGCCGACGCTGACGCGTGCGAGGCCACGCGTGATCTTGCGCGAGACGAAGGTCTCGCCGCGCAACGGCGACTCGTGGTTGAACAGGATCCCGTTGCAGGCGTACATCCCGTAGGCCTCGCGATAGTTCACCGTGATCCAGTAGGCGTAGACCTTCGCGGCACCGTAGGGGCTGCGCGGATAGAACGGGGTCGTCTCGCGCTGCGGCGTCTCGGCCACCTTGCCGAACATCTCCGACGTCGCCGCCTGGTAGAAGCGCGTGCGCCCCACCAGCCCGAGCATCCTGATGGCCTCGAGCAGGCGCAGCGTGCCGAGGGCATCGGCATTCGCCGTGTATTCCGCCGTCTCGAACGACACGGCCACGTGGCTCTGCGCCCCGAGGTTGTAGACCTCGTCCGGCTGCACGGTCTGCATGATGCGGATCAGGTTGGTGGCATCGGTGAGGTCACCGTAATGCAGCACGAAGCGGCGCCCGGGCTGGTGCGGGTCTTCGTACAGGTGATCGACGCGTTCCGTGTTGAACGACGAGGCACGGCGCTTGACCCCGTGCACTTCGTAGCCCTTCTCGAGCAGCAATTCCGCGAGATAGGCTCCGTCCTGGCCCGTGATGCCCGTGATCAAGGCCCGTTTTGGTTGGTTCATGTCGGCTGGCTGGTGTGAGGCGGGAATTCGCAGGCGCGGCAGTCTAACCTCAACGGGCGACCGGACGCCCGCTCGGCCGCGCCGCGGCATCCAGGCTGCTCGAGCGTGGCCAGGGCTTCGTCGCGGCCGGCGTAACGCTGGTCGCCGGCAACCGCCTGCTGCAGGTTGGAACGTGCGGTTTCGAGCTGACCGAGCTTCCGCTGCACCATGCCGAGGTGGTACCGGAAGACTGCCGTCGCGGGATCGGCGGTCACCGCGCGTGACAGCGTCGCCAGCGCCTCCCGGTGCTGGCCACGCAGGTGGAGCAGCCAGCCGTACGTGTCCTGCAGCGCCGGGTTCGACTCGCCTTTGAGCCGTTCTGCGAGCTCGGCGGCGCGCGCAAGACCCGCGGGGTCCCTGCGATGCGTGGCGATCAGCATGGCGAGGTTGTTGGCCGCCACGAGATTGGCCGGCTGCACCGCAAGCAGCTGCTCGTATTGCGCGATGGCGTCGTCGATGCGACCCCGGCTCTCGTACAGCGTGGCGAGTTCGGTGACCAGCGCGAGCGAGTGGTTCGTCGCCTCGACGCCTCGTTCGAATGTCGTCAGCGCGGCCTCCGGTCGCGGCAGTTCGAGCTGGAGCTGCGCCAGGCCGAGGTACGGTCGCCAGTCGGTCGGGGTCGCCGCAATTGCCGCCTCGAAGCTGCGTGCCGCCGCCGCGCGATCGTGCCGTTGCCATTGCGCCAGGCCGGCGAGGTAGTAACCCAGCGACTGGTCCGGCCGCAGGGTGCTGATCCGGGCGGCCGTGGCGAGGGCCGCCTCCAGCTCGCCGGCGGTCGTGTGCAACCGGTACAGCAAAGCCAGTGCGAACACGTTGCCCGGGTCGTCCTGCACGAGACCCTCGACGAGCGTACGCGCGGCCTGTGCATCGCCGCGTCCGATCAGCAGCTCTGCCAGCTCCACCCGGGCCGGCACGTCGTCGGGATGGCCCGCCACGGCCGCCCGCAGCGCCTCCTCGGCCAGCGTGGCGTCACCGGCCGCCAGATGAGCCCGTGCCAGCGCCCGCTGAACCGGCGTCGAAGCGGGCTGATCGCGCAAGACGGTGCGCAGGTCGGCGACGGCCGCGACCGCATCGCCCCGTCCAATCGCCAGTTCGGCCCGCAGCATCAGTGCGTCGGCATCGTTCGGATTGCGCTCCAGCACTTCCCGGATCGACGCGGCCGCCTCGGTCGTGCGTCCGCGTCCCAGTTCGATCGCGGCCAGGCGGTTGAGGGCTCGCAGGCGGTCGGCCCCGGCGTCCCGGTCGCGCGCCACCCCGCGGAACACGGCTTCGGCCGCGGCCGTTCTGCCTCGCGCCAGCAGATGGTTCCCGATGCCGAGCTGCAGGGCCGTGTCTCGCGGACGCTCGGTTCGCAGCGTCGCGACGTAGGCGTCCGCGACCTCCGAACCGCGCTGTGTCGCCAGCAGGTCCGCGAGTGCCAGCCTTGCCTCGGCACGATCGGGGTATTCGGCAATGTACCGCCGCAACGCCGCTTCCGCGCCGTCGACGTCGTTCATCTGGAGCAGCAGGCGTGCCAGACGGTAGGTATGTTCGAGTTGCCCGGGTTCCGCGCGCACGACGGCACGTATGTGCCCGGCGGCGGCGTGCGGCCGGTTCAGGTCGAGCTGCAGCTGCGCCAGGACCAGCCGCAGGTCGACCGACCGTGGCGCCGCCTGGATGGCGTTTTCGACCACGGTCGCCGCCTCTGCCAGCCGACCTTCCCTGCGCAGGATGCCGGCGAGGATGACGGCGCCGTCCTCGCACGCAGGATCGGCCCGGATCGCGCGCTCGGCGTCGGCGCGCGCGGCGGCGAGGTCGCCCTTCTGGAGCCGGGCCGAAGCTCGCACGCTCAGCAGCAGCGCATCGTCCGGTGAGGTCTGCAGCGTCGTTTCGACCAGTTCCAGCGCCTGGTCCGGCGCCCCCGCCAGTACCAGCAGCCGGCCGAGCCGTCCGCGGGCGGCGATGTCTCCTTGCCCGGCATCGATGGCGGCGCGATAGAACCGCACCGCGTCCGCGTAATTTCCGAGCTGCTCCGCGGCGCCTCCCGCGCGCACGTTCGAGGCGGCATCGTCCGGATCGATGGCGAGCGCGCTGCGGAACTCGAGCAGCGCGTCCTGGTACTGGTGGGCCGACATCAGCGAGTCGCCACGCGCCAGGAACGCGAGCTTGCGTTTTTCCGGACTGCTGCAACCCGTCGCGACGCACACCAGGGCTGCGCTCGCGAGCACGGCGACGGCGACAGCGCGAACACGACGCCCCGCTGACGCAGGCAGGTGTCGTCGGCGACGACCAATGCGGCGACGTGTCTGGTGCATGACGAGTGTCCGACGAGCCGCTCGAGGCGCGGCAATTGAGCTGGTTCGGAACCCGCATGGTGCGTGGCCGATGTGACAGGTCGTCGATGCGTGATCGGCGGGACCGGTGCCGCGACGGTGCGCCGCGTTCAACAAAACGTCGCAAGCTTGTAACGCAGGCGAGCAATAAGGGTCCCGGAAGAAGGAAGCATGAGAACGCGCCGGATCGCGCCTGCAGGACACGGCAAGCCTCCAGAGCGGTACGGGGACGAACGATGGTCGGTCCAACGCCAGGGGAATCGTGCAATGGTCGGGAAGGATCTGCAGTTCGCAGGCGACGTCACCTCCCCCGTGGGTCGTCGTATGCCGCTGGCCACGCTGCCATGCGTATTCGCCATCGTCACCGCCGCGCTCAGCCTGTGGGGCACGGCCAGCGCCGAGTCCCTCGGGCTCACACGGACTTACCCTGACTTCTACCTGGATGCGACTCAGTACACCTACACCTACAGCGCAGGCGTGGGCACGCTGGACATCACCGGGCACATCCAGCAGTACACGGAGGCCGTTCCCGGTTTCACGACGAACATCGTCACGAACCCGACCGCGGCGGACCCGGCGCCGAATCACGGCTTCACGCTGCAGGCGACCCTCGCGCCGGGGAGCTGTCCTGGACCCGGCTGCGTGACGTCGGGAACGTTCCGGCTGTTCGGCGACGTCAGGTCGCCCGACTCACCCTACGGCGTGGTCTATGACGGCTACACCGAGGGCGACACGGGCAGGTTTCTGCTGGGCGGCGATCTCTCGCAATTCGGCTGGGCGGCCTCGTCCGGCGGCCCGGGCAGCGGCGTGCTCGAGTTCGTTTTCCTGAACGCTGCGGGCGTCGTGCCTGCGGCGCTCGGGCTCTCGGGTTCGCTCGGCGGCATGATCCTGACCGTCAGCAACTCGACCCTGGGCGATTTCCAGAACCAGGTGCTGAACCAGTCCTGGAGCGGTAGCGGCTATGCGGACGTCTTCGTGCCGCTGCCGGCCGCAGTGTGGTTGCTCGGTTCAGGGGCCATGGCGGTATTCGCCGTGGGCCGCCGTCGCCGCCCGCGGAGCACGACGGCAAACCAGGGATGACGGAACGAAGAACAAAACAACAGCTGGGAGTCATATGAAACAGAACAACAAGGGCCCATTGACGGCCGCGCCTCTGATCGCGGCTGCCTTGCTGCCGGCCACGGCCCTGGCCGATCTGCTGGGCATCGTTCCGGGGTTTCCGCAGATCAGCTACGACAATACCGGAACGCTGGTGTTCGACGCCGCGACCATGCGGCTCGACGTCGACGCCGATCCGCTGGGTCTCAGGCTGCTGGCGACGGACACCGATCCGTTCTTCATCGTCGATCCACGATCCCTCACGATCCACCTGCGTGTCGATGGCGCGTGCAGCGTGGCGGGGGGAAATCCCTCGGGAGGCCCTGATCTCGAAATCGTCGGCGACGTGCTCGACCCGTTCACCTTCGAGGTCGTGAAGTCTGGAACCCTGTTGACGGGCAGCATCGTCGACGTCGGCGAGGCGCAGGCGACCGCCACGACTTCGGCCTATGACTTCCGCTTCACCAACGCCGGCGGATTGCTCGTCACGGACGGCAGCTGGCCCACGCAGCGGGACATCGGCATCGTGATGACGTCGGCGAACTCCAACTTCGTCGGCGACTGCACGCTGAACTTCCGCGGAGGAGCCCAGGGCGTGGTCGGTCCGATCGATCCAGTCACGCCGCCGGACACCTCCCAGCCGGTCGCCACGCAAGGCTACTGGAAGAATCATCTCGAGGCCTGGCCCGTCCCGACGCTGACGGTGGGCGGTGTCTCGCGCACCGCCGAAGTCGCGCGGAACCTGATGCTGCGTCCGCCGAAAGGCGACAAGACCTGGAGTCTCTACGGGCAACTGACGGCTGCCATGCTGAACCTGGCCGGTGGCAGCAATCCCGAATGCATCGCGACGGCCGTCAGTGAAGCCAACCTGTGGCTTGCGGCCTACCCGCTCGGCAGTGGCGTGAGCGCCAGCTCGCCCGCGTGGCAGGACGCCGGCGATGCGCTGCACGAAATGCTGGACGCGTACAACAACGGCGTCCTTTGCGCGCCGCATCGCTCCGACTGACGCCGCGGCACGCGACTCGCCGCGCGCGGCAGCCGGCCGCTGCGCGACTTTGCACGCCACTGTCATGATCCGGCACTACAGTGGCACGGCTGCCCGCGGTGGTGCCCCGGCGGCGTCCAGATCCAACCACCGGGACAGCCTCCTCGACGAGAAATCCGGCCCGCGATGCTGTTCAATTCGCTCGAATACGCGGTCTTCTTCGTGGCGGTCTTCGCCGGCTATTTCTCGCTGCCGCAGCGCTTCCGGGTCTGGTTCCTGCTCGTTGCGAGCTACTACTTCTACATGCGCTGGAAGTGGCAGTACGGCCTCCACATCCTGGCCGTCACGGCGCTCAACTACGAGGCCGGCCGTCGCGTCGGCCTCTCGACCAGCCCGGCCGTGCGCCGGGCGTGGCTGACGATCGCGCTCGCGGGCTCGCTGGGCCTGCTCGGTTACTACAAATACTTCAATTTCTTCAGCGACAGCCTGCGCCCGGTCGCCTCGGCGCTGGGACTCGAGTACCTGGGCCCGCATCTCGACGTGCTCCTGCCGGTCGGCATCTCGTTCTACGTCTTCCAGACCCTGAGCTACACCGTGGACGTGTACCGCGGGGCGCACGGGTTCGAGCCTCACTTCGGACGCTTCGCGCTCTACGTGGTGTTCTTCCCGCAACTCGTCGCCGGTCCCATCGAACGTGCCACGCACCTGCTCGACCAGTTCAAGCGCGAAAACCGCATCGAGATCGCGCGGATCACCAGCGGTCTCAAGCTGGTGCTGTGGGGTCTGTTCAAGAAGGTGGTGATCGCGGACCGCCTCGCCCTCTACGTGGACAACGTGTACGGCTCGCCCGAGATCCACACCGGCGCAACGCTGCTGCTCGCGACCTGGTTCTTCGCCTTCCAGATCTATTGCGACTTCAGCGGCTACTCCGACATCGCGATCGGCTCGGCGCGTATCCTGGGCTACGACCTGATGCAGAACTTCCGCCTGCCCTACCTGGCGCAGTCCATCACGGATTTCTGGAAACGCTGGCACATCTCGCTCAGCACCTGGTTCCGGGACTATGTGTACCTGCCGCTCGGCGGCAACCGGGTGTCCTACCCGCGTGCCTGAAGTCAAAGAGGCGTGCCAGATGATCCGCAACGTGCTAAAACTCCAGATGCGGAATACACATCGATTGTTAGGTAAGTAGCTAACTACTCGACGCAATCGTCGCGATCGCATCGGCAAGGCTGCCCTTCAGTCCTGCCCGCGTTCTATAATGCCCATCCGCAGCCCTGATCCGGTCCCCGGTCAACAACACCAATATCTGCACAAGCCTAAGGCGCATCATTCTTCACAACCTGCAACATCTCACGCTTCCCACTTGCGTCAATGCCACTATTCCGTATATAACCTCGCACCACATGCGGACATCGGCCGCTCAGGTCTCTGAATCCAACTTCCCGGGGGCTAGCGTGTTCAACGTCATAACTATCGAGAGAGAGTACGGTGCTGGTGGAAGCCTCGTCGCGGCCCAGCTCGCAAAACGCCTCGGATGGGAATTGCTCGATCAGAAACTCACGGAATACATTGCGCGGCTCGCCGCTGTCGACAAATCCGTCGTCGCCCGTTATGACGAACAATGCGATCCCCTCATGCACCGTCTTGCCAAAGTCTTCTGGCGCGGAAGTCACGAGCGCATGTTGCCTGTCGATGACAATCGCTTCTTCGATACAGATGCTATGGTTCGCCTCGCCTCAAAGATCATCGAAGAGGCTGGCTCAAAGGGAAAGTGCGTCATTGTGGGTCGCGGCTCGCCCTACATCCTTCGCAATCGCCCCGACAAGTTCAGCGTTTTCTGTTACGCATCTCACGATGTCAAGGTCGAGCGCCTTATCTCAAGGAAGGTCCCTCGCTCTGAAGCAAACAATCTCGTCGAGGTCATCGATCAGGAGCGCGCCACCTTCGTAAAGCGTTACTTCGGCAAAGAATGGCCCCACCGCTCTCTTTACAACATGATGGTCAACACAGATATCGGCATCGAGCCCGCCGTCGACATCGTTGTCGCCGCCATGAAGGTCACCGCTGATCAGCAGGCCGTCGCACATTAGCAGCAGCATGGTCATCGTGTCGCGCTCTGTCCGTCGTCGTCGTCACGCGTAATGCCGCC
>CAVQQX010000154.1:0-10554 GCA_963714645.1 uncultured Gammaproteobacteria bacterium
ACGACCTGCGACAGGCCTTGCAACGTGCAGCGATCCTGTCCAACGAGAAATATCGCGGCATCCGGTTTGCATTGAAGCCCAACGCGCTGCTGATCCAAGCGCACAACCCGGAGCAGGAGGAAGCCGAGGAGGAGGTTGAGGTTTCGTTCGAGGGGGACGAGCTCGAGATCGGTTTCAACGTCAATTACCTCCTCGATGCGCTTTCGGCGGTCGACGGGACGGACGTACAGGTGGGTCTGACCGACGGGAACAGCAGCTGCCTGATTCGATCGTCCCAGGACGGATCGGCCCGCTACGTCGTCATGCCGATGCGGCTCTAGCACCGGGCAGGACGTTTCACGTGGAACATGGCGCGCGACGCCTGCCGATCCGCGCGCGAGGGGCCATCGATAAGGCGGGGGTTTCCGCCACATGAGCCTGGATCGGGTCGAGATCCGCGACTTTCGTTGCCTGGAAACTGCGGATCTCTCGTTCGACGCGCGGTTGAACCTCGTGAGCGGTCCGAACGCCTCCGGCAAGACGAGCCTGCTGGAAGCCATCTACTTCCTCGGCCGCGGCCGTTCGTTTCGTACCTCCCGCAATGAGACGCTGATCCGTCGAGGCGCGCAGGAGCTCAGAGTGACGGGACAGCTCCGGTCTGGAGGCTCGTCCTGGCGGCCGGTCGGCGTGGCCTACCGCCGGGACGGCTTCGAAGTCCGGGCAGGCGGGGAGCGCGTGCACAGCCTGGCCGAACTGGCCACGATCTTTCCGGTACAGGCAATCGATCCCGAAGTTCATCGCCTCGTGGAGGGCGGACCCCAGGAGCGACGACGCTTCCTCGACTGGGGTGTGTTCCACGTGGAACCACCGTTCGTCGACCAATGGCGTCGGTATCAGCGCGCCTTGAAACAGAGAAACGCCGCACTACGCGCGGGCATGGACGCGACAGTCGTACGCGCGTGGGATGGAGACCTCGTGACGGCCGGGACGGTCCTTGCAGAGTCGAGGCGACGTTACGTCGATGCCCTGCACCCGGACATCAGCTCGGTCGGGCGACGACTCCTCGACCTGGATGTCTCGGTGACCCTGCACGATGGCTGGCCCGCCGATACATCGCTCAAAGACGCCCTCGAACACGCCTGGCACCGGGACCGGGAGGGGGGGACCACCCATGTCGGTCCCCACCGCGCGGATCTCGCCGTGCGCGTAGAGGGGGAATTCGCCCGCAACCGAGTCTCACGCGGACAACAGAAGCTGACCGCCTGTGCGCTGCTTCTGGGGCAGCTCCAATGCGACCACCGGTCAGGGAGTCCTACTGTGGCGCTACTTGTGGATGATCCTGCGGCAGAGCTCGACGAATCCAACCTGGAACGGCTCACGGAAGTCATCCGTGACCTTCCTGGCCAGCTGTTCGTCACGGCGCTCGACCCCCGGAAATCCGCGTTTCAGCGCCTGCCGGAGGGCCACAGGTTCCACGTGGAACACGGCGAAATCAGCCGTCTGATATAATCCACTGCCTCCCATACCCGGGTATCCCATGACCTCTGCGGACGTTTACGATTCCAGCAAAATCAAAGTCTTAAAAGGCCTTGACGCGGTCCGAAAACGCCCTGGAATGTATATCGGGGACACCGATGACGGCACCGGCCTGCATCACATGGTGTTCGAGGTCCTCGACAACTCGATCGACGAAGCCCTCGCCGGGTACTGCACAGACATCGCCGTCACGATCCACGCCGACCAGTCGGTCACCGTCTCGGACAACGGCCGTGGAATTCCTGTGGATATCCATCCGGAAGAGGGGCGTTCGGCCGCCGAAGTCATCCTCACCGTCCTACATGCCGGCGGCAAGTTCGACGACTCGTCGTACAAGGTTTCCGGGGGCCTGCACGGCGTCGGCGTCTCCGTGGTGAACGCGCTGTCCGAGACGCTCCACCTGACGATCCACCGCGATGGGAGGCGCTACGAGCAGGAATATCACTTGGGCGGCCCGGTGGCGCCCCTGGCCGTCGTCGGCTCGAGCGACCTGCGCGGGACGACGATCCGCTTCAAGCCGAGCGACCAGATCTTCACCAATATCGAATTCGAATACGAGATCCTCGAAAAGCGCCTGCGCGAACTGTCTTTCCTGAACCCCGGGGTACGCATCGAGCTCGTCGACGAGCGCGACGAGCGTCGCGAGATGTTCCATCACGAAGGCGGCATCCGGGAGTTCGTGCGCTACCTGAACCGAAGCAAGACGTCGATTCACGAATCCATATTCTGGTTTCGCGCGGACCGGGACGGCGTCGGCGTCGAGATCGCGATGCAGTGGAACGACTCGTATGCCGAGACGGTGTACTGCTTCACGAACAACATTCCGCAGAAGGACGGCGGCACGCATCTCGCCGGCTTTCGTGGTGCGCTCACGCGCACGATGAACGACTACATCGAACGCGAGCTCGCAAACAAGAAGGACAAGGTGCCGACCACGGGCGATGACGCGCGGGAAGGCCTGACGGCCGTGCTCTCGGTCAAGCTCTCCGACCCGAAGTTCTCGTCGCAGACGAAGGACAAGCTGGTCTCGTCGGAAGTGAAGGGCACCGTCGAATCGCTTGCGGCCGAGAAGCTCGGCGACTTCCTGCTCGAGAATCCGGTCCAGGCCAAGGCGATCGTCAACAAGATCATCGATGCCGCGCGGGCCCGCGAGGCGGCGCGCAAGGCGCGCGAGCTCACCCGCCGCAAGGGTGCTCTGGATATCGCGGGGCTGCCCGGCAAGCTCGCCGACTGCCAGGAGAAAGATCCGGCGTTGTCCGAGCTCTTCATCGTCGAGGGCGACTCGGCCGGCGGCTCGGCGAAGCAGGGTCGCGATCGCCGCACGCAGGCGATCCTGCCGCTCAAGGGCAAGATCCTGAACGTCGAGCGGGCGCGGTTCGACAAGATGTTGTCCTCCGCCGAAGTGGGGACACTCATCACTGCGCTCGGCTGTGGCATCGGCAAGGACGAGCTCGACCTCGACAAGCTCCGTTATCATCGAATCTTGATAATGACGGATGCCGATGTCGATGGAAGCCACATTCGGACACTTCTGTTAACTTTTTTTTACAGGCAGATCCCGGAGCTCATCGAGCGCGGCCACGTCTACATCGCGCAGCCGCCGCTCTACAAGGTCAAGAAGGGCAAGACCGAAACCTACGTCAAGGACGACGTCGAGTTGAACCAGATGCTGCTCAACTCGGCGCTCGAGGGTGCCCAGCTGCGCGTGCATGCCACGGCCGAGCCCATGCCCGCAGAGGCGCTCGAAGCGCTGGCGCGCAAGTACATGGACATCCAGAACGCAGTGCGTCGTTCTCCGCGACGCTACGACCTCCACGTCATGGAACAGATGCTGCTGCTGCCCGGGATGGCGCCCGCCGACCGCGAGGACGTCGCGAAGCTCACCGACTGGGGGCGGCGGCTCGAGCAGATGCTCAACACCGCACCCGTCGCCGGGCGGCACTACACGGTCACGCTGCAGCCGGGCGCGCCGCCGCACCTGGTGGTGACACGCGTCGAGCACGGCAATGCGGTCGAAAAGCACCTGCACCGAGAGTTCTTCAATTCGTCCGAGTACCGGCGCATCGCCGAGCTCTCCCGGACGATCTCGGGGTTGTTCGGCGCGGGCGCGAACGTGCGCCGCGGCGAGAACCGTCGCGAGGTCGGATCGTTTCGCGAAGCCATGCACTGGCTGCTGGACGAGGCCCGGCGCGGCCAGTCGATCCAGCGCTACAAGGGGCTCGGCGAGATGAACCCCGAGCAACTCTGGGAGACGACGATCAACCCGGAGTCACGCCGGCTCGTGCAGGTGCGGATCGAGGACGCCCACGCCGCCAACGAACTTTTTTCGACCCTGATGGGCGACGAGGTCGAGCCGCGGCGCGAGTTCATCGAGCGCAACGCGCTGCTCGTGTCGAACCTCGACGTCTGAGCGAGGCGCCGGTGTAGGGAGTCATGAGCCGTGACTTTATTGTCATGATTTGATTTGACTCAATTCCGCCGAAAAAACTCTTATATTTCAGGATATTGTGCGATTCCGCCGGCGCTTTTCAGGCTGTAAGGCGGCAAGCCCTTGAACTCTGCGGCCAGTCGGTCCTTGATCGCGGAAACGTGTCCGCCCTTGTCAAGGCAATCACCGATCGCGGTAGCAATGCGCGACGCCTTGGACTTGTCGAATGTGATCTTGCTCCTCTCGTTCTCCAGTTGAATCGTTCTCCAGTTGAATTACTTAACTTCCAGTTAAGGTCTTTCCCCTTGCGGGGTAGCCTCACAAAGCCGGTGATGGGAGAGGGGTGACGCTGCAACGCTTTCCACATGTTCTGCGGGCAGTAGGCGGGGATCTGCAGGACCAAGGCGGGGTTAACAGCCTGTTAACAAGCCTCCGGTGGTTGCTAGGCTGGCAATGTTCATAAAATTTACGTGTTCACGCAGAATGAACGCGCTTCTGTTCTGAACAGCGTGGCTTCAGAAGCGGGTTAACTGTTAACGTAGCCGACGAGTTTTAAACTCACAGCTCAACCGCCAAGTGGCGTGATGCGCGACAACGCATGTTCATTCACGCCGTCTGTTCACTATGACTGAACGCGCGTGTATTATGAACGCGATGTCGGAAGGCAATGCTCGCGAGATGCTTCTGGATCAAGCATTGGCTGCGCTCGAGGCGGCCGTGGGGGTCACTGCGGAACTCCCGCCATTCGAGACGGAACGGCACCCGGGGGCTGGCATACCGATCGCACTCAAGCACCACCAGCAAACCTGGGACCTCTGGGGACAAGTCCGGGCACAAGTCGACGAAACAGTCGTAAGAACCGCCGCGTTGGCAAGGCCGCACGGAGACCGGGCGGTGCTAATCACCCGGCGCATGCCTAATAAGCTCGCGGACCTCTGTCGAACCGAACTGAACACGCAGTTCATCGATGCCGCTGGCAACGCGCACCTGCGACTTCCGGGCTTGTTTGTCTGGGTGCAGGGACGGCGCGCTCTCCCGGAGGGGGATAAGGAAACCGCTCGCCAGGTCGCCACGCCGACCGCCGTGCGCGTCATTTTTGCATTGCTGTGCCGCCCGAATCTTTGGACCGCCACGTACAGGGAGATCGCAAGCGAAGCGGATGTGGCCCTTGGTGCCGTCGGTCGGGTGTTCCAAGACCTTCGTGACCAGAAGTTGATCGTGGGAAAGCCGCGTCATTGGCAACCCGTCGAGCCAGGGCATCTGTTCGATCAGTGGGTTGCACTGTATCCAACGGTGTTACGTCCAAAGCTCCGGGCCATGCGATTTGCCGCCGCGGACCCCGATTGGTGGAAGACTGCTGATCTGGCTGACGCTCGCGCGTATTGGGGCGGCGAGGTTGCGGCGCAGCGCCTGACACGTCACCTGCGTCCAGCGGCATTCACGCTGTATCTCAAGGATGTGATGGCCGGCCCTGCACTAAGGGAGCTCGCCGAGCGATACCGCTGGCGCTTGGATCCGAAGGGACCGATAGAGGTCCTGGAGGCGTTCTGGAACTTCCCGCCCGATGTCGACGAACCGGATCTGGTTCCGACACCCCTCGTCTACGCCGACCTGATGGCCACACTCGACCCGCGTAACCGCGAGACGGCTGACTTGCTACGAGAAAAGATAGTTGCGGCCATCAATCATCCCGCCTGAGCGGCCGGTCGATCCGCTAACCATCGAAGTCCTGCGCACCGTCATCGGTTGTGCCGACGGGCTCGAAATTCCGATATTCGTTGCCGGTGCGATGGCCCGTGACATTGTGCTGTACCACCTCCATGGGTTCGACCCGGAGCGAGCCACGAGCGATCTCGATTTCGCGGTCATGGTGTCGGACTGGTCACAGTTCGACCGCGTGAAAGCGACCCTGACGGACTCAGGGCGGTTCGCGGAATCGAAGGCAGAGCAGCAATCCCTATTGTTCGACGGTGTGTACCGGATCGATCTCGTGCCGTTCGGCGAGGTCGCCGGCGCGACGTCGGTTGTCGCCTGGCCCCCTCACCGGCACACGGTGATGAATGTCATGGGCTATCATGAGGCGCTCGAGCATGCATTACACGTCGAGGTAGCAGACGGCCTCGTCGTACCGGTCTGCTCGATGGCAAGTCTCGCGGCGTTGAAGCTTTTCGCGTGGCTCGACCGGCGTAGCAAGACGCGAAAGGACGCCCTGGACTTCTCCTTGGTCTTGCGCCGCTATGGCGAAGCGCTCGGCGAGCGCCTGTATGAAGGCACCCTGCTTGAGTCCGTCGGTTACGACCGCGAACGCGCCGGCGCCCGACTGCTCGGCAAGCATGCGCAGGCGGTGCTGAGAGCTAACGCCACTGAATCACTTTTGGCCGTGCTGAATGACGCCCGTGAGCGAGACTCCTTAACTGTACAGGTCGCGGCGGGCCTTTCGCTGTTCGAGGAACCGCTGGACATCGCGACCGTCTGGGTCGAGGACTTCAGGCGCGGTTTGGCCGAGCCATCCGCACCTGCCTAGGCTTCACGCCGCTCCCGTGTCGCTGTCTGCATGTCTTCGTAGGATCCGTGACGAGTAATTGGCCGTGTAACTCCCAGTCTTTGACCGTTCCTGCGTGGCCGGCCGCCACGCGTCGCCGAGGTGAGTTCGGCCTTGCGCGCCGCCATGGCTTCGCCGAGCGCCGGCAGGTCCATGTCGGAGTCGCGCGCGTGGGCGAACATGCCGCCCGGCTGCTCCTCCTCCTTGACGTGATGCTTGATCATCTCGGACAGCACCTTCACCTTGGAGTCGTAGTAGTCGTCCTCGGGCCCCGAAGCCTCGATCTCGTCGATCAGGCGCTTCGCGCCCTCGTGCTCGATCTTCGCCTCGTGGTGGAGGTCCTTCTCACCGGTCGCCTCGATGAACGCCGGGTAGAAGATCTCCTCCTCGATCGTCGTGTGCGCGCGCAGGGCCGCGCAGATGTTCGACGCGAGTTCGACCTTGCGGTCGTCCTTGCGCGCCTTCTCGAACTGCTCGAACCACTGCTCGACCTGGCGGTGGTCCGCCTTCAACAGCGAGATCGCATCCCGTGCGCCGCTGCGACCCGCCGCCCGCCGCTTCGCCGGGCTCTTGCCGGTTGCGCCCTTGCGCGTCTTGCCTCGTGCCTGTGCCATGGTTCCCTCCTTGGTTCATCAGGCACGCACCATAGGTGCACGCGCGCAGCACAGGAAGCATCGATGACGGCCCTTGCAACGTCAGTTCACGCCGACACGCGCGCGGACCGCTGCGATCGAGGTGTAGTTGTCACGGAAGTGAGGCGCGCGGCGGCAGTCGTTCGCGTCGCGACGCGAGCAGCATCAAAAGGCGACCCGTCGCGCCACCGCCCGTGGACGCGCCACGGTTTTCGACGCACCACGGTTTTCCGCGATGGTGCCGGCGAAGCGCGGCAGGCACCC
Source organism: uncultured Gammaproteobacteria bacterium (assembly GCA_963714645.1). Taxonomy (GTDB): domain Bacteria; phylum Pseudomonadota; class Gammaproteobacteria; order Steroidobacterales; family Steroidobacteraceae; genus RPQJ01. The sequence goes on from CAVQQX010000154.1 coordinate 7,382, forward strand.
TGCTCCATCCGATCGAGGAGGACTGCCGCCGATGCGTCTGAATTCGATGACCTGCCTCGTCCTCGCCACCGCGCTCGGGCTCGGTGCGTGCGCAAAGAAACCGACGACCGAAACGGGAACGGAGGCTCCGGTCGCCGCTGACCGCGACGACCACGCGGCCACCATGCCCGCAGCGAGCGCGCCGGCGCTCGAGAGGCCCGCTGCGACGCCGGCCGAGCAGGCTGCCACGCTGCTTCGCTACCTCGAGGATCGCCCCGACTGCCAGGCGTTCAGGGCGCCGCTCGAGCAGGCACGGCAGGCGCCGCCCGGAACTCCTGTCACGTTCGACATGGCGCAGATCATGGACGAGGCGTACAAGGCGGGCTGCCAGAAACCGTCCGGCGGCTGAGCGCTCCTCGAGTCGGACCGACGTCGCGTTCGCTGCGACGGGCCGCCTGCTTGATCAGCGCGGCATGCCGTCGGGCTGTGCCACGATTTCGGCGACCTTGGCCTCGATCCACTGCTGCGCGCGCTCGTTCAGTTCGCGCGGCGAGAGTCCGGCGGGATCGATGGGCGGCCCGATCACGACGCGGATCGTGCCAGGCTGCTTGAGCAGGCCACGACGCCGCCAGAAATAGCCCGAGTTGTGCGCGATCGGCACGATCGGCGCCCCGGTCTCGCAGGCGAGCAGCGCGCCGCTGATGCCGTACTTGCGCGTCTCTCCCGGCGCCACACGCGTCCCTTCCGGGTAGACGATGACGCCCATGCCCGAGGCGAGGCGCTCGCGCCCCTGCACGACGACCTGGTTCACGGCCGAGTGTCCCGCGCTGCGGTCGATCGCGATGGGTCGGTAAGTGCGCACCGCCCAGCCCACGATCGGAATCCAGATCACCTCGCGCTTGAGCAGCCACGACGCCGGCGGCACCACGAACATCTGGGCCATGGTTTCCCAGGCCGACGAGTGCTTCCAGAGCGAGATGAACGGTCGGTCCGGCAGGTGCTCGCGACCTTCGACCGTGTAGCGCAGGCCGCAGACGACGCCCGCGAGCCAGGTGAGCAGCCGACCCCATGCGCGCGGGATTGCATAGCGACGTTCGAGCGAGAGCGGCAGGCACGCGGCGACGAGCACGATCACGCCGAACGCGGCCGTGACCAGGAACAGCAGGATCGTGAACACCAGTGAGCGCAGCCACTGCATCGGGTCTGCGTCCCTGGCCTCAGCCGGGCAGTCGCGACAGGTCGGCCGCGCGCATGAAGAGGCCGCGCATGCGCTTCAGCAGGGCGAGCCGGTTCGCGCGCAGGGCCGCATCGTCGGCGAGCACCATGACCGAATCGAAGAAGTCGTCGACCGCCGGACGCAGCGCGGCGAGCTGCTGCAGCGCCACGGTGTAGTCGCGCGCGCCGAACCGCGGTTCCACCTGCCTGGCGATCGCCGCGACCTGCTCGGCCAGCACCTGCTCGGCCGGGTCTACCAGGCGGTCGGCGTCGAACGCCTCATCCACGGCCGTGTCGGACTTGCGCAGGATGTTCGCAATTCGCTTGTTGGCCGCCGCCAGGCTGGCAGCGTCCGGCAGCTGCAGGAACTCCACGAGCGCGCGCAGGCGTGCGTCGAAGTCGAGCGGGGACGCGGGTCGCGTCGCGAGCACGGCATCGAACATCTCGGTAGTCACCGCGATGCCGGCGCCGCCTTCGACGTAATAGGCCCGCAGCCGCTCGATCACGTAGTCGTAGACCTCGCGGCGCAGCGCCTCGACGTCGGCGGCCGCGAGCGGCTTGCCCTGTTCCGTTGCGACCCGCGACATGTCCGCGCGTGCGGCATCGACTGCCTGTGCGATCAGGATCTGCAGGTCGAGCTCGAGTGCGCGCTCGATCGAGATGCGCAGCACGCCGAGCGCGGCGCGACGGAGCCCGAACGGATCGCGGGTGCCCGAGGGTTTCTGGCCCGTCGCGAAGATGCCGGCGATCGTGTCGAGCTTGTCGGCGATCGATAGCACCATGCCGGCCCGGGTCGCGGGCAGTTCGTCGCCGGCGTGCCGCGGCAGGTACTGCTCGCGCAGGGCCTCTGCCACCTCCGCCGGCTCGCCGTCGTGCTGCGCGTAATAACGGCCCATGAGCCCCTGCAGCTCGGGGAACTCGCCCACCATGTTCGTGAGCAGGTCGCACTTGGCGAGCGTCGCCGCGCGATCGACCAGAGTTGCGTCGCCGCCGAGTACATGCGCCACGGTCCGAACCAAAGCACGCACGCGCTGGGACTTGTCATACAGCGATCCGAGCTGCGTCTGGAACGTCACCCGGCGCAGCTCCTCGCAGCGCGCATCGAGTCGCGTGCGGCGGTCGGTCGAGTAGAAGAAGGCTGCATCCGTGAGCCGTGGACGCACGACGCGTTCATTTCCCGCGACGACCTGCGCAGGGTCGGCGCTCTCGATGTTGCTCACCGTGACGAACCAGGGCATCAGCCGTCCGTCGCCGTCGCGAACGGGAAAGTAGCGCTGGTGCTCCTGCATGGTCGCAATCGGCACTTCGGGCGGCAGCTCGAGGAACGTCGCGTCGAAGCGCCCGGCGAGCGGCACCGGCCACTCGACCAGGCCCGTTACCTCGTCGAGCAGCGCGTCGTCGATCACCGCGACGCCCCCGACCGATTCGGCGACTGCGACGACGCCACGCCGGATCGCCTCCCGGCGCAACGATGCGTCGGCCAGCACGCGCCCGCGTTGCTGCAGCCGCCGCTCGTAGCCGGCGGGAGTCGCGAGCCGGATCGGACGTGGCGCCATGAACCGGTGGCCGTGCGTGACGTTCGACGTATGCAAACCCAGGACTTCCGCGGGCACGACCGCGCGCCCGAACAGCAGCACGACCCAGTGCACCGGGCGCACGAACTGCGCCTCGCCCGCGCCCCAGCGCATGCGTCGGGCGATCGGCAGCGCATCGAGCGCGGTCGTCACGATCGCCGGCAACAGGTCGACCGTCTGCGCGCCCGGCTCGGTGCCGCGGAACACCAGCCACTGGCCCTTGGCGGTGTCGATGCGTTCGAGGGCGTCGACGTCGACGCCGCAGCCGCGCGCGAAGGCGAACGCCGCCGGCGTCGGGGCCCCGTCCGCGTCGAAGGCGGCCTTGACGGGCGGGCCGCGCTTTTCGAGCGTCCGGTCAGGCTGCCTCGCGGCCAGCCGGCGCACGCGCACCGCCAGGCGGCGCGG
>CAVQQX010000155.1:0-17004 GCA_963714645.1 uncultured Gammaproteobacteria bacterium
GTGCGCGAACGCCCCTCGAGCCTGCTGCTCGAGGCAGAGGAAACTGGCGTGGAGATGCCGCAATGAGACAGGCGGAGGGATTCTCCGGGCGCGGCCGCGCGATCTTCGTGGCGGTGGCCGTGGTTGCATGCGGGGCGCCGCTCGGCGGGTGCGGCGGCCTGCTGCAGTCGAAGTCACCGGCCGCGGAGGTGTACCGGCTCGGCCTGCGCGCCGTTCCGTCGCCAGCGGCCGCGGCTGCGCCGGCCCCCCCCACGGGCGGCGGCGTTCCCGCGGCCGCCGCGCCGGGCAAGGCGCTGGCGCTGACGATCGGTCGACCACGTGCCGCCGAATCGCTCGACACCGAGCGCATCGCGATCGCGCCCGGCGGCAGCCGTTTCGACTATTACACCGGCGTGCGCTGGTCGGAGCCCGCGCCGCAGATGCTGCAGCAGCTGCTCGTCGCGTCGTTCCAGGCGAGCGGAGGCTTCAGGGGCGGGGTGTTCGCCGCCCCGGCGCGCGGGCCCTCGGACTTGCTGCTCGACGTCGAGCTGCGCCATTTCGAAGCGACCGCCGCTGCGGCTGCCGCCGCGCCGACCGTCCACGTGCTGTTGCAGGCGAGCGTGATCGACTCGCGTCGCGCGGAGCGCCTCGTGAGCTTCGTGAGTGAGGCGAGCGTCGTCGCCACGCAGAATCGCCGCCCCGCGATCATCGACGCGTTCGAACGGGCGAGCGCGCAGGTCGTGGACGACGTCGTGGCGCGCGTGCGCACGGCGGCTGCGAACGCGGCGGCGGCGCCGGAATGATCGAGGTTCGCCCCGCTCGCCGGGCAGGGTGACCAACACGATCGCCGGCTCGTGCGCGCTGCGTGCGTACGTCTCGACGATCGGCCCGACGTGCCTGCGAACCGCGCTCAGGCCGGCAGCTTCAGGACCGGGTATTCGCCGGTTTCCTGCCGCACCAGCAGCTCGAGGAAGGCGGCGCTCGCCATCGGCTCGCCGAACAGCCGGCCCTGGCCCAGCTGGCAGCCGCTGTGCAGCAGGAAGTAGCGCTGTTCGTCGGTCTCGATGCCCTCGGCGATCACCTGCAGGCCGAGGCTGCGTCCCATCTCGATGATCGTACGCACGATCGTCGCGTCGTCCGGGTCGGTCGCGGCATTGGTCACGAACGACCGGTCGATCTTGAGCGTGCTGATCGGGAACTGCTGCAGCGCGCTCAGGCTCGAGTAGCCGGTGCCGAAGTCGTCGATCGAGAGGTGGACGCCCATGGCCCGCAGCTCGTCGAGCAGCGGCAGCGTGCGCTCGGCGTCGAGCATGAGAGTGGTCTCGGTGATCTCGAGCTCGACCCGCGAAGCGGCCACGCGATGGCGTTCGAAGACGGACCGGCAGTTCGGGATGAAGCTCGCCTGGCTCAGCTCCTGCAGCGACAGGTTGATCGCGATCCGGCCCGGATCGCTCACCTTCTCCTGCCATATCGCGTAGTCCGTGCACACCTGGTTGAGCACCCACGCGCCGATGTCGCTGATGAGTCCCGATTCCTCGGCGAGCGGGATGAACTGCGAAGGCGCGATTTCGCCGTGCCCCGGCAGCCGCCAGCGCAGCAGCGCCTCCGCGCCCACGACTTCGCTGCTCGCGAGGTCGACCTTGGGCTGGTAGCGCACCAGGAACTCGTCCCGCTCGAGCGCCCGCCGCAGCTTGCTCTTGAGCAGCAGGCGCTCGACCGCGGCGGCGTTCATCTCGGGCACGTAGTAGACGTGGCAGTTCCTGCCCTGGCGCTTCGCGTGGTACATCGCCGCGTCGGCGTTGCGGATCAGGTCGATCACGTTGTCCGCGTGCTCGGGCACGAACGCGACGCCGATGCTCGCGGTGACGTCGATTTCCTGCCCCGGCAGGTGCAGCGGCTTGCCGATCTCGTTCAGCACGAGTCGCGCGAGGTCGCCGGCCTGGTCGTGACGAACCTGCGCGCCTTCGATCCCCTCCGCGAAGATCGCGAACTCGTCGCCCGCGAGCCGCCCCGCGGTCGCCTCGCGCGGCAGCACGCGCAGCAGCCGCTCGCTCAGGGTCTCGAGCACCCTGTCGCCGGTCTCGTGGCCGAAGGTGTCGTTGACCTCCTTGAAGTTGTCGATGTCGACGTACAGCAGCACGAGCCCCTTGCCGAGCCGGGTGCTGCGCGTGATCGCCTGGTGCAACATGTGTTGGAACTGCATGCGATTCGGCATCTTCGTCAGCGTGTCGAAGCGCGCGAGGTAACGGATGCGGCGCTCGGCGCGCTTGCGGTCGGTCACGTCGCGGAGCACGACGATCGTGCCGCGGCCCGCGGCGCTGCCGAGCGGCGAGATGTTGACGGAAACGGGGATCGTCTGGCCGCGCTGAGTCCGCACGACGGTTTCGCCGGGCTCGTGGGCCAGCCGCTCGAGGTCGAAGGTCGCCACGTGCTCCGGCGCGACGAGGTCGCGGAAAGGCGTGCCGGTGAGGCCGGTTTCCATGCCGAAGAGACGCACGGCCGCGGCATTCGCCGTACGGATGCGACCGTCCGGCGCCATGACCAGCACCGCGTCGCTCATGCCGTTCAGCACCTCGTCGAGGAAGTCGCGCGAGATCGTCGTGTTCGCGAGCGCCTGGCGCATCTGTTCCAGCGAGCGCTCGAGCGAGGCCACCTCGGGTACGCCGCTCACCGGCACGGGTTCCGCATGACGTCCCCGGCCGATCATCTGCGCGTTCGCCATCAGCGCATCGAGCGCCCGGTCGATCCGCGCGATCAGGGTGCCCGTGATCCAGCACGCGGCGCCGGTGAGCAGCAGGCCGGCGATGACGACCAGCGCGAGGTTGCGCGTGTCGTTGTCGGCGATGGCGCGCTCGACCTGCGCGCGCAGGTCCGCGCTCCGCGCACCCGCGCCGTGGCCGCCGAGCGCCGCGATCTCGTCGAGCGCCGCATGCAGGTGCGCCGCCTCGCGCCTGGCCGTCAATGCGGTCGTGGTCGCGACCACGGCGGTCACCAGCAGGCCTGCGACCAGCACGGCCAGCATGTAACGCAGCTTGAGTCCCCGACCCGTCATCGTGTGCGTGTCCGTGCCCCTGGTCTTCTAGTTGTGCGCGGCAGCGGTTCCGGGGGCATCATATCCCCGTAGACTGCCGGTACGCACGGCGGTTCTCGCCCGCGGCGCGGAATGCAAAAAATCCCGACACCTGACCCCATGGCCTGGACGGCATGAATGCGCTCGAACTGACCGGTCGGGCGCGCACGCACGTCATCGAGCTCGACGAGCCGAAGTGCACCCTGCACTACGAGGCCGTGGCGGCGTTCCTCGCCATGCGCGACGCCGCACGCGCCGCCGGCATCGGCCTGCAGGCCGTCTCGAGCTACCGGGATTTCGATCGTCAGCTGTTGCTGTGGAACCGCAAGTGGCGCGGCGAACGGCCGCTGCACGCGCGCGACGGCACGCTGCTGGAGCATGCGCGGCTCGGCGACGCCGAGCTCGTCGACGCGATACTCGCCTGGTCCGCGATCCCGGGCGGCAGCCGCCACCACTGGGGCACGGACCTCGACGTCGTGGACACCGCGACGATGCCGCCCGGGTACCAGGTCCAGCTCGTGCCGCAGGAGTACGCGGTCGACGGCGTGTTCGCCCGGCTCACGGAGTGGCTCGACTGCCACATGGGACGATTCGGGTTCTTCCGTCCGTACCGTTCGGACCGCGGCGGCCCGGCGGTCGAGCCCTGGCACCTGAGCTATTCGCCGGTCGCGTCGGAAGCAATGGAAGCGCTGTCGCTCTCGGTGCTGCGGACCGCGATCGCGCAGGGCGACATGCTCGGCAAGGAAGTCGTGCTGGACCGGCTGCCGGAGATCTACACGCGCTTCATCCTCGCGATCGATCCGCCCGTTGCACCTGGGCGTCGCGCAAGGCCTGTACTCGCCTGAGGAACCAGCGCGGGAACCAGCGCTTGAGACGCCAGGCGAGCCGATACTCCTGCGGCCACACGACGTAGGTGGCACCGGCCGCCGCCGCCGCGAGCAGCGCGCGCGCGGCCTCGTCGGGATCGTGACCCGAACTGTCCATCAGGCCATGCGCGAGCCGGCTCTCCTCGGGAGGGGCGCGCATGTGGTCCAGCAGGTGCGTGCGGAAGAAGCCGGGCATCGCGACCGTCACCTGGATCCCCGTGCCCGCAAGCTCGCTTACGAGCGTCTCGCTCAGCGCGATCACCGCTGCCTTGGTGGCGTTGTAGGCTGCCATCTGCGGCGCCGCCGCAAAACCCGCCGAGCTTGCGACGTTGAACACCAGTCCGCCGCCCTGGCGCTTCATGACCGGCACGGCCGCACGGCAGCCCCAGACGACGCCCAGCAGGTTGATCCCGACGATCCAGCGCCAGTCCTCGACCGGCGTAGCCTCGATGGCACCCGCGACTGCGACACCGGCGTTGTTCACCAGCAGGTCGAGGCCACCGTGCGCCGCCACGAACGCCTCGATGGAACGCGCGACGTACCCCGCGTCGGCAACGTCCCCGCAGTAGCCGTGGACGCGGCCGGGCCCGTCGGCGCCGAGCCGCGCCTCGACCTCGCGCAATGCGGCGGCATCGAGGTCGAGCAGTCCGACCGTCCACCCGTCGCGGACGAGCAGGCCCGCCATGGCCAGGCCGAGACCGCTGGCGCCACCGGTGATGAAGGCGCGCTTTGCCGGGAGACGCCGGGAAAGTAAGGTAGCGGACGCGGGGTCGAGGCTTGGCATACGCCAATGCTAAAGGCGCGGCGAGCCGGGCGGAACCGACGGTTCCGTGCCGACGGACCCGGCGCCGAGGGCGGAGGGAGATTCACGACGTGCGCAAGGTGCACACGGCAGATTCGATCGTCGAGATCGCGCACCTGCGCAACCTGCTCGAGGCCGCGGGCATCGCCTGCCTGGTGCGCAACGAGAACCTGGGGTCTGTGCTGGGCGAGATACCGTTCGTCGAGTGCTGGCCCGAGCTCTGGGTGGTTCGCAACGGCGAGGCCCTGCGCGCGCGCGGCATCGTCGAGGACTTCCGGCGCAGCTCGCCCGCGCCGGAGGGTCCCCGCTGGCGCTGCGCTCGCTGCGGTGAACTCGCGGAGCCGCAGTTCGACGCCTGCTGGCGTTGCACCGACGCGGAGGCATGACATGACCAGCGTCACGATCGCGTCCCGGTTCAACGGCCCGCCGGGCTCGGGCAACGGCGGCTACGTGTGCGGGCTCTTCGCCGTAGCGGCGGGCGACGACCTGCGCGTGAGGCTGCTCGCGCCGCCGCCGCTCGACCGGCCGCTCGAGCTGCGGCCCGGCGACGGCCCCGGTTCGTTCGCACTGCACGACGGCGACCGTCCGGTCGCGAGGGGCACCCGGACCGACGGTCCGCTCTCGCTCGAGGTGCCGGCCGCGCCGCCGTATGTCCAGGCCGTGTGGGCGTCGCAGCACTATGTCGGGTTCAAGCAGCACTCGTTCCCGGATTGCTTCGTCTGCGGGCCGCACCGGCGACGCGGCGACGGGTTGCGCATCTTCCCGGGACAGCTCGACTCGGGGCTCGTCGCGGCGCCCTGGCTGCCGGCGGACGACCTCGACGGCGGCGACGGCAAGGTCGCGGTCGAGTTTCACTGGGCCGCGCTCGACTGTCCCGGCTACTTCGCGGCGATCGAGGATCGGCCGCGGACGATGGTGCTCGGCGAGCTGCAGGCGCACGTCGACCGCCGCGTGCGCGTCGGCGCGCCCTGCACGGTCATCGGCTGGCGGCTCGGTGGCGAAGGTCGCAAGCATCGGGCGGGGACGGCGATTTTCGACGGTGAAGGCGAGCTCTGCGCGCGCGCGCTCGCGACGTGGATCGAGCCGGCGGCGCGGTGAGCGCGGTTCAGCTACTCCACGCTGATCGACGGCGGCTGACCGGGTCCTCGCGCGGACGCGCGCACTCGCACGGCGCATCACCACATGCCCGCAGTGCACACCACGATCGTCGTGCTGCGCATTCCTGCGCGCGAGACCTCGGGGTCAGCGGCGCGCGAGCAGGGCGACGAGCAGGCCGGCGACGACGAGGACGACGCCCGGCAGCCAGTCGGGGCGCACGGCGAGCCAGCCGATGCCGGCGACGAGTCCTGCGACGCCGACGAGCGTCTGGTCGCGGCGGCGTGCGCTCTCGCGGATCTCCCGGCGCAGCTCCTCGTAGGGCGTCTGGTCCATGCGGATCCGCAGGGTCCCCTCGCTCGCCTTCTGTACGAACTGCTGCAGCACCTGCGGCAGCGTGCGGATCGCCTCGTTGATGTCGGGCAGCTGGCGGCGGAACTGCTCGGCGAAGCTGCGCCCGCTGAAGCGCTCCGACGCCCATTCCTGCATGATCGGCCGTGCCGTCTTCCACAGGTCGAGCTGCGGGTAGAGCTGGCGCCCGAGCCCCTCGATCTGCAGCAGCGTCTTCTGCAGCAGCAGCAGCTGCGGCTGCACTCGCATGTCGAAGCGGCGTGCGGTCTCGAACAGCCGCATCAGCACCTGCGCGAACGAGATCTCCGCGAGCGGCTTGTTGAAGATCGGCTCGCAGACCGTGCGGATCGCACCCTCGAGCTCGTCGATCCGGGTCTCCGCCGGCACCCAGCCCGAATCGACGTGCAGCCGTGCGACGCGGTTGTAGTCCCGGTCGAAGAAGGCGAGGAAGTTCTCGGCCAGGTAGTGCTGGTCGCGACCGTCGAGCGTGCCGACGATGCCGAAATCGACGGCCGCGTAGACCGGGCGCTCCGGCTCCTCCGTCTGCACGAAGATGTTGCCGGGATGCATGTCGGCGTGGAAGAAGTTGTGCCGGAACACCTGCGTGAAGAAGATCTCGACGCCGTGCTCTGCGAGCACCTCGATGTTGACTCTGCGCCGGCGCAACTCCTCCATGTCGTTGACGAGCACGCCGTGGATGCGCTCCATCACCATCACGTCGGAGCGGCAGTAGTCCCAGTACACCACCGGCACGTAGAGCAGGTCGGACCCGTCGAAGTTGCGCTTGAGCTGGGCCGCGTTCGCCGCCTCGCGCATGAGGTCGAGCTCGTCGATGATCGTGCGCTCGTACTCGGTGACCACCTCGACCGGACGCAGCCGGTATCCCTCGCGCGAGTAGTCGCGCGCGAGCTGGGCGAGCACGTACATCACCTCGAGGTCGCGCTCGATCCTCGCGCGGACGCCCGGCCGCACGACCTTCACCACGACTTCCTCGCCGCTGCGCAGCCGCGCCGTGTGCACCTGGGCGATCGACGCGGCCGCGAGCGGCTCGTCGTCGAAGCGTTCGAAGACTTCCTCGGCCGGCCGGCCGTAGGCGCGCGCGATGATGTCCTTCGCCTCGTCCACCGGGAACGGCGGCACGCGGTCCTGCAGCTTCGCGAGTTCGTCCGCGAGGTCCGCGGGCAGCAGGTCGCGCCGCGTCGACAGCGCCTGGCCGAACTTGACGAAGATCGGGCCGAGTTCCTCGAGCGCGAGCCGGATACGCTCGGCGCGCGGTCCGCCCTTGCGTCGCTCGAACCAGGTCGCGGGCGACAGGTAGAACGCGTAGCGCAGCGGCCGGAACAGGTGCGTCGCGAGGATGATCTCGTCGAGCCCGTGCCGGACGAGCACGCGCTGGATGTCGAGAAGTCGGGTGGCGACGCGGAAACGCATTCAGGAAGTGACTGGCGAACGGTGAACGGTGACTAGGGCAGAGCGGGAATCACGGGGGGCGGGGTCATGGCGGGCCGGGGTGGCGTCGCGATTCGAGGCGGGCGAGCCGGGCCTCGAAGCGGTCGGCAGCGTCGCGCAGCTGGTCGATCGCCTCCAGGAATTCCTCGAGCTCGACCCGCGACGGAACGTCGCGGCCCTCTTCCTGCAGGTACTCCGCGACGTTCTGCGTCAGCGCGTCGGCCGCCTTGCGACCCCAGTCGAGGAAGCCGCGGGCGAAGTTGGCGACCTGGTGCGCCGCGACATCGCCCATGACACGGGAAAGTTCCTCCTCGAAGTCCGGACGCGCCTGCTGCAGCAGGTTCTGGAATCGCTGCGCGATCTCCGCGTCCCCCGCGATGCGGATGCCGGCGGTCCGCATGCGCTCGGCGGCGCCCGGCCCGACGAGCGAGAGCAGGCCGAGCGGCGTGCCGGCGAGGCTCGCGTCCGCTTCCCCCTCGTGGTTCGTCACGATCGCGACCTGGCGCCCGGTCACCTTGAAGAACAACCGCACGGGCGTGCCTTCGAGCGACAGCGCGAGCACGCGGCCGTCGAGCTGGGCGGCGAGTGCCGACGCACGATCGGACTGCGCAATGTTGCGGTCGAGTACCGCGGCGAGCGGCGCGAGCAACGCGTCGAGCGGATTCGCGCTCAATAGCGGAACCCCTTGTGCAGCGCGACGATCCCGCCGCTCAGGTTGTGATAACGGCAATCCTCGAGCCCGGCCTCGCGCATCATCGCAAGCAGCGTCTCCTGGTCGGGGAAGCGGCGGATCGATTCAGCCAGGTAACGGTAGCTCTCGGGATCGTTGGCCACGCGGGCGCCGAGCCACGGCAGCACGCTGAACGAGTAGAGATCGTAGACGGGCCTGAGGCCCGGGAACGTCGGCCTCGAGAACTCGAGCACGAGCAGGCGACCTCCGGGTCGCAACACGCGGCGCATCGAGGCGAGCGCGGCAGGCTTGTCCGTCACGTTGCGCAGCCCGAACGCAATCGTCACGCAGTCGAACGCCTCGTCGGCGAACGGCAACCGCTCGGCGTCGGCGAGCGAGAACTGCACGTTGCGCAGCAGGCCGCGATCGAGCAGCCGGTCGCGCCCGACCGCGAGCATCGATTCGTTGATGTCGGAGAGCACGACGAGGCCTTGCTGCCCGACCTGCCGGGCCATGCCCGCCGCGAGGTCGCCGGTGCCGCCGGCGACGTCGAGGGCCACGCCGCCGGGTCGCAGTCCGGTCTGGCCCAGCGTGTACCGTTTCCAGAGTCGGTGCACCCCGGCCGACATCAGGTCGTTCATGACGTCGTACTTGCCGGCGACCGAGTCGAAAACCGCGCGGACGCGCCGCGCCTTCTCCGCGGCCGGGATCCGTTCGTAGCCGAAATCGACCGCGGCGGGACTCGCGGCCGGCGCCGACGTCGCCTGCCGGGCGGCGCCGCGCGTTCTGGGTGCGTCCGTCATGGAACCGGGAATTCTACGCTTTCACCGGGGTCGGATAGGGAATGCCCAGCTTGGACAAACGGTCGAGGTAGTGTTGCCATTTCTCGGCGCGGGTGGCGCCGAGTTCATACAGGTAGCCCCAGGTATAGAGGCCCGTGTCGTGGCCGTCGTCGAAGACCAGCCGGACGGCGTAGTGCCCGACGGGGTCGACCGAGCGGATCCGGACCCCGTGCTTGCCGAGCTGCAGGGTTTCCTGCCCGGGACCGTGGCCCCTCACTTCGGCCGACGGCGAGTAGACGCGCAGATACTCGAACGGCAGTTCGAACCGACGGCCGTCGTCGAAGACCACCTCGAGGACGCGCGACTGCCGGCGCAGCTTGAGCTCGAGCGCGCGTCGTTCCGCCCAGGACGCCGCACCTGCGCCCGGCTCGTCGCCCGGGCTCGAGGCCGTCACAGGATGTACCTCGCGAGATCCTCGTCGCGTGCGAGCTCGCCCAGGCTGGCGTCGACGTAAGCGCGATCGACCACGAGCTCCGCACCCGAGCGTTCCGAGGCGTCGAAGCTGATCGCCTCGAGCAGCCGTTCCATCACGGTGTGCAGGCGCCGGGCGCCGATGTTCTCGGTGCGCTGGTTCACGTCGAACGCGACCTCGGCGATGCGGCGCACGCCGCCTTCGTCGAACCTCAGGGTGACCCCCTCGGTTGCGAGCAGCGCCCCGTACTGCGTGCACAGCGATGCATCGGGCTCGGTCAGGATCCGCACGAAGTCGGCGACTTCGAGCGCGGAGAGCTCGACGCGGATCGGCAGCCGGCCCTGCAGTTCGGGGATCAGGTCGGACGGTTTCGACATGTGGAACGCGCCCGAGGCGATGAACAGCACGTGGTCGGTCCGCACCATGCCGTACTTGGTGGTGACCGTGCTGCCCTCGACGAGCGGCAGCAGGTCGCGCTGCACGCCCTCGCGCGAGACGTCGACGCCGGAGACCGCGCCCTGCTGCCGCGCGATCTTGTCGATCTCGTCGATGAACACGATGCCGTTCTGCTCGGCGTTGCGCAGCGCCTGCGTCTTGAGTTCCTCCTCGTCGATCAGCTTGGCCGCCTCTTCCTCGGTCAGAAGCTTGAACGCCTCGCGGATCTTGAGCCGTCGCGCGCGCGTGCGGCCGCCGCCCAGGCTCGAGAACATGCCCTGGAGTTGCTGCGAGAGCTCCTCCATGCCGGGCGGCGCCATGATCTCGACGCCGGCGGGCGCGGCGCGCAACTCGATCTCGAGCTCGCGCTCGTCGAGCTGGCCTTCGCGCAGCATCTTGCGGAAACGCTGGCGCGTCTCGCCGTCGCGCGGGCTCGTCGGGGGCGACGGCTCCCCGGCGGGCAGGCCGAAACCCGTCGGCGCATTGGTCGCGGCACGCGGCTGGGGCAGCAGTTCGTCGAGGATGCGGTCCTCGGCGGCATCCATCGCGCGGTGCCGCACCCGCGCCATCTCCTGCTCACGCGTCATCTTGACTGCGACGTCGACGAGGTCCTTGACGATGGAGTCGACCTCCCGCCCGACGTAGCCCACCTCGGTGAACTTGGTGGCCTCGACTTTCACGAACGGGGCATTCGCGAGCCGTGCGAGGCGGCGCGCGATCTCGGTCTTGCCGACGCCGGTCGGGCCGATCATCAGGATGTTCTTCGGCGTGATCTCCGCACGCAGCGGCTCGCCCACCTGCATGCGCCGCCAGCGGTTGCGCAGTGCAATGGCGACGGCGCGCTTCGCCGCCGCCTGGCCGACGATGTGCTTGTCCAGTTCCTGGACGATCTCGCGGGGAGTCATGGAAGACATGAGCAGTGACAGTGGATGGTGGATGGTGAAGGGTGAATGGTGGCTGGTGGCTGGTGGCTGGTGGCTGGTGGCTGGTGGCTGGTGAGCAGTGATTGGTGAATGGTAAAAGGGGGAGGCGACACCGGGATGTCGGCGCCCCCGGCCATTCACCATTCACTGTTCACTTCCTACAGCTCTTCCACCGTGAGGTTGCGGTTCGTGTAGATGCAGATGTCGGCGGCGATGCCGAGCGCCCGCTCGACGATGGACCGCGCGTCGAGCGCGGTGTTCTGCACGAGCGCGAGCGCGGCTGCCTGCGCGTAGGGGCCGCCGGAGCCGACCGCGACGAGGTCGTGTTCGGGCTCGATCACGTCGCCGTTGCCCGAGATCACCAGCGAATGGCTCGCATCGGCGACCAGCAGCAGCGCCTCGAGCCGGCGCAGGCTGCGGTCGCTGCGCCAGTCCTTGGCGAGTTCGATCGCGGCGCGCATCAGGTTGCCGTACTGCTGCAGCTTGGACTCGAACCGCTCGAACAGCGTGAAGGCGTCGGCCGTGCCTCCGGCGAAGCCGGCGATCACCCTGTTGTCGTGCAGCCGCCGCACCTTGCGCGCGTTGCCCTTCATGACCGTGTTCCCGAGCGTGACCTGGCCGTCGCCGCCCATCGCGACCCGGCCGTCGCGACGCACGCAGAGGATCGTGGTGCCGTGGGGAGTGAATTCAGTCATGGTCGATGCGGGGGTTCCTCCTCCGTGCCCGGGGATGCGCGGTGTCGTAGACGCGCGCGAGGTGCTGGAAGTCCAGGTGCGTGTAGATCTGGGTGGTGCCGATGTTGGCGTGCCCGAGCAGCTCCTGCACTGCGCGCAGGTCCTGCGACGACTCGAGCAGGTGCGAGGCGAACGAATGCCGGAACCGGTGCGGATGCACGTGCTCGGGCAGGCCTTGCAGCCGCGCCCAGCGGGCGATGCGGCGCTGGACGATGCGCGGGCCGAGCCGCGTGCCGTTGACGCCGACGAACACGGCCGTCTCCCCGACGACCGCCATGGCGGCGCGCTCGACCAGCCACTGCTGCAGGGCGGCGAGCGCCTGGCGCCCGACCGGCACGATCCGGGCCTTGCGGCCTTTGCCGACGACGCGCACGGTCCGGTCGCGCAGGTCGAGGTCGGCGAGGTCGAGGCCCAGCAGCTCCGCAAGGCGCAGGCCGGACGAATACAGCAGCTCCATGATCGCCTTGTCGCGCACGCCGAGCGCGCCGTCGCCGCGGAAGTCGAGCAGCCGCGCCATCGCGTCCGCATCGAGCGGCGTCGGCAGGCGCTTGCGCGCCTTGGGCGCCTGCACGTCACCGGCAGGGTCGCGCTTCAGTTCGCCTTCACGGACGAGGTATCGAAACAGGCCGCGACACGCCGAGAGCCGGCGCTGGATGCTGCGTGGCGCGAGGCCCCGGCGGTGTTCGCGGGCGGCGAACAGCCGCAGGTGCTGCGCGTCGAGCTGCGACCAGGCGGTCACGCCCTCCCGCCGGCAGTATTCGATCAGCGCCGCGAGGTCCCGGCCGTAATTGCTCGACGTGTGCGGCGACAGGCGGCGTTCGTGCCGCAGGCTCGACAGGTACCGCTCGACGGCGCCGGCGAGCGGCCCCTCGGTCATGCGTGGCGCGCCGAGACCGCTTCGGTGACGATCTCGCCGATGCGGGCGAGGAAATCGGTGCTCATCGTCGGCAGATA
Organism: uncultured Gammaproteobacteria bacterium; assembly: GCA_963714645.1. GTDB lineage: Bacteria > Pseudomonadota > Gammaproteobacteria > Steroidobacterales > Steroidobacteraceae > RPQJ01. The sequence continues at coordinate 12,583 of CAVQQX010000155.1, forward strand.
GCGCTCGGTGTCGTGGCTCGCGATCGCGAGCAGCCCGAGGCCGGCCCGGTCGCCCAGCGGGATGAGCACTGTCGAGCCGACCTGGCTGCCCTCGCCGCCGAACAGGTACTCGCGCTGCGTGTCGCGGATCTGGCCGCTGCGCGGCCGGGCGGACTCGAAGAAGGTCTCGAAGATCCTGAGCTCGGGGCTCGCGCGCGGCACCAGCCGCAGGTGCGGGCACTGCGCCTGCGCGAGCGGATCGAGCGAGGGATCGGTCGCGAGCAGCACCCAGCGCGAGGCGCCGAAATCCTCGCGCAGCGACGTCTCCAGCGCGGCGATGACGCCGGCCGGATCGCGGGCGCGCAGCAGCCGGCGCGTCAGCCGGTGGACCCGGTCGGAGATCGCGTCGTTGGTACGGCCGTTCTCGATCAGCTCGTGCAGCTTCTTCTCGAGCGTCCCGTGCTTGTCGCGCAGCACGAGCACCTGGCGCTCGACCAGCGAGACGGCTGCGCTGCCGCGCTGGTGCGGCAACCGCAACCGCGCGAGGACCGCGTGGTGCCGTTCGAAGAATTCGGGGTGGCCCAGCAGGTAGTCGGCCACCTGGTCCTCGGCGAGCAGGCTCGTCTCGGTGCCGCGGATCGGTTTCGTCATGGTTCGATGTCTCCCGCACGCATCACGCGCCCGCCACGTCGACGTGGCCATAGAAGGCCGTTTCAGCCGGACCCGTGAGCCACACCTGCTCGCCGGGACCGGGCCAGCGGACGGTCAGCCGCCCCCCAGGCACGTCGACCGCCACTTCCTCGGCCAGCGGACCGTACCGCCGCGCCACGACGACGGCGGCACACGCGCCCGTCCCGCAGGCCCGGGTCTCACCGACGCCGCGCTCGAACACGCGCAGCCGCACGTGGTCGGGCGCGACGATCTCGAGGAAGCCGACGTTCACGCGCCGAGGAAAGCGCGGGTGATTTTCCACCGCGGGTCCGACGGTGTCCACGGGTGCGCGCGTGATGTCGCGTACACGGATCACCGCGTGCGGGTTCCCGATCGAGACCGCGGCGAACTCGACCGGCCCCGCGCTCGTGTCGAGGTGGTACGACTCCGCCGGCGCGTCCGCCGTGAAGGGCAGGGCAGCGGGATCGAAGTCGGGCACGCCCATCGCCACCGCGACGAGCCCGTCCGCGCGCAGCTGCGCCGCGACGCGCCCGCCCGGGCTGTCGAGCAGCAGGCCGCGCTCGCGGCTCGCGTGGCGCCGGCTCGCGACCAGGCGCGCAATGCAGCGTGCGCCGTTGCCGCACTGCTCGACCTCGGAGCCGTCGGCGTTGAAGACGCGGTAGTACACGTCGGTATCGGGCTGGCGGGGCGGCTCGAGCACCAGCGCCTGGTCGAAGCCGATCCCGGTACGCCGATCGCTCAGGCGGCGCAACTCGGCGGCGGAGGGCACCTCGTGCGGACCTGCGGCGTCGAAGACGATGAAGTCGTTGCCGAGGCCGTGCATCTTGGTGAATGCGAGTCGCATTGCACGCAAGGATACCCGACCCGCCGGGCCGTCAACGCTCGAACATCGCGCTGCGGTCGACATAGATGCAGCGGTCCATCACGACCGTCATGCCGGCGGCCGCCGCGCGCGTCGCCGCCGGCGCGTTCACGACGCCGGGCTGGAGCCAGAGCGCGGGCAGGCCGAGTCGCAGGCAGTCGTCGACGAGGTGATCGACCTGCGCCGGGCGCCGGAAGACGTTGACGATGTCGATGCGCTCGTGCGGGCCGAGCGCCGCGGCGGCGGCATCGAGCGACGGGTAGGCGGGCAGTCCCTCCCACACCTCGAGCGAGGGATTCACCGGCACGATCCGGTAGCCGAACGAACGCATCGAGCGCGACACTCCGTAGCTGGGACGCGCGGGATCGTCCGAGAGCCCGACGACCGCGATCGTGTGCGACCGCTCGAGCAGGCCCACGATCTCTGCCCGGGGCGGATTGCGGAAGTTGTTCACGAGCTTGCGGCCTCCTTGCCGTGCATCTCGGCGAGGCTCGCCTCGATGCCGGTTTTCAGATCCGGATAGCGCAGGCGCAGGTCGAGTCCCTCGAGCATGCGCCGGCCGTCCACCTGGCGCGACTCGAGCAGGAACGCCAGCATTCCGGGCGAAACCCGCGCAGCCGCCTCCGCCCGGGTCACCAGTTCGGGTGGAGGAAGGCCTGCGGCACGCGCCGTCTGCTGCAGGAATTCGGTGGTGCTCGCGGGATCGCCGTCCGTCACGTTGAACACCCCGACGGCTGCCTCGCGGTCGACGGCCGCGAGCAGTGCCGTGACGAGGTCGTCGACGTGGATGCGGTTGCCGGGCCCGGCCTCCTCGAGTCGCACGGCCGGGTCGCCGCGCGCGAGGCGTTCGAGTGGCAGGCGATGCGGGCCGTAGATGCCCGGCACCCGCAGCACGACCAGACGCACGCTGCGCGCCTCGCACCAGTCGCGCGCGGTGTGCTCGGCGGCGACGCGCCGTCGCGAACGGTCGTTCGCCGGCTTGAGCGGCGAGTCTTCGTCCACACGCTCGCCACCGGTGTCGCCGTAGACGCCGGTAGTACTCATGTAGACGACGACCGCGGGCTTGGCCGCACCGAGCCACGACAGGCATCGACCCAGGCGCGGGTCGGTCGAGCCGGTGTCCGGCGGCGGCACGAGGTAGACGAGGGCCGCGCCGGCGCTGGCGCTCGCGAGCGCCGCCACGTCAGCTGTGAACGGCTGCTCGTCGTCGAGGTCGAGCCGCAGTGTCCTGACGCCGAGCGCGTCGGCCCGGCGGCCGCTGCGTACGAGCGCGCACACGCTGCGCGTCCCGGACACGCGGCGTGCGAGGCGCGTGCCGACGTAACCGCAGCCGACGAGCAGGCATGGTAAAAGGCTCTCCATCCGCCGCAGCATACGACAAGGACAGCGGACCCGACGCCGCCGCACGCCAGCGTCCAGTGCTTACACATGCCCCAGATCACGCTCGTGCCCACCGGCCAGAGGTTCGACTGCGAGCCGCATGAAACGGTGCTCGCGGCCGCACTCCGTGCCGGGCTCAACCTGCCGCACAGCTGCAAGGGCGGGCACTGCGCGTCGTGCCGCGCACGCGTGCTGACCGGCCGCGTCGAGTATCCGGAGCAGCGGCTGCCCGCCGGCATCACTTCCGCGGAGGCCGACGAGCGCTATGCGCTGCTGTGCCAGGTCCGGCCCGTCGGCGACGTGACGGTCGAGACGCGCGACATCCGCCCGGCTCCCGACGTCGAGATCCGCAACCTGCCGTGCCGCATCGATCGCATGGAGCGGCTCGCGAGCGACGTCATGGCAGTGTTCCTGCGGATGCCCGTCGTGGAGGAGCTGCACTACCGCGCGGGACAATACCTGGACTTCCTGCTGCCGGGCGGACGTCGCCGCAGTTTCTCGATCGCGAGCGCCCCGGCCGACGGGCGCGCGCTCGAGGTGCACGTGCGGCGCGCGTCGGCCCAGGGCTTCACCGGCCAGCTGTTCGACTCGATGAAAGCCGGCGCACTGCTGCGCATCGAGGCGCCGCTCGGCCAGTTCTGGTTCCATGGCGAGTCGCCGCGGCCGCCGGTCATGATCGGCGGCGGCACCGGCTACGCGCCGCTGCGCGCCATGCTGCGCCAGATGTTCGCGACGGGCGATCGCCGGCAGGTCACGCTGTACTGGGGCGCGCGCACGCGGCTCGATCTCTACGAGCACACCTGGCTCGAGAATCTCGCACTGGTGCATCCGGGATTCACGTACCGGCCGGTCCTCTCGGCAGTCGAGCCCGCAAGCGACGGGCCGGCGTGGGCCGGGCGCACGGGGCTCGTCCACGAAGTGGCGTTCGCGGAAGTCGGGCACCTGCTGCCGGACTGCGACGTCTATGCGAGCGGACGCCCGGCCATGATCGAGGCCATCCGTCAGGCGTTCGTCGCCCGGCGCCTGCCGCGCGAGCAGCTGTACTTCGACTCGTTCGACTATGCCCCGGACACGCTCGAGGCCATGCGCAAGGCGGGCTCGGGTTCACCGTCCTGAAGCAAGCCTGTTCGCGACGGCGCCGCCGCGGGGGCTTCAGCGACGTCGTAGTCGCACGCGAGGCAGCGCGGGCCGGCGGCCGGCGGCGCGCGCGACGCTGTCGCGCAGCACGGCGCGCGCGCGTTCGTCCTCGCCGAGCTGCTCGAGCAGCTCGGCGTACAGCAACGCGTGCTCGGGCGAGGGCCGTCGCGCGAGGCTGGCCTCGAGGTAGCTGCGCGCCTTGCCGATCAGGTCCGCGCGCAACGCGAGTTTCGCGCACGCCGCGAGCAGGTCGGGATCCTCGGGCGACTTGCGCAGCCAGCCCTCGGCTCGCTCGAGCGGCAGGAGCGCATCGGACAGCGCCAGCTCGCCGTAGACCCGTACGAGCACGGGCTCGATGCGCTCGTCCAGCGCTTCGCGCAGGAGCAATTCGC
>CAVQQX010000156.1:0-20020 GCA_963714645.1 uncultured Gammaproteobacteria bacterium
CGGGAAGCCGCGCTGACCCGATGTATCCTCGCTTTCCCGGCGCCCGGCCGGCCTGGACGAGGACGATCCAATGCCGATTCCCAGCTCGATGCGTTACGTCGCGGTCAGCGCACCCGGCGGCCCCGAGGTCCTGTCGCTCGCGTCGGCGGACGTGCCCCTCCCGGCGCCGAACGAAGTCCTGATCCGCGTGCTGGCGGCGGGCGTCAATCGGCCCGACATCATGCAACGCAGGGGACTCTATCCCGCACCGCCGGGCGCCAGCCCGATCCTCGGCCTCGAAGTGGCGGGTGAAGTCGTCGCCACCGGGGCCGAAGTCACGCAGTTCGAGCCCGGCAGCCGCGTGTGTGCATTGACGAACGGCGGCGGCTACGCCGAATACTGCGTGGCTCCCGCGACGCAGTGCCTGCCGTGGCCGTCAGGCTACGACGCCGTGCGTGCCGCCGCGTTGCCTGAGACTTTCTTCACGGTCTGGGCCAACCTGTTCGGCCATGGCCGGCTCGTGCGTGGCGAGTCGATGCTCGTGCACGGCGGGACGAGCGGGATCGGCGTGACGGCGATCCAGCTCGCGCGCGAGTCCGGCGGCCGGGTCTTCGCGACCGCCGGCAGCGACGAGAAGTGCGCGGCATGCGTGCGTCTCGGCGCCGAGGCCGCGTTCAACTACCGGACGACGGACTTCGCGCAGCGCATCGCGGCGCTCACGGACGGCCGGGGCGTCGACGTGATCCTCGACATCGTCGGTGCCCCCTATTTCCTGCGCAACCTGCAGAGCCTCGCGTTCGACGGGCGACTGGTGCAGGTGGCCACGCAGCAGGGAGCGACCGTCGAGCGACTCGACCTGTTCCTGGTGATGCGGCGCCGGCTCGTGATCACGGGATCGACCATGCGTCCGCGCACGACCGCGCAGAAGGGCGCCATCGCGGACGAGCTGCGACGCGAGGTCTGGCCGCAGCTCGACGCCGGGCGGGTCGCGCCCGTGATCCACGCGACGTTCCCGCTCGCGCGCGCAGGGGACGCGCACCGCGTCATGGAATCGAGCGTGCACGTCGGCAAGCTGGTGCTCGAAGTCGCACGCTGAGGACGACGCTGCGGCGCCGGGCTGGGCCGGACCTGGGCCCAGGACCCGCCGGGATTGACGGCGCCTTACATTTCAATGAAAATTGAAACATGAAGCCCGCCGAAGTACTGCAGGCCCTGGGCGCGCTGGCGCAGGAATCGCGCCTGGCCGTGTTCCGGCTGCTGGTGAAGCGAGGTCCCGCCGGGCACGCCGCCGGCGAAATTGCCACGCGCCTGGACATTCCGCCTCCCGCGCTCACGTTCCACCTCAAGGAACTCGCGCTCGCCGGGCTGGTGACGTCCAGGAAGTCCGGCCGCCACGTGATCTACAGCGCACGCTTCGACCGCATGAACGCGCTGCTCGCCTACCTGACCGAGAATTGCTGCGGGCAGGGACGCGACTGCGCACCGTCGTGCGCACCGGCGCCACGGGCGCCGGCGAGGAAGCAGGCGTGATCGTTCGCGAGGCTGCCCCGGGCGACATCGCCGCGATCGTCCGCCTCCTCGGCCAGGCGGGGCTGCCTGCGTCCGACCTGCGGGGCGGCTCGACGGTTCGCTTCTGGGTCGCGGACCACGCAGGCTCGGTGATGGGCGCGGTCGGCCTCGAGCGCCACGGCGATGCCGCGCTGCTGCGCTCGCTCGTCGTGGATCCCGCCAGTCGCGGAACCGGAGTCGGTCTCGCCCTCGTCGAGGCGGCGGAATCCGCGGCCCGCGCCGGCGCCGTCGACGAGCTCGTGCTGCTGACGCAGACCGCGTGCGATTTTTTCCTGCATCGCGGTTTTTCCGTGATCGCACGCGACGCGGCGCCGCCTGCCGTGACAGGCAGTGCCGAATTCCGTGCGCTGTGCCCGGCTTCGGCCGTGTGCATGGCCAAGCCGCTGGGGCGGAAGGTCGAGGTGCTGTTCCTCTGCACCGGCAATTCCTGCCGTTCGATCCTGGCCGAGGCGACGTTCAACCACCTCGCCCCACACGGGTGGCACGCGTCGAGCGCGGGCAGCCATCCCACCGGCCGCGTGCACCCGCGCGCGCTCGCGTTGCTGGCACGCGAGGGCATCGATCCCGGGGCCTGCTACAGCAAGTCGTGGAACGACCTCGCGCAGGTGCCGGACGTCGTCGTGACGGTCTGTGCCGATGCCGCCGGCGAAACCTGCCCCGCGTATCTCGGGCCGGTATTGCGCGCCCACTGGGGCGTCGAGGACCCCGCCCGCGCCACCGGTGACGACGCGGCCATCGACGCGGCCTTCGACGCCGCGTATCGCACGCTGCGCAGGCGCATCGAGGCGATGTTCGCGCTTCCCCTGCCGGAATTGCGGGCAGACCGCGCACGGCTCGAGCGCGAGCTGCGCCACATCGGCACGTCGGTGCACTGACGATGTCCGCACAGCCGCAGGCCGCGACCCGACCCCCCGCACCGTCGCTCGGCTTCTTCGAGCGTTACCTCACCGTGTGGGTGCTGGCCTGCATCGTGGTCGGCGTTATGGCCGGCCAGGCGTTCCCGACCGCGTTCCAGTCGGTCGGGCGATGGGAAATTGCCACGGTGAACGTGCCGGTGGCCCTGCTCGTCTGGATCATGATCATCCCGATGCTGGCCAGGGTGGACTTCACGGCGCTCCACGGAATTCGCCGGCACGTCCGCGGCATCGGGGTGACTCTTTTCGTCAACTGGCTCGTGAAGCCCTTCTCGATGGCATTGCTGGGCTGGATCTTCGTGCGTCACCTGTTCGCACCCTGGCTGCCCCCGGCCCAGCTCGATGGCTACGTCGCGGGGCTGATCCTGCTCGCAGCCGCGCCGTGCACCGCGATGGTGTTCGTGTGGTCGAGGCTCTCGCACGGCGATCCGCTCTTCACGCTGACCCAGGTAGCGCTGAACGACACGCTGATGGTGTTCCTGTTCGCGCCGATCGTGGGGCTGCTGCTCGGGATCGCGACGATCGTGGTGCCGTGGGCCACGCTCGTCACCTCGGTCGGGATCTACATCGTCGTCCCGGTCGTCCTGGCACAGGCATGGCGTCGCTCGATCGCCGCGCGAGGGCCCGGCGCGATCGACTTAATGATGGCGCGGGTCGGGCCGTGGTCGACGGCCGCGCTGCTGCTGACGCTCGTGCTGCTGTTCGCCTTCCAGGGCGAGGCCATCATCGACCAGCCGCTGGTGATCGCCCTGCTCGCCGTGCCGATCCTGATCCAGGTGATTTTCAATGCCTCTCTCGCCTACGGGCTCAATCGTGCGGTCGGCGAGACGCACGACGTCGCATGCCCGTCGGCGCTGATCGGAGCCTCCAATTTCTTCGAACTGGCGGTGGCCACGGCGATCAGCCTGTTCGGGCTCGAGTCCGGCGCCGCGCTCGCGACGGTCGTCGGCGTCCTGGTGGAAGTTCCCGTGATGCTGCTGGTCGTGCACGTCGTGAACTCCACGAGGGGCTGGTACGAGCGGGGCGTTGCATGACGACGCCTGCTGTCGCGGCCGGCGGCTAGGGCCGCACGACGCCCGTCGCCGCGGGCGCCTTGATCAGCGCCATGGCGGTCGCAATCAACGACGAGACCTCGCTCATGTTGCCTGGCACGATCATCGTGTTGTTGGTCCGCGCGAGCTGGGCAAAGGCTTCCACGGCCTTTTCCGCCACCTTGAGCTGCACTGCCAGCTCGCCGCCGGGCGAGCGAATGGCGTCCGCGATCTTGCGGATCGCATCGGCCGTGGCGTCGGCCACCGTCGTGATCGCGGCGGCCTCGCCCTGTGCCTGGTTGATCTCCGCCTGCCGCTCACCCTCCGAGCGGGCGATGAAGGCTTCGCGTTCGCCGGTCGCGATGTTGATCTGCTCCTGCTTGCGACCCTCGGACGCGGCGATCAGCGCGCGCTTCTCGCGCTCGGCGGTGATCTGGGCCTGCATCGCGTGCAGGATCTCCTTGGGCGGCGTCAGGTCCTTGATTTCGTAGCGCAGCACCTTGACGCCCCAGTTCGCAGCCGCCTCGTCGAGCGCGCTCACGACTGCGGCATTGATGTGGTCGCGTTCCTCGAAGGTCTTGTCGAGCTCCATCTTGCCGATCACCGAGCGCAGCAGCGTCTGCGCGAGCTGCGTGATCGCCATCACGTAGTTGCTCGAGCCGTAGCTCGCGCGCATCGGGTCGGTGACCTGGAAATAGATGATGCCGTCGACCTGCAGCTGCGTGTTGTCCTTGGTGATGCAGACCTGGCTCGGCACGTCGAGCGGCACCTCCTTGAGCGAGTGCTTGTAGGAGACGCGCTCGACGAACGGCACGACGAACTTGAGGCCCGGGGTGAGCGTGCGGTCGTACTTGCCGAGCCGCTCGACGACCCAAGCGTGCTGCTGCGGCACGATCTTGAACGTGAGGACGATGAAGATCGCCGCGATGACGAACAGTACCAGTGCAATGGCCATGGACCTGGGCTCCGCGCTTGGGTGGATGAATCCGGAATCGATGCCGGCGGGCCGGGCGCCCAGCTAGCGCACGCGCGGCGCGAGCACGAGCCAGTTGCCTTCGACGGCGACGATCTCGTGCTCGCCTGTCGCTGTGGTCGCACCGGGAGCACGACGGGCAGGCCAGCCCGACCCGCGATAGTTCACGCGGGTCGTGCCGTCGGGCGTCCATTCGGTCACGTGCACCGTGCCGCCGATGTCCAGGTTGACGTCGCGATTGCTGGCGGCCGGCGCGCCCTGCGGCTCGCGCGAGCGCTTCCAGTGCCAGGCTGCCGTCGCCCCTCCCCCGACGACGGCGGCGGCGGCGATCTGCAACGTGAGCGACACGCCGAGGTGGGCCGCCATCGCGGCGGCCGCGAGCCCCAGCGCCATCATCAGCAGGTAGAAGGTGCCGGTGGCGAGTTCGAGCGCCACCGCGACCCCCGCGGCCAGCCACCAGATCGTCGCCGGTGTCACGGGATTCGCGCCCCCCGCCTCGCCGCCCGTCCGCGGCCGATGGCCGGGCGGGCGCTCATGTCGTTCTGCATGCCGCGAGCTTACACCGCGGCGGCAGAAACGCGAACGCGCGGGCAGGCAGCGGCCCTGCGACGCGCCCTTACCCGGCGGGCGAGCCCGCTGCTGCAGTCGTCGTGCGGGTCGTGGTCGCGGCTGCGTCGGCGGCCGGTGCGGCGGCATCGGCCGGGACCTCGCCGGAAATCTGGCGCAGGATCGCAGGATCGGCTTCGTCCTCGGCAAGGATCGTGTGGCAGCTGTCGCAGTCCTTGGAGATCTTGTCGCCGTCCTCGGTCTTGTGCTTGCGGTCGTGGCAGCGGAAGCACCCGGTCGATTCCTGGTGGCCGATGTGGTTCGGATACGTACCCCACGTGACCTTCATGGCCGGGAAGACGTTCCAGGCATAGATGTCGCCGAGGGCCCTGCCGGCCTGCTCGATCGCCGCCTGCTGGCTGGAAGCGACGTCCGGGTAGGTCTTGGCGTAGAACGCGGCGATGTCCTTCGCGATGCCCGCCCGCGCGGCTTCGTGTGAAGCATAGTCCACCTGCACGGCGCGCAGCCCTTCGCGCTTGATGAACGGCAGCGCCCGGTCGATCGTGCCCTGGTCGAGGGCCGAATCGATCTCCTTCGCCGCCGGGCGCAAGACGTGCGTCGGCCGGTTGTGGCAGTCGACGCAGTCCATCGTTCGCCACACCGACCCGGCGGGGGCCTCCTCCCTGGCCTTGAAGACCTTCTTGGCGCCGCTCTTCGCCGTCATCTCGACGTCGTAGATCGTTTCGCGGCTCTCGTCCGAAAGGTAGCGGATCGTCACGCCCGGATCGACGTGCCAGTGGATGCCCGACGAACCGCGACCGTGCTCGCCGCCGATCTTCATGAGCAGAACGTTGTGCAATTCGGTGTTGTTCTCGTCGTCGGAGTAATGCACGCGGACCTTGAGGCGGTCGCCCGAGAACTTGCCGGGATAGTGACACTGCTCGCAGGTCTCGCGCGCCGGGCGCAGGTTGTGCACCGGCGTCGAGATCGGCGTGGGGTAGAGGTTGAACGTCACCGCAATCAGTTGCCAGCTGCCGGACAGCTTGGACTTGACGAACCAGTCGGCTCCCGGCCCGATGTGGCAGTCGGCGCAGGCGACGCGAGAGTGCGGCGACCGCTGGTAGGCCGTGTACTCCGGCTGCATCACCGTGTGGCAGACCGTGCCGCAGAACTCGACCGACTCCATGTACTCGACGCCCTTGTACGTCCCCACCGCCAGCACCACGACTCCGAGCAGCGACAGCACGCCGAACGCCGCCAGGGCATGGCGGGTGCGGGGTGCGTTCAGGTCGATGACCGGCAGGCTGGGCGCCGGTTCGCCGTGGGCCACCGCGGCCTGTTCCCGCTTCTTCTGGCGCCAGATGCCGACCGGCACCAGGACAAGCCCCGCCACCATGACGGCAGGCAGCAGCAGGTACGTGAGGATGCCGAGGTAGGGTCCGCCACGGAATCCTGAGAACTGGATCACGAACAGGGTGACGAACAGCAGGCCGGCGACGAGCGCGATGATCGTGCCGACGATGCTGAGCAGGCTCCGCGTGATGACGGAAATATAGTTCTTGAACATTCATGACCCCCGAGGGCCGTTCGCGGGCGAAAACGTCGGCGAAGAATAAACACTTCGCGCGGCGCGCACCATTTCGGTATTACCGCAGCGGCCGCGGCCGCCGTGCGGTTCCCGCGACGCTACTGCAGGGTCGCATAATACGCGGCGAGGTTGGCGATCTCGGCCGCACTGAGCTTTTTCGCTTCCTTGGCCATCCTGGCGCTCTGGGTGCGGGTTCCGTTCTGATATTCCTGCATCGCCTGGGTGAACTTCTCGACGGACATGCCGACGACCGAGGGAATCCCGTCGTCGCCTTTGCCGTCGTCGCCGTGGCAGTCGACGCAGGAGTCGGCCGCGCGGGCCTTGCCCGCAGCCACATCGGCGGCATCGGTGGGGGCGGCCAGCAGGAAACCGGCGGCCAGCATTGCGGTCGGGATCAGCTTGCTCATGACGACGATCCTCTGGTTCGGATGGCTTCGGCCGGGTTCAGCGGGCGGCCTGCGCTCGCTGCTCCAGCCACCGTGTGGGCAGCACGTAGTTCAGTACGGTCAGGATGATGAACGGCAACGACAGCAGCAGCAACGCCGTCAGCAGGCTCTCGGTGCCGGTGAGCTCCATCTTGTACGCCATCAGGCCGCGGAAGCTCTTCGAGAACAGCTGGCCGCCGATCACGACGTTCCAGCGCATGCTGAAGATGCCCACCTCGATCAGCAGTACCGAGGCGAAGTACATCAGCCGGCGCAGGTCGTCGTTGAACCGGCGGCTGCGGACCAGTGCCAGGATGACCAGCGGCACCACCATCCCGAGCACGAGCTGCATGACGACCAGGCTGTTGAACAGCTTCACCGACACCAGCTGGCCGAGGATCTTGATCGACTCCTCGCTCTGGTAGACCCGGTGTATGTAGTCGAGCGCCTCGAGCGCGAAGTCGACGATGATCGCGACCAGCAGGAACAACCCGACCTTGTCGAGACAGCGCATGTCGATCTTCTCGTTGCGCAGCAGGGCGATGACCATGTAGACGAGCATCACCATCGCGATGCCCGACACGATGGCCGACATCAGGAAGACGATGGGCATCAGCACGCTGCCCCACCACGGGTTCGCCTTGATCGAGCCGAAGATGAACACGACGTACCCGTGCCGCTGCGCCGGACTATCTAGGGGCATACAACTATCGGCGTGCGGCGAACCGCCGCATTCCGATAGTCCTGGCGTGGCAGGCGCGACCGTCGCGGGCGTCTGGCGCCCGACCCGCAGGGTCGGGCGCCGAAGGCCTGGATCAACCGAAGAACTGGCGCCAGAGCGCGACGAAGATGCCCACTGCGCACGCGAGGCCGAGGACCACGGCGATCGTGCCGAACACGTAAGCCGTGGTCAGGTTCGCACGCTCGGGCTGCGGCACGAGGTTCTTCTCGAGCGTTCCGCTCGCCACCATGCGCTCGTACTCGAGCGGCCGCTCTTCCTTGAATCGTTCGAGCGGCATGGCACCCGTGAAGATCACCGGATCCATCGGGAACGCCTCCGGCCGCAGGTGCGTGTGGAAGAAGTGGAACAGGAAGATGAACCCTGTCGCCAGCAGCGCCTCGTCGCTGTGGATGATGTACGCGGCATTGAGCGCCCAGCCCGGCAGGAACTTCGCGAAGAACTCCGGGATCCAGAGCATGAGGCCCGACACGCCGATCATCGCGACGCCCCAGAACACGGCCAGGTAGTCGAACTTCTCCCAGTACGTGAAGCGGTCGAACTTCGGGCGCGGGCCGAGGTACAGGAAGTACTTCACGTTGGCGATGAAGTCCCTCACGTCCGTGAGCTGCGGCACCATGGACCGCCAGCCCCAGAGGAAGCCGCGCTCGCCCTTGACGATCCAGGCGTAGGCCAGCATCAGCAGGTGCACCGCGAAGTAGCCGAACGTAATGATCGCGGCGATGCGGTGGATGATGCCCGCTGCGTGCGCGCCACCGAGGTAGACGATCATCTTGTCGGCCCACGGCGCCGCCGCGAACTTCAGCGGCAGGCCGCTCACCGCGAGCATCAGGAAGCTCACGACGATCGAGACGTGGATCCAGATCTGCGGCCGGCTGAAACGCTTCACGTACGGCCCGTGCCCGCCGTGGCCCGCCTTGAACTCGCCGCGAAGCTTGCCGACCAGCCCGCGCTGCAGCCACAGCAGCAGGTGGATTCCGAAGAAGGCGAACACGCCGAGCAGCAGCCCGGTCATGAAGTAGTAGATGTACCGCAGCTGTGGCAGCGTCTTCTCCGACGTCGGGTTCACGTGCGGATCGAACGTCATGAACCCCGCCGTCTCGACTTCCGCCGGGTGGCAGGAGCCGCAGGTGGCCTTGAGGTTGTCGGGATGCACGCTCGACTGCGGGTCGCTCACTGGCAGGTTCCGGTGTGGCGTGTGGCAGTCGGAACACATCGCGACAGACGACCAGCCGAGCGCCGTGGCCTTGCCATGGAAGCTGTCGCGGAATGTCTCGAGGCCTTCCTCGTGGCAGCCGCCGCAATCGGTCGGGATGTGCTGGCGCATCTGCGGCGACGTCGGGTCGAGCACCTTGTGTTCGTCGAAGTGGCAGTCGACACAAACGGGGCCATCCATGCCTTCCTTCCAGAGCTTCCCGTGCGTGCTCGTCTCCCATTCGGTGAGCACGGCCTGGTGGCAGGCGCCGCAGGTCTCGGGCGACTTGAGGTGACCGGTCTTGGCCTTGCCGTCGGCGTGCTTGCCGATGTTGTGGGCGCCGTGGCAGTCGCTGCACGAGGGGGATGCCTCCGTCAGGCCGGACTTGAGCAGTCCCTTGCCGTGCACGCTCTCCTCGAAAGCGGCGATCACCTCGTCGTGACACTTGCCACAAGTCTTGATCTGGCCCTGGGGCGAGATCCGCGATTCAGGGTTCGAAGCGGTGTCCACCGTGTGCGCCGGGCCGTGGCACTTCTTGCACGTGTGGTCCGGGTGCACGCTCTTCGGCAGCTGCTTCGCCGCCATGCCGTGGCACTGCGCACAGATTGCGTCCGGCTCCATCCTGAGTTCGGCCGGCAGCGCGTCCTTGTGCTCCTTCGTGATGTTCGCGTGGCACTCGGCGCACTGCGTGTCGGCGTGCGCCGGCGACTCGAAACCGGCGTCCGTGTGGCATCCGACGCAGGACTCGTTCCCGAGCCCCGGCGAGACGTCACCGGCGACCGCGGTGCCGCTGGCCAGTGACAGGAACGCGGACGCAAGCAGGCCGGACCACACTGGGGCCCAGCCACGCGAAGGGAAGGTCTTCATGGTGTTCTCGAGCTAAGATCGGCCGCCTCTGCGACCGGTGCCTGCATGATCGTGGAACGTTGCACCGCAGCACACCCGTTCATTCCACTACGCGTTATTACCTAGGCTGGCTCCTGCGCGGGTATCACCTGCGCCGCCGCGGCATTGCGTCGCATGCGCGGCGCGAGGATCAGTGCCGTGCCGTACAGCGCCATGGCGATGAACAGCGTCGAGGGACGGGAGTATTTGAAATCCTGCGTCGCCATCTTCACGCCGATGCCGACCAGCATCGGGTACACGAGCCACGCCCACTCGCGGAAGCGCGGCTTGCCGCCGAGCCAGGCGACCGCCAGGACGGCCAACGCGAGCACGCCGGTGCTGACCGTCGCGAACACGCCCCGATCCAGGCTGCCGTCGGTGCGCCCGGCGGCGAACGGCGCGAGCGACCCGATTCCGCAGGCCAACCCGGTCACGACGAGCACGATCGCGATCGATACTCGCAGCCCGCTGGCGGTCTGCTCGACGCTCGCAGAGCCCCGTGCCGACCCGAGCCATGCGCAACAGGCCGCGGCCGCGAGCACGCCGAACATCGCCGCGGTCGGAGCGCTCCACGGCCCCGCGCCTGGAACCGCCACGGACTGCAGGCCGTAACCCAGCACACCCGACAGCAGGCTCGCGGCCAAGAGGTACACGGTCGCGTGCACGAGCATGAACGAGCGGCCGAGCCGAGCCCACGACAGGGCGGCGACGACCGCAAGTGCGGCGACGACGGCGCCCATCCATGGCCGGTCGAGCAACACCGCAAGTCCGGCGATCACGTGGACCAGGCCGAGCGTCGTGTAGTAGTAGACGTTCGGCCCGGCGTCCTTGCGACGATCCAGGAACGCGATGGCGACCCCGTAGCTCGCCGCACCCATCGCGAGGCTGATCCAGCCGATCGTCGCGGGCAGGATTGCGGCCGCTCGCGTCAGGTAGAGCGCGCCGCCGAACCCGACGACCAGCACCGCCACGGTCTGCGCCACCTCGAACGGGACGACGTTACGGCCTCGCAGCAGCGTGCGTACTGCGATGCTCGTCACGTACGCGCCGAGCAACGTCAGCTGCAGCAGGATGGCGACCTGGGCGGGATCCGGTTGCGTGGGCGCCAGCACCCGCATCGTCACGCCGACCACGGCGAGGTCCGCCGCGAGCGCAGCCGGCCAGCGCAGGCCCCACCAGTCGAGCGTGTAGCCCAGCCAGAGCGTGACGACCCCCACGACGATCAGCAGCAGCGCGAACGGAGCCACGGCCCCGGTCTGCGCGAGCAGTACCGCGCTCGTGGGCAGCGTGCCGACGAGCGCAATCCACGCGATGACGTTCAGGCGCTGGCGCCAGGCCACGCAGAACATGGCGGTACTCAGCAGCGCCACCGCCATCACGCTCGGCCGGCCGGGCAGGACCTTGAACTTCGTCGTTGCCTCGACGAGCAGCGGAAAGGCGATCAGCGCGGTACCGAGTGCGTGGAAGCACGCAACCTGCACTTGGCTGCGACGACCGGCACGATCGGCGAAGTACAACCACGCCAATCGGGTCGTTGGGCGCACGCTGGTTCGCCTTCGATCCACCGGTCGGTGTGGCGGCTCGGGAGGTCTCCGCCGACACGTGCGCGCCCCCGGGACGGGCGTGCTCCAGGTGGTCGATACGCTGCCGCAGCGATTCGACGAGCTGGTGCAGGTCCGCGACGCTCGACTCGAGACGAGCGATCCGGTCGTCCATCGAACTCCCCTGGCTGCGCCGCGTTTAAGGAGGCCGCGCGAAGTTGCACAACCACTACCAAGATCGGTCGCGCAATGCATGAGGGGTTCCCGAAAACCGCGCCGTGGCGCTGCGAGAAGCGCGCGCGGCCTCGTGCGCCCCCAGCACGCGCCGCGGTTGGGACTCTGACCGCCGCGCGGGCGCGCGAGAAGCGCGCGCGGCCTCGTGCGCACCCACAGCCACGCGCACGCCGGTTGTGCGATGCTCGATGCCATGCCCTTGCTCACGCTCATGCGCGCCGAACTCGCATTCGGTTCCCACCCGCTGCTCGACCTCGCCGAGCTGACGATGGACGCCGGCGAGCGTATCGGCCTGATCGGCCGCAACGGGACGGGCAAGTCTTCGCTGCTCGAGGTCGTCGCAGGTCGGCTCGAGCTCGATGCGGGCGAGCTGCAGCGTCCCGCAGGCCTCGCGATCGTGCTCGTGCGGCAGGAACCGCAGCTCCCCGCCGCTGCGACATTGCGCGACGCGCTCGGCGCTTCGATGAAACTGGACTCGGTCCACGACGAGCGCGTGCGCTGGCGGTCGGAGACGCGCCTCGTCGAGTACCTGCATCGTTTTGGCCTGGACGGTGCGAGGACGCCCGCCACGCTCTCGGGGGGCGAGCGCAAGCGGGCCGCTCTCGCCGCGGCTTTCGCGCTCGAACCTGCCTTATTACTGCTCGACGAGCCCACGAATCACCTCGACATCGACGGCATCGAGCAGCTCGAGCGAGTGCTGCTCGACGGCCCCGCGGCGATCGTAGTCACCCATGACCGGGTCTTCCTCGACCGCGTCGCAACGCGCATTGTCGAACTCGATCGCGGCCTGCTTCGGTCCTACCCGGGCAACTTCGCCGCATACGAGACGCGTCGCTCGCAGGAACTCGCGGACGCAGCGCTCGCGCGGCGCCGCTTCGACAAGTTCTGGGCCGAGGAGGAAGTGTGGATCCGCAAGGGCGTCGAGGCGCGTCGCACGCGCAACGAAGGCCGGGTGCGACGGCTCGAGCAGCTGCGCCGCGAACGCGAGGCGCGGCGCGAGCGGCTCGGTAATGTGCGCCTCGAGGTCGAAACCGGGGAACGCTCCGGCCGGCTCGTCGCCGAGTTGCGCGGCGTCGCCAAGTCCTTCGACGGCCGCGCGGTCGTGCGCGACCTCGACCTGCGCGTCATGCGCGGTGACCGCTTCGGCCTGGTCGGGCCGAACGGCGCCGGCAAGTCCACACTGCTCAAGTTGATCCTGGGTGAGCTCGCACCGGATGCGGGCGAGTGGCGGCTCGGCGCCGGCGTCACCGTCGCATACTTCGACCAGCTGCGCACGCAGCTGGACCCCGAGGCTTCGCTGCGGGACACGGTGAGTCCGCACTCCGACTGGGTCGGCGAGGGCGCGCAGCGCCGCCATGTCGTGAGTTACCTCGGCGACTTCCTGTTCCCGGCGCAGCGCGTCGATTCCCCGGTGAGCATGCTGTCGGGAGGGGAACGAAACCGGCTGCTGCTCGCACGCCTGTTCTCACGGCCGGCAAACGTCCTCGTGCTCGACGAACCGACCAACGACCTCGACCTCGAATCGCTCGAGCTGCTCGAGCACACGCTGCAGGACTACGCCGGCACGCTGCTGCTCGTGAGCCACGACCGCGCGTTCCTGGACAACGTCGTCACCCAGACGCTCGCGCCGCTCGGCGACGGGCGCTGGAAAGAGTATGTCGGTGGCTACAGCGACTGGGTGCGGCAGCGACCGGCGCCGGACGTCGCGACGATGTCGCGCACCAGGGCCGCGACACGCGTCGGCGCCGCCGAAGCTGCCGATCCGGTGTCGCGTGGCCGCCCGGTGGAGGCCCCGCGCAAGCTGAGCTACAAGGAGAACCGCGAGCTCGAGCTCCTGCCGCAGCAGATCGAGGCGCTCGAGGCGGAACAGCGGACGCTCGCCGCAGCGATGGCGCGGGCCGACTACTACCTGCTGGGCGGTGAGCAGATGCGGCGCGACGCGACGCGCGTGCAGGAGATCGAGCAGGAGCTCGAAGCGGCGCTCGAGCGCTGGGTCGAGCTCGACGCGCGACGCGGCACCTCGCGCTAGCGCGTGAGCCACTGCAGCTGCCAGAGGTCCTTGCCGGTCGCCATGACCAGGGGGCGCAGGGCGCGTTGGCCGGCCCGGCCGAGGCTGCGCTCGAGGTAACGCAGCTCGCCGATCTGCGCCTTGAGCTCGTCGTCCATCGGCGGCTCCTCGAAGCCGCTTTCCTTGAGCATCAGCACGCCCTTCGCGCGCAGCGCGAGCTCGACGTGCAGCCGCAGGTAGCAGAGCATGTCCGCGACGACCGGTCCGTCGAAGCGGTCGCGCAGCGAGTGCAGGTATCGTCCGGCGTGAGTGTCCGTGAATTCGCCCGAGTTGATCGCCTCGAGCAGTTCCACGTCCGAGTCGAGGTCGGACTCGAGCCAGTTGCGCAGCGATTTCTCGCTGTGCTCGAACGCGAAGTAGATCAGCGGCGGCAACAGCATCAGCACGCCGAGCGTCGCGAACACCGGCTTCAGCAGCAGCGTGTTGTAGACCGCGTGCAGCAGCGCGGCCGCGATGAGCCCGGGGCCGAATACGCGGATCCACCCGTCCGGGCGGCGTTCGGCGAGCGAGATGGAGACGATCGCGAAGACGGCCGTGGCGCCGCCGTGCATGATCGCCGTGCCGAACCCGCGGATCACCTGCACTGCCGGATGGGTTTCGGGGCGCATCGTCAGGTAATACAGGTTTTCGAACAGCGCGAACCCCGTGCCGACGGCGAAGCCGTAGATGGCGGCGTCGACGATCATGCCGACACGCTGCGTGCGGATCAGGTAGACGACCAGCGCCGCCTTCAGCGCCTCCTCGAGCCAGGGCGACACCCAGCGCGCATAGTCGATGTAGCCGATCTCCAGCACGTAGAGCAGGTAACCGTTGATCCAGTAGCCGGCGAAGGCCGCCAGCATCCCGGCCCCGGCCGCGATCACGATGGCTCGCGCACGCACGACCTTGAAGCTGTCGGAGTAGATCAGCGCGCCGAGGAAGAACATGACCGGCAGCAGCGCGACCGTTGCGCGCACGAGCCACATCAGCACCGGGCCGCTCCCTGCCGCGACGCACGAGCCCGCACCTCAGAGGACCTTGAAGGAGAGCATGAATTCGTCCTCGCCCCTGTCGTCGCCCGAGAAGCCGCGTGCGTATCCCACGGAGAGCATCATCGGCAGCCGGTTGAGGACGTGCAATTGCAGGTCCAGCTGCACTCCCGCGTCGTAGGCGTCGACGCGGTCCGGCGCCGAGTCGGGGTTGGCGACCAGCGCCGTCGTGAACAGCGCGGGGCGAATCCAGCTGCCGTAGAATCCGGGGCTCCCGAGCCGCGCGAAGCGCAGCGGCGGCAGGTTCAACTCGAGCATGCCCTTGACGAAGGAGCGCCCGTTGAGCGCGTCGATCTCGAAGCCGGGCATGCTCAGGAGTTCGCGGTACCGCTTGGGCTCGCCGCTGTCGACATAGTTGTTGCGAAAGCCGCCGAAATAGGAGTTCGCGAGCGGGTCCTCACGGTCGCCCGATGCGACCCCGGCGCCGGTGCGCAGCCAGATCGACGCGTGGTTCTGGCCGAGCGGCCAGCCGACGTCGAACTTGCCGAGCAGCGCAGGAGTGAACTCGCCCTGCGCGTGATAGGTGTGTGCCATGATCGACCACAGGCGGCCCGTCTCGTCGTCGACCGCGCCGACGGAGGCACGGGGATAGCGGTACTCGACGCCGAATTGGGCTTCCGCGAGGCGGTCGGTCGGCGAGGGCACGTTCTGGAATCCCGGCAGCGAATCGAGGTCGCCGAAATAGGCGAGCTTGCCGACCAGGTACAGCGTCTGCGGCGGATCGAAGATCAGCGGGTGGTTGTAGTGGACGTACCCGCTGTAGCCTTCGCGACTGCGCTTTGTCGGGCCGAACAGGTCGTAGAAATCCCCCGCATTCCACTTGAGGCCCGCGGTCCAGTCGAAATGCCTGAAGTCGATCGCCGCGTGCACACGTTGCTTCGACGGCAGGTCTGAATCCGGGCTGTAGCTCAGGGTCACGTTGACACCGTCGAAACCGATCGGATCGCTGAACCGCGCGTGGCCGCCGAACGCGACGGAGTCCTTGTACCCCTCGAGGATCGGGTACAGCGACTCGCGCGAGATCTCGCGCAGCGGATGGTATTCGCGTTCGGATCGCACCTGAGCGGCGTAGTCGACCTGGCTCGGCGGGCCCGCGCCCCACTGCTGCACGACCGGGTGGGAACTTGCGATCTGTTCGCCGAGGAAACGGATGGCGCTCAGGTCCTCGGTCGGGTGCGCCTCGATGGTCGCGGGCACGAAGCCTACGGACGCGTAGTGGAAGACGAGCAACCGCGATCCGTCGAGCTGCAACGGGCGGAAGTACCCGACTTCCGCATTGCTCATCGCATCGAGCTTGCGGGTGGCGAGGTCGTAGCGGTAGATGTTGGACACGCCCGTGTAGTAGGAACTGCCATAGAGGAAACGTCCGTCGGGCGAGAACGTGAACCCTTCCGGCAGCGCGGTGCCCAGCTCGAACTTGTGCAGCGGCGTGGCATCGCCGGCGAGCAGCTTCTGGATGCTCATCACCCTGAGCTGCATGACCTGCATGCCGGAGCGCTCCCCGTCCGGGCCCGCCAGCGACAGCGACAGCAGTTCGCCGTCGGGTGAGATGTCCAGGTCGAAGGGCACCTCGCCGAACGGATAGACGTGCACCGCCTTCCATTCGGTGTACGGTTGCTCCATGCGGACGACGATGACGAAACCGTTGTTCGTGCGCAGGCCCCAGAGCGAACGGTCCTTGGGATTGAAGGCGAGGTCGCCGATCCGGTGCCCCTTGAACAGCACCCTCGAGACACCGGTCTTGATGTCGTACGCGAGGAGGTTCCGGTAGGTCAAGTTGTTGGTCGTGTAGAACAGCGTCTCGCTGCCGGGGTCATAGGCGAGCGACGCCACCCGATACGAAACCGGTCCCTCGATCTCGGCCAGTTCCTGCACGACTCCGGTCGCGAGCTCGATGCTGACCAGGTGCGCGACGCGCCCCGGATACCGGACGGCCGCGTAGAGCTTCGTCCGGTCGCTGCTCAGGTAGGCGCGCGAAATGGCCCCGAGCCCCCGCTGCGCGATCTCGCGGTACGGCGTGATCGGGTGTTCGCGCACGGCCGTCAGGTTCGCTTCCTGGAAGCCGCGTTCCCACGCGATCCATTCCTGCCATGCTCGCTCGAGCGACCGGCCGTAGACGCGCTCGAAATCCCGCTCGTAATAGCGCTCGGTGCCGTCGGCCCGCCGCAGCCAGTCGAGCAACTTCTGCGGCGTGTAAAGCATCGCCAGGTAGCTCATGAAGCGCGTGCCGTAGAGGTACGCGTTGGCGCCCGACTGGAAATCCACTTCCGTCCCTTTCGAGACCAGCCCGAGGGGGTCGTAGAAGCCGGCTTCGTCGCGCACCATGGCGCGGAAGACCATTTCGTCGTAGCCGCCCTGCGCGCGACCGAGCCCGCCGCCGTACCACGTCTCCATGAAGACGGCGCTGCCCTCCTGGTACCAGCGGGGGGTGGAGGCACGGGGATTGGTGAGGTAGTTGTAGAGGATGCTCTCCGGATGCTCCGGGAACGGGGCGACCTTGCCCCCCAGCAGGCTGCGGGCCCGCCGGTCGCTGCGACTCGCCTGGTCGCCGACGAGGCTGTGCACGAGTTCGTGGTTCGCGAGCGTGTACACGCGCTCACCGGGACTGAACGTCTCGAACGACAGCACCGGCGGCGCCACGTCGATGTACACGCGATTGCGCGGCGCTCCGAGGATCGCCGTCGCGTTGCCGCGATCGGAAAAATCCTGGAGCAGCACCGAGATCCTGCCGTCGGGGTGGTACCCGAAGCGCGCCTGCTGGGCGGCCAGGCTGTTGACGAAGCACTGCGTCACGTAGGGCGCGAGATAGCCGCCTTCGGGATCGAAGTAGACGACCTCGACGTCGTCCGTCTCTACGACCTTCATCCGCGGCGTTTCGGCGGACAGCTGGGGCACCGCGGCGAGCAGCCAAGCGGCAGCCGCCCAGGACTGTCTCGCCAGACGTGTTGTTCTTGTCATATGCCGATGGTCGGGGCGACCCCTGCCCCGACGACCTGTACGCGAAAAAGGCGAACCCCCCGTGAGGAGGGTTCGCCGGCTCGCTAGGACTGCCCCGCTTGTGACGGGGCGAGTGAGTTCAACGAGAAGAGCCCGACGCGCCAGCGGCGGCTGAGGCACCCGACGCACCCGCGGCGCCGGCAGCGCCCGAGGCTCCAGCTGCGCCCGAAGCACCCGAAGCGCCCTTGGCGGAAAGCGATGCACCCGCGGCACCCGCGGCACCCGAGGCACCCGAGGCACCCGAGGCACCCGACGCGCCCTTGGCGGAAAGCGATGCACCCGCGGCACCCGCGGCACCCGACGCACCCGCGGCACCCGACGCGCCCCTGGCGGAGAGCGATGCACCCGCGGCACCCGAGGCACCCGAGGCACCCGAGGCACCCGAGGCGCCCTTGGCGGAAAGCGATGCACCCGCGGCACCCGACGCGCCCTTGGCGGAAAGCGATGCACCCGCGGCACCCGATGCGCCCTTGGCGGAGAGCGATGCACCCGCGGCACCCGACGCGCCCGCCGCGGAGAGCGATGCACCCGCGGCACCCGACGCGCCCTTGGCGGAAAGCGATGCACCCGCGGCACCCGACGCGCCCGCCGCGGAGAGCGATGCACCCGCGGCACCCGACGCGCCCTTGGCGGAAAGCGATGCACCCGCGGCACCCGACGCGCCCGCCGCGGAGAGCGATGCACCCGCGGCACCCGACGCACCCCTGGCGGAGAGAGACGCACCCGCGGCGCCCGACGCGCCGGCCGCGCCCGAGGCAGCCGAGGCGCCGTCCAACGCCGCGGTGTTGACCGCAGACTGCGTCGCGGCGCTGTCACCGAGGATCGTCGTGCCCCCGCCGTCGGCGCGGAAGCGCTTGGCCGGCACGATCGTACCTGCGGTGTCCATGATGCCCGGCGGGTAGTCGAGCGCGATCATTCCAACCACGCCGATGACCGCAACCGCGCCACCGGCGATCCAGAACTTGCGACTGTTACCTGATTGACTGGCCATCGTCTTTCCTTCCCCTGTCGTGACCCGGTACGCCGGGCGCGGTAGTTGATACGTAATTAATTACTGGACTGTCTCGCGAAAGTTGGCGTCCGCCCTGGAATTATTTTTCCGTCCTCGCATTCGGTTGCAGCGTCGCCGTTCGCAAGACTGCCCCCGACCCCGAGTCGCGAACGCTGATGGAGATCCGCGCCGGCCCCGTCGCGTCCCTGTGACTGAAACCGGCGCGAAGTTGGACCGGTTCATTGTGCGGTGCAGTGAAACCCGTGAGCCGGACCTCCTGTCCGTCCAGGCGGGCAACCACCTCGACCGGTTGCGACGCCGTGAGCGAGGCATGCACGACGGGAGCCTGCGACGAACCCGCCAGGCGGATGGTCCCGCGCACCCCGTCGAGCCGCAGCTCGAGGCGCGACGGATCGGCTGGGACGCTGGCGATCGTCCCCGCCAGGTTGCGGGAATCGATTCCGTTCTCGGGCAGCACCCCGGACTGGAACGCGAGTGCACTCACGACCAGGCCTGCCGCGAACGACGCGGCATATCGCATCGCCGGCCACCGCGCCCACGGACGGCGGCGCGTCATCCCCCGTTCGGTGGCCGGCAACGTCTGGAGGATCGATTCGCGCAGGTCGGCAGGCGGTTCCGCGGCCGGCAACGCGTCGATCGCATCGCAGGTTCGCCGAAGTCCGTCGCGTAGAGCCCGCAACTCCGGCTCGGCCAGCAGCAGGCGATTCAATTGCGCGCGCTGCGGACCGGTCAGCTCCCCGTCGATTTCGGCGTGGATCAGCGCCAGCCGGTGTTCAAGTTCGTTCATTCCGGCGCCCATCCGCTGGATTCCATGGCTGTCTTCAGCAGCTGACGCGCGCTGAACAGACGGGATTTGACCGTCTTCTCGGCCACGCCGAGGATCGCCGCCATGTCCTCGTAGCTGCAGCCCAGGAAATGGCGCAGCACGATCACGGCGCGGTACTCGTCGCGCAGGCCGCCGATGGCCGCCGCGAGGCCGCCCGAGAGCTGGAGCCTGCGGACCGTATCGTCGGGACCGGGCTCGCCGTCGGCCATCTCCGCGTCGAGTGGCTCGCGAGGCCGACGTCGCTGCAGCGTGTTGATCGATTCATTGAGCGCGATCCGGTAAACCCAGCTGTAGAACCTGTGCGTCGGGTCGTAGTCCCCGAGATGCTCGTAGACCTTGAGGAAAACCGTCTGGGCCACGTCGCGGGCCTCCTCGCGGTCGTGCAGCATGCGCAGCGCCGCGTTGTAGACCGGCTTTTCGTAGCGAAGGACGAGCGCCTCGAACGCGCGTCGATCCCCGTCGCAACACCG
>CAVQQX010000157.1:0-8684 GCA_963714645.1 uncultured Gammaproteobacteria bacterium
GCGATTGAGCCGAGTTGATGGCTGACGTCGGATCGGCGATTGGAACCGTGATGATGATGTTGGCGCCGGAATCCGGCTGGGAATGAACGACGATCGTTCCGCCGTGATTCCTGATGACCTTGCGAATTACCGTCAGGCCAAAGCCGTGACCGTTTTCCTTGGTCGTGAACCGATCCCGGAAGGCTTTTTGCAGGTTCTCCGGGCTGAAGCCGCAACCGTTGTCGGCAACAGTGAGAATGAACTCGTGTTTTTCGGCGTCATATTTCGTCGCGATCTTGATGCGGCCATCGGATCTGCCGTCGCCGATCGCGTCGGCTGCGTTGTTTATCATATTGTATAGAACTTGCTGGATTTGCGACTGATCGATCAACATGTGCGGAAGGTTGCTGTCAGAACAGATCGATGGCGATCTTACGGAAGCGCTTCTGATGTCGCGCGAACGCCGCAATTTCGTTGATCATTTCGTTCAGGTCGGAGTTTTGCCGTTTCGTGTCTAATTTGCCGCGTATCGGACAGGGAATTCGTAAACTTCTCGAACTTGCCGATGTTCTTTTTCACATTATCCAGATACTTGCAAGAAGCCTCGGTGTCCGACTTCCGGATGGTGCGCACCGGCAGCGGCGACATCCAGATCCGCGCGGCGCGTGACCTCGCGCTCGGCAACCAGGTCTCGGTCATCTACACGGCCGGCCTCTCCGGGCCGGGCATCCGGCTGCCCGACGAGTTCGAAGGCCTGCGCAACCTGCCGTACCCGACGGGGGGCGGCGACATCGACATTGCGACGGGTGGATCGGTGCACGGCGCGATCAGCTCGCAGCTCTACACCGACTGGCTCTGGCGCGTCGGCGCGCCGTTCAGCAACCCGACCGCGTGGACGGTCAACTTCGAGCGTTTCGAGCAGGGCGTGCTGTCCGTAGGTGGCAACGTGCGCGTGACCGCCGGCGGCGACATCGAAAACCTGTCGGTGTCGCTGCCCGTGATCGGCCGGCAGGTCGGCGGGGTCGGCTCGGGGCAGAACCTGGTGGAACTGGCGGAAGGAGGATCGCTCGATCTCGCGGCGTCGGGTTCGGTCCGGGGCGGCACGTACCTCGTGGGCAACGGCGTCGGACGAGTGACGGCGGGAGACAGCATTACGACTGCGACCCTGCAGCAGAACCTGAACTACCGTGCGCTCGACCCGATGTTCGGGCTCATGGGCAAGGCCTCGCTCGAGCTGGGCGCACGTGGCGACGTGCGTGTCGAGTCGGTGGTCAATCCCACGCTGTTGCCCCAAGGCAACGGGCAGAACGCGTTCGACCGGCCCACGTACTTCTCGACATACGATCCGTCGAGCAGCGCGCGCTTGACTGCCGTGGCCGGCGACGTCGTGCTGCGCAGCGACGTCGGCATTACAGTGAAAGCCTTCAGCTCCCTCGCCGCCCAGACTGGCGACGAAATCGCGCTGCGCGTACTGCCGCCGAGCCTGACCGCCGCCTCGTTGAGTCGCGACGTGCAGTTGCTCGGACCGCTCGCGCTGTTTCCGGCACCGAAAGGCAACCTCGAAATCTTCGCGGGCCGCGACGTGACGGGCAGCTCGTCCGACCCGGTGCAGGTCCTGCTGTCCGACGCGGACCCGGATTTCCTGCCTTCCGTCGCTGCGCCCCAGGCAGGCACGCAGCGGCTCGTCGAAGTGCTCAGCACGCCGCTCAATGCGTCCCCGAACTTCCATGCGGTGGTGCCGGTGCATGCGGACTCCGAACAGCCCGACGACGAGGCCGACCTCCAGCCCGTCCGTGTCGTGGCCCGCACGGGCGACATCCGCCTGTCGCCGGAGCACACCGACGACACGTCAGGGTTCTACGTCGCCAAGGCCGCGCGGTTCATCGCTGGTGGCGACGTGCAGGATCTCGCCTTCGAAGTGTTGCACTTGCGCTCGACCGACGTGACCACGGTGCGCGCCGGTGGCGACATCACCTATCGGCTCGGGCGCACGACCTCGGGCGGCGTGACGGATACGCGCCGCCAGATGATCGTCGATGGGCCGGGACGCCTCGAGCTGATCGCTGGCGGCGACGTGAACCTGCAGACCTCCGGTGGCATCACGACACGTGGCAACCTGCGCGTGCCGGGGCTGCCTGACGGTGGCGCGTCGGTGAGCGTGCTCGCGGGTCTCGGCGGCAGGGCACCGGACTATGCTGCGTTCACGCAGCGCTACCTCGTCGACGGATCCGACTACGACGAGGCGCTGATCGATTACGTGTCGGCGGTCGGCGGCGGGCCCGTCGCGACCAGGCAGGAAGCGCTCACCGGGTTCGCCGCGCTGCCGGAGAGCCTGCGCAACGCGTTTCTCGAGCGCGTGTACTTCACCGAACTGCGCAGCGCTGGCCGGTATGCGGCGAGCTCCGGCAACTCGGACTATGCACGCGGCTTCGAGGCGATCGAAACGCTGTTTCCCGGCGGCAATCCCGATCTCGACGCCGGCGAAACCAATGCGTACGACGGCGACCTGCTGATGTTCTTCAGCAGGATCTACACGCTCGATGGCGGTGACATCGCACTGCTCGTACCGGGCGGCGAGATCAACGTCGGCCTGGCGACTCCGCCCGCGTCGTTCGGCCTGCAGAAGAGCGCGGAGCAGCTCGGACTGGTCGTGCAGAGCACAGGCAGCATCGCGACGTATGCGTTCGAAAATTTCGCCGTCAACGAGTCGCGCGTGTTCGCTGCCGATGGCGGGGATATCCTCGTGTGGTCCACGCGTGGCGACATCGACGCGGGACGTGGCGCCAAGACAGCGATTTCGGCGCCGGCGCCGATCATCACGCTCGACCCGAACGGCAATCCGCAGGTGACGTTCCCGGCCGCTCTGACCGGCAGTGGCATTCAGACGATCGCGACCACACCAGGACGCGAGGCCGGCGATGTGGATCTCTACGCGCCGCGCGGCATCGTCAACGCAGGCGACGCCGGCATCGTGGCTGGCAACCTGACGATCGGTGCCACGGCGGTGCTCGGGGCCGACAACATCCAGGTGAGCGGAGTGTCGGTCGGCGTGCCGGTCGACGCGGGCGGGCTTGGGGCGTCCCTGACCGGCGTGAGCTCGGTGGCCGCCAGCGCGAGCCAGAGCGCGACGGAGACGGTCGGGGCCCGCGACAAACCGGCAGCGGCGGAGGAATCGGCAGGCGACGCCGCGCTCTCCTGGCTCGACGTGTTCGTGATCGGCCTGGGCGAAGACCAGTGCGATCCGAAGGACGCGGAATGCCTGCGCCGCCAGAAGAAGACCGATTGACGGCCCGATGATCCACAGCGCGGAGGTGTGAAGCCGAGGCGGGCTGTCACAGATTCATCACGCGGGCAGTCCATCATTCATTGGCGTTTTCGACACCGGCGTCGTCACTACGAATGTTCGACATCAAGAGTCACGGGGGTACGTCCTCGCGTGGCCGGGGATTTCTGACGTGCGCAAATTGCTGGCCTGCCTGCTGCTGCTGACGCCGACGCTGAGCCACGCCTGGTGGAACGACGAGTGGAACTTCCGCAAGGAGATCACGCTCGACCTGACCAGAGCCGGCGGCGACATCGCGGCGACGGCCGCGGACGTGCCGGTGCTGCTGCGGCTGTCGCTCGGCAACTTCTCCTATTTCGCCGACGTCAAGCCCGACGGGTCGGACTTCCGCGTCGTTGCGGCCGACGACAAGACACCGCTCAAGTTCCACGTCGAACGCTTCGATGCCACGAACCAGATGGCGTTCATCTGGGTCAAGGTGCCGCAACTGACCGGCGGCGTGAACACGGACAGGATCTACCTGTACTACGGCAATCCGGCCGCGCCGGCCGCGGCCGATGCCGCCGGCACTTACGACGCCCACCAGGCACTGGTGCTGCACCTGTCCGAGACCGCCGGCAACCCGGTCGACGTGACCGCGTTCGGCAACCCGGTCGCCACCTCCAACGCCGAACTGTCGCCGGCCTCGCTGATCGGCGGTGGTGCCGTGTTCGCGGGCGCGAACACCATCACCGTGCCGTCGAGCGCGTCACTGCGGCTCGTCCCGGCCAAGGGCCTCACGCTGTCGAGCTGGGTCCGCATCGACGGCGAGCAATCCGATGCATACGTGCTTTCGCTGGCGGAGAGTGCGAAGTCGATCGTGCTCGGCGTCACAGGCACCGCCGCGTACGCGCGACTGACCGACGGCGCGAATTCGCCCGCGACGGTGCAGGGGCCGCCGTCGCTCGTGGCCGGGCAATGGCACCACCTGGCCGTCACTGCGGGCAGGGACCGGATCGCGCTGTTCGTCGACGGGGTGGAGGTCGGATCGAGCCCGGCCACGATCCCCGAAATCGCGGGAGCGCTGACCGTCGGTGGCGGCGCCCCGGGCGGCAACTTCCTCATGGGCGCCGTCGACGAAGTGCAGGTGTCGGGCATCCCGCGAGCGCCGCAATGGCTGCGGGCGCAGGCGCGCAGCCAGGGCGCCGACGCGGCGCTGGTCGTCTACGGCAGCGACGCGCAGCGCGAGCGCGAGAGCGTCAGCTACTTCGCGGTGACGATGAAGAACGTCACGGCCGACGGCTGGGTCGTGATCATCGTGCTCGCGATCATGTTCGTGATCAGCATGCTGATCATGGTCTCCAAGGCGCTGATGCTGACGCGGGTCGGCAGGGCCAACCGGCTGTTCCTCAAGGAGTTCGAACGCCTGCGCGGCGACATCACCTCGCTCGACCGCGACGAGTCGGACGACGACGAAGGCGACGAGGCCCTCTCCTCGTCCGCGTTCATGCCGTCGCTCGCGGGCAAGGACGACAAATTCCGGCTGTCGACGATATACCGGCTGTATCACCACGGCGTGCAGGAACTGCAGGCCCGCCAGCCGCGGTCCGTCGCCGGTGCCACCGCGGTGCACACGTTGTCGCCGCAGGCCGTCGAGGCCATGAAGGCCACCATGGACGCGTCGCTCGTGCGCATGACGCAGAAACTGCAGGCGAAGATGGTGCTGCTGACCATCGCCATTTCCGGCGGCCCCTTCCTCGGGCTGCTGGGAACGGTCGTGGGCGTCATGATCACGTTCGCGGCCATCGCCGCGAGCGGCGACGTCAACGTCAACTCGATCGCACCCGGCATCGCCGCGGCGCTGGCGGCGACCGTGGCAGGCCTCGCCGTCGCGATCCCGGCGCTGTTCGGCTACAACTGGCTCAACACCAAGATCAAGGACATCGTGGCGGACATGCGGGTGTTCGTCGACGAATTCGTCACGCGCGCGGCCGAGCGCTACAACTGACCGCACGGGGCACACGGGCATGTCCGCTTCCGCCGAAGAAAAAGACGTCTACGACGAGATCAACATCACGCCGATGCTCGATCTCGCCTACGTGCTGCTCGTCATCTTCATCATCATGACGACGGCATCGGTGCAGGGCATCGCCGTCAACCTGCCGAAGGCGAGCGAGGCGCCGTCGATCTCCAAGCCGAAGACCAAGGCCATCTCGATCACGGCCGACGGCACGATCTACCTCGACACCTACCCCGTGACGCTGGAGGAGCTGGAAGGGCTCCTGCGGCAGTACAAGGCCGCGGACCCTTCGCTGCCGGTCATCGTCAAGGCCGACTCGAGCATCCAGTACCAGCGTGTAGTCGACGTGCTCGACCTGATCGGCCGGCTCGAGATTTCGCAGCTCGGACTGGTCACGCAGCGCGTCGTGAAGTGAACGATGCCCGGGTCGTCGCGTGGCGAAGAAGCATCCAGCGCTGAAGTATCTGCCGGGCGCCGTCGGCGCAGTCATCGTGCTGCTGGCGGTGCTGGGCCTGGTCAAGCTCATCCAGGGGTTCAAGGACGACCCGGAGAAGACGAAGCGAGAGGTGCCACAGGTCGTCAAGATCATCCGGCCGCCCCCGCCGGAGGAATTGCCGCCTCCGCCCCCGCCGGAGGAGAAGGTCGAGGAGCCGCTGCCCCAGGACGCCCCGGAGCCCGAGCCCGCCGACGAGGCGCCGCCCGGCGAGCAACTGGGCCTCGATGCGGAAGGCGTGGCGGGCGGCGATGCGTTCGGTCTCGCGGCCCGCAAGGGTGGGGCGGACATCATCGGCGGCGGCGGCGGGGCGGCATTCGCCTGGTACACCGGATTGATCAAGGACGGAATCCTCGACGTCCTGTCGGAAGACGAGACCGTCCGCAAGGGCACCTACAAGGTCACCGTGCGCGTCTGGCTCGCGCGTGATGGACGCGTCGAACGCATCGCAGTGCTGGACAGCACGGGCAATCCCCGGCTGGATGCCGCGGTCGAGCAGGCGCTCGGCCGCATGCAGCGCGTGAAGGAAGCGCCACCGCTCGAGATGCCGCAGCCCGTGACGCTGCGCATCGTCTCGCGTGGCTGAGGACGAATCGGGAACCGGGAAAACGATGATGAAACGGCACGACAAGTGGGTCTGCACAGCCGCCATGCTCCTCGCATTGGCAAGCGTTCCGGCGCACGCCGACGAAGCGAAAGTCGCTCGATGAGTTGCGCAATACCGTGGTCAACCTGCTCGACGCACTGGTGCAGAAGGGCGTCATGACCCAGGAGCAGGCCCGGCAGATGGTGGCGCAGGCGCAGGCGCAGGCCGAGCGCGATTCCGCGGCGCGCGCCGCGGCCAATGCCGATGCCGGCGAGGCCGTGCGCGTCACCTACGTGCCGCAGGTCGTCAAGGACGAGATCAGCGCCCAGGTCAGCGAGCAGGTCCGGCCGAAGATCGTGCGGGACGTGGTCGCGCAGGCCCAGTCCGAGCAGTGGGGCGTGCCGGCGGCGCTGCCGCAATGGATCCGCGGCCTGAGCCTGACCGGCGACGTCCGCGTGCGCGAGCAAGGCGACCTGTTCGCATCCGACAACGCCGAGTTCGCGTACCTCGATTTCAACGAGGTGAACCAGAAGGGCGGCATCGGCAAGGCCGGTACCAGCGCCTTTCTCAACACGACCGAGGACCGCTTGCGCACCCGCCTGAGGGCACGCCTCGGTCTCGTGGCCCGGTTGGGCGACGGCTTCACGGCCGGCCTGCGTCTCGCGACGGGCAACTTCACCGACCCCGTCTCGACCAACCAGACCCTGGCCCAGACGTCCGGGCGCTACACGTTCGGCGTCGAGCAGGCCTACCTGCGCTACGACGCGAAAAGCGGCGCCGACTGGTCGTGGCTGTCGTTGACGGGCGGGCGCATGTCGAACCCGTTCCATTCGACCGACCTGGTGTTCGACGGCGACCTGACTTTCGAGGGTTTCGCCGGCACCTACCGGCACGCGCTCGCCGCGTCGCGACGCGCGGACCACCAGGTGTTCGCGACGCTCGGTGCGTTCCCGCTCGAGGAAGTGGAACTCTCGTCCGACGACAAGTGGCTGTACGCAGGGCAGCTCGGGGTCGTTTGGAGGTTCGACAACGAGTTGCGCGTGAGCGGCGCCGTGGGGTACTACGCCTACGACAACATCACCGGCATCCGGAACGACCTGGACAGCACGCTCCATGACTACACCGCCCCGGTTTTCCTGCAGAAGGGCAACACGCTGTTCGACATCCGCAATGACGCCGACCCCAGCACCAACCTCTTCGCGCTGGCGGCCGATTACCAGCTGCTGAACGTCGTCGTCGGGCTGGACGTCCCCGTGTTCGACGAGTACCAGCTTTCGATGCTCGCGGACTACGTGACGAACCTCGGCTACGACCGCGACGACGTCTTCGCGCGCACCGGGCTCGACATCGAGGATCGCACCGACGGTTACATGGTCGAAGTCGGTTTCGGACACCCGAAGATCGACCGCCGGCACGCCTGGCGCACGTCCCTGCGCTATCGATACCTCGAGCGTGACGCCGTACTGGATGCGTTCACCGACTCCGATTTCCACCTCGGCGGCACCGATGGCGAAGGGTTCGTACTGCGCGGCGACTACGGCCTGGGCCGGAACGTCTTCCTGACGTTCCGCTACCTCTCGGCGAACGAGATCGACGGCCCGCCGCTCGGCATCGACGTCGTGCAGCTCGACCTCAACGGGCAGTTCTGACCATGCGCGGCTCCACGGCCCTGATCGCAGCCGCCGCGCTGGCCGGCATCGCGGTTCCGCCGATGCTCGCCGCGCAGACCACGCGCAGCGGCGGCAGCCCGGGCGCGCAGGCGATGCAGCAGTTGCAGCAGCTCGCGAACGAACGGGCGTCGCTGCAGGCGGAAAACGCGCGCCTCAAGCAGGAGCTCGAGGCAGCCCGGAAGCTGATCGATGCGGCGACCGCGAAGGAAGCCGCGCTCACGCGTCGGGCACAGAACGCCGAGGCAACGTCGAGCCGGCTCAACGCCAGCAGTGCGGCCAGTACGGAAAGCGCGGCCCGCACGCGTGCCCAGCTCGACGAACTGGTTGCGAAGTTTCGCGAGACGGTGCACCAGCTGCAGGGCATGGAGAACGAACGCAATGAACTCCGACGGCGCACCGAGTCCGGCGGGCGCGAACTGACGACCTGTCGGCAACACAACGCGGAGCTGCTGCGGATCAACGAGGACGTGCTCACGCGGCTCGAGAACACCGGCTTCTGGACCAAGCTCGCCGCCGACGAACCCTTTACGCGGCTGAAGCGCACGGAACTCGAGAATCTGGCGGCCGATTACCGGGACCAGGCCGCGGAGCACGCCGAGCCCCGAGGCGAGAAGGAATCTCCATGAGCCAGATCGCACGGGCGATCGTCATCGCGGCGATCGTCCTGGGCGGGG
>CAVQQX010000158.1:0-24933 GCA_963714645.1 uncultured Gammaproteobacteria bacterium
TCGCGGGGCGGACCGCCATGCTGGCATTATGGCCTTTTTCGCTGCATGAACTACGTTCTTATGAGCCCGCAAGAGATCCCTTCGACTTGATCCGCCGCGGATTTTTCCCCAGGCTTCATGAAGAGGCTATGGAACCGCGCCGGTTTTTCAACAGCTACCTGCAAACCTGTGTTGAGCGCGATGTGCGCGCCTTGATCCAACTGCGCGACCTTTCCCAGTTTCAAAAATTCCTCATCCTGCTGGCCGGACGGCTGGGACAGGTCGTCAATTTAGCCTCGCTTGGCAATGATGTAGGCGCTTCCAGCACCTCGATCAGGAATTGGCTCTCCGTGCTCAAGGCCTCTTATATTGTGTTCGAACTCCCTCCGTTTTTCGAGAATGTTCAAAAGCGGGTAATCAAATCGCCCAAAATATTCTTTACCGATGTGGGGCTCGCCGCCTTTCTTCTCGGCATCCACACCGCCGAGCAGGCCTCGCGCGATCCTTTGCGCGGGAATCTTTACGAAAATCTGGTCATCGCGGAAATAGTGAAAAACGCACTCAACCGGGGAATAAGACCCGAAATTTATTTTTTTCGGGACTCCCACGGCAACGAGGTCGATCTTCTCATCCGCGAAAACGGAGCGCTTACACCTGTAGAGATAAAATCTGCCGCGACATTTTCCAAGGACTTCATCAGTAAGATAGAATGGTTCCAGACGTTGGAGGGGTCACGCGCAAAAGCAGGCGCCGTTCTCTATAACGGCGAGCAGACATTCAACGTCCGCAATGTTCGTGTTTTCAATCCGCTTCGTGAGGAAGATCTCTGGAAAACGCTTACCGAACCCTCTTGAACCCTCGGGAAACTGGGGCCAGTCCCTGATTATTCGGTTTCTGTCCCTATTTTTTTAATTTTGCAGGGGATGTCCTTGAGGTCGTCGCCCATAAGCTGCACCTCCGTCGCTTCGATCAGGGTTTCGCGATTATCGGTCACACCCTTTTTCAGCGAGAAAAAAAGCGTAAGCAAGGTGACGTTTTTTCCGGATATGCCCCGGGCGGCCGCCATGACAACAATCAGTTTTCCCGGGGTCTTGTCATTGATGACGTGCATCATCGAGTCGGTGCTTTTCGACCGGGCGCCCCCTTTGAACGTGAGCAGTTCCTTGTTATAATTGATGACAAGTTTGACGCCGGCGAGGCGGTCAACCTGATCGACGATCAACGGAACGCGGATATCCTCCCCCGTGCGAATCCGCAGATCGGGAATCGTCAGTTCCGCCCCAAAAGCGGGGAACCCATAAAACAGGGCAAAAAAAACCAGAGCCGGCAAAAGCAGGTTAAAAGCAATTGGCGATGTTTTTTTTTTTTTTTTTTTTTTTTTTTTTTTTTCGTTGAGCATATACTACCAGCCAATGTCCAAACTCCTAAATTAACAAGACCTTTTTAAAAAAAAAAAAAAAAAAAAAAAAAAAATTGTTATATACCCTACTTGGTTCAGTTTCATACATCCGATGTGCTGATAAAAAATAATTTTCCTGCCGATTCTATACAAATAATTCCTGCTTCTTCAAGAAGAAGATGCAGATGAGCCTTCTGTATGAAGATGAGGGGATTTCTATTAACATGTATCATTACCAAGAGGCGGTAAAGGATTAATAGATAATGTTGTCAGCAACTCAATGATTCCTGTCATAGAAACAGGAATAGGGAATTGCCATATATACATTGACAGTAAATATGGTCTTCCCGTAGAAAAAATTATTGATATTGTCCTGAATTCCAAAATCCAACAGGCCGAGTGTATGCAATGCTGCTGAAAAGTTTCTAATACATTCAGAAGTTGCTGAAAGTCTTCTTCCTAAAATTAAAAGCACTTGAAAATAAAAATGTTGTACTGAAGGGATGTCCTGTTTCCAGGCTTATTTATCCTTCACTTAAGCCGGCCGGAGAAGATGACTGGTATATGGAATATCTTCGACCTTATAATGGCCGTAAAAGTTGTAGACAGCATTGAAGATGCGGTAAATCATATAAATAAATACGGCTCACATCATTCTGAGTCAATAACTACAGGAGACTATCACAATACAAGGTATTTTACTTACAAGGGTTGATTCTGCTGCTGTATATGTTAATGCTTCAACAAGATTTACGGACGGAGGCAGAATTCGGTATGGGCGCTGAAATCAGTATGACCCCAAGAGATGCATTGGAGAGGCCCGATGGGTTAAAGACCATATTACAACAAATAAATTTGTTGTTTACGGAGAAGGACAGATAAGGAAGTAATATAAGCAATATGAGTATTAATGCTTTTTTAAATTTTCTACAACCATAAATTCAATCAGAGTCTCTTTATAAAATGGAAATTAGCAATACGTAGTTTAGCCATTTTTATTGTACCTACATCTACTCGTCAGGTACGTCTTGTGTACGCGCAATTTGAAGGGGAAATCCTGATTCCCGAGCCCGGTAACTGGCGATTTCTCGTTCGCGTCGACGACGGCGCCCGACTGGAAATCGCCGGACAGAGTCTTCTGCCGCAGGACGCATGGAAGGAGCAGCCGGTCGCGGAATATCAGGCGGTTCGCGCGATGACATCGGGTTGGCATCCCATTAAGCTGGACATCTTTCAAGGTTCGGGGACATCGGCGCTGCGTCTCTTCCTGGCGCCGGAGAATCAACCGCCGCAAGAAGTCACGCTGGCCCAGCTTCGCTGCCGATCGGCGGAGGGCATCTCCAATCCGCGGCTGATTCGCGAGATGGCATTCTTGCCCGAGGCGCTCTTGCAGACCGTCGACGATCGATTGCGCAAGGATCTGACGATCCTCGGAGCGGTTCCGCAGGGTATCCATCGGATGGCGGAAGACGTCATCAAGCCGCCGGCCGACCGCCTCGACCGGCTTTCCAAGGAGCGTGAGCCGGCTGGCCGGACGCTTGTCGGAACCGCCGCCGACCTAGAGAGTTGGTCCCCTGCGGCGCTGGACGATGCCCAGAAACATGCCGCAACCCTCGTCCGAGCGGCCGTCGAAGCGCGAGACATGCTAGCGGCGCAGACCCGCGACATCGACCGCCGGCTCCTCTCGCCGGGCGTCGCCAACTCCCTGCGGCGCGAGGTCGCTCGCCTTCGCGAACGGGCAAGAAGCAATTCGTCACGTTTTTTTTTTTTAAAAAAAAAGAGCTGATCTTTTTTTGCCTACTGGTTAAGATTAGTATTGCTAAGGCCTCGTTCAGGCAGATCTCGAGTTCGCTGCTCAACACTTGATTCAGGCCTCTTCCATGGTGCAGAGCAAGGGGTGCTGGTGCTGCCGCGCGTAGGTCGTCACCTGGGCTACCTTGGTTTCCGCGATTTCGTACGTGAACACGCCACAGACTCCTTTGCCTCTCGTGTGGACCTCGAGCATGACCCGCGTGGCCGTCGTGCGATCCATGCCGAATATGTGCTCCAGGACGTCCACCACGAACTCCATCGGCGTGAAGTCGTCATTGAGGAGCACCACCTGGTACAGCGGCGGCCGCTTGGTCTGCGGCCGGGCTTCCTCAACGATCAGACCATGCCCGTGCTGTGTATGTTCCTCGGCCATCTCTGCCTGCGCGCTCAGGGTTCTATATAGGGGCCGCACCCCCTCCCTGACAAGCAGCGTCGGACGACTTCGTGAGAACCTTCCCAGCCGGCCCGCAGGCAGGCCTCACCCGGAACCCGCCGCTCCGGCTTGCTCCCGGCGGGATTGACCGTCGCAGCGGCCCCGCTGCGGGCGCCGACGGACCTGGCCGGAAAACGCGCTCCAAACCCCGAAAACGGGCTGATCCGTATGTGACGCAACTGTCTTGAGAGCCCGTCGCTCAAGTCCGTATGATGCCGCCACAAGTAGAACGGCCTTGCCGGACGGACACTTACAAAGGACCTGATGCAACTGCCCCAGAGCGTGAACGCTCGCTTCAGCAGACTCGCCTCGGTCGCACAGGGGGCCCGATCCGACGGTTGGCAGCGGCTGCTGCCACTCGCCGTTTCCGCGGTTCTCGTGGTCGTGCTCGCCTGGCAGCTGGTGCAGCTCACGTGGGCGGTGCTGGGTGCGCGCAACCCGCAGGCCACGAACGTGGTGGCCCCCGGCTCTGCCGCCGGCGCCAACCCGCCGGCCGTCGACGTGGGTGGCATCGTGGCGTCCCACCTGTTCGGCGAGGCCACGCCGCAGGGATCGGCCGACCCGAACGCCGTGGCGGCCTCCCAGATGTCGCTCGTCCTGGTCGGCACCATCGCCAACACCGACCCCGAGCTGGGCTACGCCATCATCGGCGAAAGCCCCGCCAACGCGAAGGTCTACGGCGTCGGCAAGACCATCACCGGGGGCACCAAGCTGCACTCCGTCTACCCCGACCGGGCCATCCTCGATCGCGGTGGCAGGCTCGAGGCCCTGCTGCTGCCCAAGAAGTTCCAGGGCGGCGGCGGCGGTACGCCGCCGGTGGCGGGCTTTGCCGGCGCCCAGCCCGATCCCCTCCTCGGTGAACGCCTGCGCCAGATCGCCGAGCGCAATCCGGCCGCGATCACCGAGATCATACGTCCCCAGCCCGTCTTCGCGAACGGCCAGCAACGCGGATACCGCGTCTACCCCGGTCGCAACCGCCAGCAGTTCAACAAGCTGGGCCTGTTGCCCGGCGACATGGTGACGGCGATCAACGGCGCCCCGCTCGACGACCCCGGGCGCGGCATGGAGATCCTCTCGACCATGAACAGTGCGGCGACCGTCACGGTCACGGTCGAGCGCAATGGCCAGACTGTCCAGGTGAACATCAACAACGCCCAGATCGCGGCCGACGCCGCCGCGCTGCAGGCCCAGCCCGATGCGGTCCCGGTCGAGGAAGTGCCGCCGATGCCCGGCACGGATTCCGAGGAATGACGATGAACAACGACATGTTCCGACGAACCCTGCGAACGGCGCGGCTCGCCTGCGCCCTCGCCTTGGGGCTCGCCCTCGGTCTGGCCCTGGCGACGGTGCCCTCGACTGCCTCTGCGCAGGCCCAGGGCCTGATCACCCCGAACTACAAGGACGCCGACCTCTCCCAGATCATCGAGGCGGTCAGTGCGGTCACGGGCAAGAACTTCATCGTCGACCCGCGCGTCAAGGCGCAGGTGACGATGCTGTCGTCGACGCCGATGACGCCCAACGCGTTCTACGAGGCGTTCCTCTCGATCCTGCAGGTGCACGGATTCGTCGCGGTGCCTTCGGGCAGCACCATCAAGATCATCCCCGACGCGAACGCCCGCCAGGTCCCCGCCAACGACCTGCCCTCGCGCGTGAGCTCGAGCTCGGACGAAATCGTCACACAGGTCGTGGCCGTCAGGAACGTGAGCGCCGCGCAGCTCGTGCCGATCCTGCGCCCGTTGATCCCGCAGTACGGTCACCTCGCGGCCTACCCGGCCTCGAACATGCTGATCATCTCGGACCGCGCCTCGAACGTGAACCGGATGATGCGGATCATCCAGCGCATCGACCAGCAGGGCGACGAAGCCGTCGACGTGATCCAGCTGCAGCACGCGAGCGCCGCCGAAGTCGTGCGCATCGTCAACAGCCTCTACGCGGGCGGCGCCGCGGTCGAGGGCGCCGGCGGGCCGAGCGTGAAGATCATCGCCGACGAGCGCACCAACAGCGTGCTCGTCAGCGGCGAGACTTCCCAGCGCCTGCGCCTGAAGACGCTGGTGGCGCACCTCGACACGCCGCTCGAGACCGGCGGCGACACGCAGGTGCGCTACCTGCGCTACGCCGACGCCGAAAAGATCGCCGGCAAGCTCCGCGAGCAGATCCAGGGCATCGTCTCCGCCGCTGCGCCGGCCGGCGGCGGCGCGGCCAATGCGCCCGCGATCGTCAGCAGCAGCGGCGGCGGCGACAAGAGCGTCACGATCTGGGCCGAGCCCCAGACCAATGCACTGGTCGTCACGGCGCCGCCCAAGGTCATGCGCTCGATCATGTCGATCGTGGACCGGCTCGACATCCGCCGGGCGCAGGTGCTGGTCGAGGCGATCCTGGTGGAGATGTCCGCCGACCGCGCGCGCGACCTCGGCATCAACTGGGTCGTGGGCGACACGGACTCGAACGGCAATTCGCTGCCCGCCGGCGGTTTCATCAACCCGGTGAACGGCGTCGGCCTCGGCGAGGTCCTGCAGGGCGTGCTCAACCCCGACTCGATCGCGAGCCTGCCGACCGGACTCACGGTCGGCCTCGGCGAGATCAACGAGAACGGCACGAGCTGGGCCGCGCTGATCCGCGCCATCGACGGCATCGGCAACACCAACATCATCGCGACGCCTTCGATCGTCACTCTCGACAACGAGGAGGCCGAGATCAAGATCGCGCAGGAAGTGCCGTTCATCACCGGCCAGTACACCAACACCAACACCGGCGGCAACACCGTCAACCCGTTCACGACGGTGCAGCGCGAGGAGGTCGGCAACATCCTCAAGATCACGCCGCAGATCAACGAGGGCTCGTCGGTGATGCTGAAGATCGCGCAGGAAGCCTCGAGCATCGCAGCGAGTTCGCAGCAGGTCTCGAGCACCGACCTGATCACGAACAAGCGCACCATCACGACCAACGTGATGGTCGAAGACGGCGGCATCATCGTGCTCGGCGGCCTGATCTCGGACGAGGTGCGCGAGAGCAAGTCGCAGATTCCGTTCCTGGGTTCGATCCCGCTGCTCGGCGAGCTCTTCAAGACCCGCAGCGTCGACAAGGTCAAGACCAACCTGATGGTCTTCATCCGCCCGCGCATCCTGCGTGACGGCGTCGACGCCGCGATCGAGAGCAACGCCAAGTACAACTACCTGCGCGACGAGCAGATCCGGCGCAAGCGCGTGCCGCTGATGCCGGACGAGCGCCAGCCGACCCTGCCGTCGCTCGAGCAGCTCGTACCGGCCGAACTGCTGAACCCCGCGCGCGAGGCGGCCCCCGCCGGGACCACGCCGGCCGAGCGCGTCGACTCGACCACGCCGAACCCGCCTTCGCAGAACCCGGTCGAGGCGCCCCCGCGCGACGCATCGCCGCCCGAGACCAGCTCGCCCTTCGGCACGCGACCGACCGAGCCGCCGTCGGAACCGCCGCCGACCACGCCGGTGCCGCCCGGGGCGACGCCGACGCCGGACCCGGGCACGGGTGGCAAAGGCCCGTGAACACCAGCGCGACCGACGAAGCGATCCTGGCCGCCGCGGGGCGCGTCACCGATCCGCTGCGGCCGCTGCCGTTCGCCTTCGCGAAGCGCCACGGCGTGCTGGTGCGCACGCTGGCCGATGCCGAGGCGGACGTCGTCGTGCGCGAGGGCGCCTCGCCGCTCGCGCTGGCGGAAGTGCGCCGGCACCTGCGCCGCCCCCTGAAGCTCGAGCGTGTCACGGTCGAGCGGTTCGAGTCGCTGCTGCGGGAGGCCTACGAGGCCGGCTCCGGCACCACGATGGACGCGATGGGCGGCTTCGAGGAGGAAACCGATCTCGCGAACCTCGCCCAGGACATTCCCGAGCCGTCCGACCTGCTGGAAAGCGAGGACGAAGCGCCGGTCATCCGCCTGATCAACGCCCTGCTCACCCAGGCCGTCAAGGAGAACGCCTCCGACATCCACGTCGAACCGTTCGAGAACCGGCTCGTGATCCGCTTCCGGGTCGACGGCGTGCTGCGCGAAGTGCTGCAGACCAAGCGCGCGGTCGCCCCGCTGATCGTCTCGCGCATCAAGGTCATGTCGCGGCTCGACATCGCCGAGAAGCGGCTGCCGCAGGACGGGCGCATCTCGCTGCGCATCGCGGGCCGCGCGGTGGACGTGCGCGTGTCGACGATCCCGGCGGGCCACGGCGAGCGCGTGGTGCTGCGACTGCTCGACAAGCAGGCCGGCCGGCTCGACCTCAACTCGCTCGGCATGGACGGCGTCACGCAGAACCACATCGACGAGCTGATCCACAAGCCGAATGGCATCCTGCTCGTGACCGGCCCGACCGGCTCCGGCAAGACGACGACGCTGTACGCCGCGCTCGACCGCATCAACGACCGCACGCGCAACATCATGACGGTCGAGGACCCGATCGAGTACTACATCGACGGGATCGGCCAGACGCAGGTCAACACGCGCGTCGAGATGACGTTCGCCCGCGGCCTGCGCGCCATCCTGCGGCAGGATCCGGACGTGGTGATGGTCGGCGAAATCCGCGACCTCGAGACCGCGCAGATCGCCGTGCAGTCCTCGCTGACCGGCCACCTCGTGATGTCGACGCTGCACACCAACACGGCCGTGGGTGCCGTGACCCGCCTGCGCGACATGGGAATCGAGCCTTTCCTGCTCGCCTCCTCGGTCGTGGGCGTGCTGGCGCAACGACTGGTCCGGGTGCTGAACCCGGCCACGCGCGAGGCCTATGCCGCCGGCGAGTACGAGCGCCGCCTGCTGAACCTCGCCGAGGACGCGCCCTCGCCCACGCTCTATCGCCCGAACCACAAGGATCCGGGCGGCGGCTACCGCGGGCGCACCGGCATCTACGAGCTCGTGATCGTCGACGAGCACATGCGCACGATGATCCACGACGGTGCTTCCGAGCAGGAGCTCGAGCGCTACGCGCGCCTGCGCACGCCCGGGATTCGCGACGACGGCCGAGCCAAGGTGCTCCAGGGCGTCACCACGATCGAGGAAGTCCTCAAGGTCACGCGCGAGGACTAGCCCGGATCCATGGGTGCGTTCGAATACGTTGCGGTCGATGCGGGCGGCCGGGAGCGCAAGGGCGTTCTCGAAGGCGACACCGCACGTCACGTCCGCCAGCTGCTGCGCGAACAGGCGTTGCTGCCGGTATCCGTGACCGAGGTGCTCGGCGAGCAGCAGCAGGCCGCTGCCAGCCAGAAGAAGACCTTCTCGTTCAACCTGCCGCGCGGCATGAGCGCGGCGGACCTCTCGCTCGTCACACGCCAGCTCGCCACACTGGTCAAGTCGTCGCTGCCGCTCGAGGAGTCGCTGCTCGCCGTCTCGCAGCAGACCGAGAAGCCCAAGGTGCGCAACATCCTGCTCGGGGTTCGCTCGAAGGTCATGGAGGGACACACGCTGGCGGACAGCCTCGCCGGGTACCCGAACAGCTTCCCCGAGCTCTACCGCGCGACCGTTGCGGCCAGCGAGCAGTCGGGGCACCTCGACGCGGTGCTCGAGCGCCTCGCGGACTACACGGAGAACCGGGAGGCGCTGCGCAGCCGCACGCTCGGCGCCCTGCTGTACCCGGTCATGCTGTTCCTGGTCTGCGTGACCATCATCTTCTTCCTGCTGGTCACGGTCGTGCCGAAGGTGGTCGAGGTGTTCCGCAACAGCGACGCCGAGCTGCCGATCCTCACGCAGATGCTGATCTGGGGCAGTGATTTCATGCGGGCCTGGGGCATCGTGCTGATCGCCGCAGTGGCCGCCGCGATCTGGCTGTTCCGGCGCTGGCTGCGCGCCGAGGCGAACCGCCGGCGCTGGCACGACTTCCTGCTGCGCCTGCCGCTCGTCGGCAAGATCGTGCGCGGTTCGAACACCGCGCGTTTCGCGCGCACCTTGAGCACGCTCACGGCGAGTTCCGTGCCGGTGCTCGACTCGCTGCGGATCGCGGGCGAAGTCGTGACCAACCTGCCGATGAAGGGAGCCGTGGCCGACGCGGCCGTGCGGGTCCGCGAGGGCGCGCCGATCGGGCGTTCGCTCGCGCAGAGCCGGCTGTTCCCGCCGATGATGATCCACTTGATCTCGAGCGGCGAGACGAGCGGCGAACTCGACACGATGCTCGAGCGCGCCGCGCAGCACCAGGAGCGCGAGCTCGACTCGGTGCTGCAGGCGATGGTCGGACTGCTCGGGCCGGCGATGATCATCGTGATGGGCGGCGTCGTGCTGCTGATCGTGCTCGCGATGCTGATGCCGATCTTCCAGTTGAACGAGCTGGTGCGCTGACCGCCCCGACGTGGGCGGCGATTCGCGCCGATGCTGCGCGGCACGGGCCGCGATCGATCATTGGAGGTACTTCGCCAGGAACTGGTCGAGTTCGCGCAGTACACGGAGCCGCGTCTCCGCGCGGGACAGCCAGTGGTCCTCTCCCTTCAGGCGGACGAAGGTCACCGGGCGCCCAAGGTTCGTGAGCGCCTGCGCCATGGTCTCCGATTGCTGGATCGGCACGACGGTGTCGTCCTCGCCGTGGATCAGCAGGACCGGTGCCCGCACCCCCTGCGCCGCCCGGGCGGGCGAGCGCGCGACGACGACGGGATCGGTCGCTGGACCGATGTGCTCCTTCCAGTACGCGACGGGGTCCGAGTCGGTTCCGCCGCGGACGGCGGCGGCGGCGATCACGCCGGGCAGGTAGGAAATTCCGTTGACGCTCGCCGCGCACGCGTAGAGCTCGGGTGTGAACGCCGCGCCGGCGAGCGCGGCATACCCGCCGTAGCTCGCACCCACGATGCAGACCCTCTTCGGGTCCGCCGTGCCCTTCGCGATGAGGTGCTTGACCCCGTCAGTGACGTCGTCCTGCATCAGACCACCCCACTGCCGGTAACCCGCCCGCCGGAAGGCCTCGCCGAAGCCGGTCGAGCCGCGGAACTGCGGCTGGAGCACTGCATAGCCGCGAGTCGCCAGGGATTGTGCGAACCAGTCGAAGCGGTCGTCGTCGCGAGACTCGGGCCCCCCGTGCGGCAGCACCACGAGCGGCAGGTTCCTGGCCTCGCGACCAGGCGGCAATGTCAGGTAGGCCGGGATCGGAGTGCCGTCCCGTGCCGGATAGTGGAGGAACTCGACCGTGCCCAAGGCCGCCTGCTGGAGCCCGGGGTAGGTCTCGGCGACGATGTCGGCCCGCCCCTTGGCGAAATCCACCAGCTGGTACACGGCCGGATGCGCCTTGTCGTCGACCATCACGAGCACGCGCTGGGCGTCCTGCGAGCGCTCCATCACACGGATGCGCCCTTCGCGGAACGACTTGTCGAGCGCGCGCTGCTGCTTCGCGAACACTGCGTCGAGCCATTCGACGCCGAACGTGCCGTGCAGACCGACCACGGCATTGGTGTTGACGTCGATGATCGCGCCTTCGACGTCGTCGTCCGCCGCTCCGTGGATCCGCCGCGGTGCGGATCCGTCGAGCGGGATCGCCCACGCCTCCGCGCGGTCCCCCTCGAACGAACCGATCGCGACGATCGCCAGGCCCGCGGCGTCGATGCCATCGAGATCGATCTGGCCACCGCCTTCACGCCGCCAGATCTCGGTCCAGCGCCCGTTGCGGTCGGCGAGGACGGTGAAGAGCCGGCGGTCCGGGTTCCACTCGCTTCGTGCGACCGGGCGGCCCGCATGGTCGAGCACCCACTCCTGCGTGAACGGCGTTCCGGTCGCGAGCAGCCGTGCCCGGCCGGTTCGGGTGTCGACGTCGTAGACGACGCTCGACCAGCCCGCCATCTCGCGCTCGCTGAAGCCCACGTTCGTGCCCGTGCGCTGCACATAATCGGTATTGCTGAACTCGTAGGT
The DNA here is from genome assembly GCA_963714645.1 of uncultured Gammaproteobacteria bacterium. Lineage (GTDB taxonomy): Bacteria > Pseudomonadota > Gammaproteobacteria > Steroidobacterales > Steroidobacteraceae > RPQJ01. The sequence goes on from CAVQQX010000158.1 coordinate 11,455, forward strand.
TTCCATCGTCACCGCGCCGACGCGCGCGGTCCGCGCCGCGAGCAGGTACGAGCCGGTCACGAACTTGCGCGAGGCCTCGTCGTTCAGCAGGACTTTCGGGGCGGAGCCGTCCATGCGGATGGACAGCAGGCGGAACCATTCGAGGGCGCACTGCCGGCCGTTCCGGCAGGTCGTGGCCCGTTGCGCGCTGACTTCGGCAAGCAGCGTGTCGTCGGCGGCCCATTGCAGGTCGCGCAGCTTGTTGATCGGGTCGATCTCGACGAAACGAACGGACTTGCCGGTATCCGCCTCGAACACGACGACCCGACGCCCTGCCCCGTGGCGTTCATCCATCGCGATCAGCTTGCCGCCGGGCGCGAGCGTGACGAACTGCGCATCAGGCAACAGGCCGAACGCTTCGAGCGGTGGCGGTGCGGGCCACGCCGCGGGACTGGCCGGGCCCTCGGCCCGTGTTTCCGACTTTGCGGCGCCGGTCATGAGCGAGGCCATCGCCGCCAGGCTCGCGACGACGTGACGAATGGCATGCTTCACGCTGAGCTCCCTGTCGATCCTGTGGACGCCCGACCACGTTTTCAGGCCGCCGCCTCCGCCTTGAGCCGCGCCGCCTCGCCGGGCCCGAGGTAGCGTTCGATCCGGTTCCGCGCGAGGTAGATCAGCGGACTCAACAGTACCGCCATCGTCATCTTGTAGCAGTAATTCACCGTGCCGACGGCGAGGAACAGCCCGATCGGCCACTGCTGCGGGCCCAGCACGAACGCGATGTACAGGACGACGAAGCTGTCGAGCAGTTGCGAGACGGCGGTGGAGCCCGTCGCGCGCAGCCAGATCCAGCGCTCGCCGGTCGCCTGACGGATGCGATGGAAGACGCTGACGTCGATCAGCTGCCCCACGAGGAAGGCCGTGATCGAGCCTCCGATGGTCCAGAGGCCCTGGCCGAAGACGTTCGCGTAGGCCGCCTGCATGTCGGGCACGCCGCGGGTCTCGTTCACGGTCACCCACCAGGCCGCCGGGGCCAGGTGAATCGATGCGTACGCAAACATGAACCCGTACGAGATCATCCCGATGGCCGCGTAGGAGATCAGCCGCACGCCACGGCGGCCGAAATACTCGTTGATCACGTCGGTGAGGATGAACACCACGGGCCAGAGCAGCACCCCGGCCGTGAAGCTGAGCGAGCCGGTCTGGCCGAAGAGGTTCCAGCCGAACGGCGGCAGGCCGAACGTCGCCTCGAGCGCGAAGATCTTCACGCCCACGAACTCGGCCGCGATCGCGTTGCCGACGAAGAACGCCGTGAGGACGACGAACAGCCGGGTCGAGCGCGATCCCAGCAGCGACGCCGTCATCCGGGCCTCCCTCGGTCGTTCCGGTCGCGGGAGCTTAACCCGGGCCTGCGCCCGGTAGATGTCCCCCCTTCCCAGGCCCACCGTCTTGATGCTAATGTGAATCATTCGTGTTCGTATTCGTATTCGAGCCGAGAACAAAAGGAAGGCAGTCATGGCGCAAGAATTCCCGCTCACCCGGACCCTCCGCCGCGTGCTGTGGTCGTCGGTGCTGATCGGTGCGGTGCAATCCCCGGCGCGGGCCCAGGACGCGTCGACGCCGGGCGACGCGGCGCGGGACCCGACCCTGCCCCGCATACAGGTCGTCGCCGACACTCCCGAGGGCTATCGCGCCGCCGAGGTCGGCAGCGCGACGAAGACCGACACGCCGCTCGAGGACGTGCCCCAGTCGGTCACGGTGATCACGCGGGAGCTGATCCAGGACCAGTCCATGCAGAGCCTCGCCGACGTTGCGCGTTACGTGCCTGGCGCGGGCATGGCGCAGGGCGAAGGCAATCGCGACACGATCATTCTCCGCGGCAACAGCTCGACGGCCGATTTCTTCCTGGACGGCGTGCGCGACGACGTCGAGTACTTCCGCGACCTCTACAACGTCGAGCGCGTCGAGGCGCTCAAGGGACCGAACGCGATGATCTTCGGGCGTGGCGGGGCCGGCGGCGTGATCAATCGCGTGACTCGACAAGCCCGGTGGGAACGCGCGGGCGAGTTGACGCTGCAGGGCGGTTCGTGGGGCCACGGACGCGCGACCTTCGACATCGGCGACGGCGTGAGCGACCGGCTGGCCGTGCGGCTCACGGGCGTCTACGAGGACTCGGAGAGCTACCGCGACGGCGTGACGCTCGAGCGTCACGGCGCGAACCCGACCGCTGCGCTGCGCCTGGGCGAAGACACGCTGCTGCGGCTGTCGTACGAGTTCTACGAGTACGATCGCGTGGCGGATCGGGGGATCCCTTCACTCGACGGCCGGCCGTTGCGAACGGACGCCTCCACCTTCTTCGGCGATTTCGGCCACAGCCCCACCGAGGCGACCGTCAACCTCGCGACGGTGGTGCTCGACCACGGCTTCAACGAGCGCGTCAGCCTGCGCAATCGCACCGTCTACGGCGACTACGACAAGTTCTACCAGAACGTCTACTCCGGCCCGGTGGACGCGCTGACTTCGACCGTGCAGATCCTGGCCTACAACAACGAGCAGCTGCGCGAGAACCTGTTCAACCAGACCGACCTGACCGTGACGGCGACGTCGGGCGCCATCACGCATCGCCTGCTCTTCGGCCTGGAGTTCGGGCGTCAGCAGACCGACAACGTCAGGCAGACCGGATATTTCGACGACGGCGCGACGTCGGTCCAGGCACCGCTCGCCGACCCCACGATCTCGGTCCCGCTGACCTTCCGCCAGAGCGTCACCGATGCGGACAACCATGGTACGGCGAGGATCGCCGCGGTGTACGCGCAGGACCAGCTCCAGTTCACGCCTCGGCTGCAGGCGGTCCTCGGCCTGCGCTACGACGACTTCGAGATCGACTTCCGCAACAACCGCACCGGCGACGCATACGGCAGCAGCGATGGCCTGCTGTCGCCGCGCGCCGGACTGATCTTCAAGCCCGTCGCGCCGCTCTCCCTCTACGCGAGCTACGGCATGACGCACGTGCCGCGCTCGGGCGCCCAGCTCGCCTCCCTGACCCTCACCAACCGCGCGCTGGAGCCGGAGGAGTTCGAGAACTACGAGGTCGGCGCGAAGTGGGACCTCGACGACGCGCTTGCGGTGACGGCGGCGATCTTCCGCCTCGACCGCAGGAATGCCGCCATTCCCGATCCGCTCGACCCGACCCACTCGATCCTGGTGGACGGCCAGCGCACCGAGGGCGTCGAGCTGGGCGTGAGCGGTCGCATCAGCGACGCGTGGAGCGTGCAGGGCGGATATGCCTACCAGGACGGCGAGCTGTCGGATGAGCTCGGCGGCACGCGCCTCGCCCAGCTGCCCCGGCACGTGGCATCGCTCTGGAACCGTTATCAGTTCACGCCTCGCTGGGGCGCCGGCCTCGGCGTCATCCACCAGACTGAAATGTACGCCGCGGCCGACAACCTTGTGACGCTGCCGGGGTTCACGCGCGTCGACGCAGGCCTCTTTTTCACGTTCGACGAACGCCTCCGCGCACAGGTGAACGTCGAGAACGTGTTCGACGAGGACTACTACGCGAGCGCGCACAACAACAACAACATCACGCCCGGGTCGCCCCGCGGCGTTCGGGTGTCGCTGACTGGAAGCTTCTGACGGCCTGCGGACGGGTCCCGCGGCGCCCGGCGTGGCTCAGTCGACCGTGCCCAGGCGCTTGCGGAGCCGCTCGAGCACGCCCTCCTCCCAGCCGAAGTCGTCGGCCTCGGGCGGCGTGTCGGGCAGGGCTTCGACGTGCAGGGCCACGCGACGGAGGGCCACCGCTTCCCAATCGTCGCCATCGAGCGATACGGGATTATTCTTCTTTTTTTCCGCCTGGCTCATCGTTGCTCGCTCCGGCTGCGGGAACCGTCGATGTTCCCGTTGCACGCAACTTACAGGCGCAATGTGACGAAATTTGTGAGACAGGTCACGATCGTGCCGACGCCGGCCACGCTATGTCGCGTCGCCATCGTCCGACAGGATTTTCCCGACGCCGCGTGAAGCGGGCCAGGTCGCGTCGCTGCGTGTCCGCCCTCGACGGCGGCCCGGGCCACACTCCGCGTCTTGAAGAATCGCGCGCACCAGAGCCATTTGTCGACTCGCATCCCGGCTTCGGTTCGCGATCCATGGGGGCGTCTTGCCACGGCGCGATTATAAGGCCCGTATAATCCCGCTCCCGCCCGCGGCTCGCCGCCCGACCCGTCATGGACCAGACCCTGCTCGATCGCCTCGCCGCGCAGACCGAGGAACTCAAGGGCTCAGGCCTGTTCAAGCCGGAGCGCGTGCTGGGCTCGCCGCAGCAGCCGGTCGTGCGGCTCACGGACGGGCGCGAGCTCGTCAACCTGTGCGCGAACAACTACCTCGCGCTCGCCAACCACCCGTCGATCCGCGAGGCCGCCCGCCGCGCGATCGACCGGTACGGCTACGGCATGGCCTCGGTGCGATTCATCTGCGGCACCCAGTCCGTCCACAAGGAGCTCGAGGCGCGCCTGAGCGCGTTCCTGGGCATGGACGACACGATCCTGTATTCGTCCTGCTTCGACGCGAACGCCGGGCTGTTCGAGACGCTGCTCGACGTGCAGGACGCCGTGATCAGCGATTCGCTCAACCACGCGAGCATCATCGACGGCATCCGGCTCTGCAAGGCGCAGCGGCTGCGCTACGCGAACGACGACCTGGATGAACTCGAGACGCGCCTCAAGGAAGCCGCGGGCGCACGCGTGCGCCTGATCGCAACCGACGGCGTCTTCTCGATGGACGGCGTCATCGCCCGCCTGCGTCCGCTCTGCGACCTCGCCGACAGGTACGGCGCTCTGGTCATGGTCGACGATTCGCACGCGACCGGATTCGTCGGCGCCGGAGGCCGCGGCACGCCCGAGCACCGCGACGTGCTGGGCCGCATCGACATCCTCACGGGTACGCTCGGCAAGGCCCTCGGGGGCGCTTCCGGCGGCTTCACTTCGGCGCGTCGCGAGATCGTCGCGTGGCTGCGCCAGCGCTCGCGTCCGTACCTCTTCTCGAACAGCATCCCGCCCGTGATCGCCGCGACGACGCTGCGCGTGCTCGACCTGGTCGAATCGGGGAACGAACTGCGCGCCCGGCTGCGCGAGAACACCGCGCACTTCCGCGGCCGGATGGCCGCAGCCGGCTTCACGATCGTCCCCGGCGAGCATGCCATCGTCCCGGTGATGATCGGCGACGCGGCACTCGCTGCGAAGTTCGCGGAGCGGCTGCTCGACCACGGCGTGTACGTCATCGGGTTCTCGTTCCCGGTCGTGCCGCTCGGCAAGGCGCGGATCCGCACACAGATGACGGCCGGCCACGACCGCGACCAGCTCGACCGCGCGATCGACGCGTTCGTCGCGGTGGGACGCGATCTCGGCATCCTCGGCGGCTGAGGCGCCGGCGTCAAACCGCGGATTCTGGATTCCAACAGGAAGCACCATGAAAGCACTGGTCAAGTCGCAACCCGCGCCCGGCATCTGGCTCGAGAACGTCCCCGAGCCGCGGGTCGGACCCAACGACGTACGCATCCGGATCCGCAAGACCGCGATCTGCGGCACCGACATCCATATCTACAACTGGGATCCCTGGGCCCAGAAGACGATCCCTGTGCCGATGCACGTCGGCCACGAATACGTCGGCGAGATCGTCGAGGTCGGCAGCGAAGTGCAGGGATTCGAAATCGGGGATCGGGTCTCCGGCGAGGGTCACATCACCTGCGGCTACTGCCGCAACTGCCGCGCCGGCCGCCGGCACCTGTGCCGCAACACCGTCGGTGTCGGCGTCAACCGCCCCGGCGCGTTTGCCGAGTTCCTCGTGATCCCGGCCTTCAATGCGTTCAAGCTGCCCGACTCGATCACCGACGACGTGGCATCGATCCTGGACCCGCTCGGCAACGCGACGCACACCGCGCTCTCGTTCAACCTCGTGGGCGAGGACGTGCTGATCACCGGCGCCGGGCCGATCGGCATCATGGCCGTCGCGATTGCGCGGCACGTCGGTGCGCGCCACATCGTGATCACCGACGTCAACGACTACCGGCTCGACCTCGCCCGGAGGATGGGCGCGTCGCGGGCGATCAACGTGACGCGCACCTCGCTCGACGACACGATGCAGGAACTCGGCATGGCCGAGGGCTTCGACGTCGGCCTCGAGATGTCGGGCAACCCGGGCGCATTCCGTGACCTTCTGCGCACGATGCACCACGGCGGCAACGTCGCGCTGCTCGGCATCCCGCCGGAGGACACGGCCATCGACTGGAACCACGTGATCTTCAAGGGGCTGGTCCTCAAGGGCATCTACGGCCGCGAGATGTTCGAGACCTGGTACAAGATGAGCGCGATGCTGCAGAGCGGACTCGACGTGTCGCCGATCATCACGCACCGGCTGCCGGTGGCCGAATTCCGCGAGGGGTTCGAGATCATGCGCAGCGGCCAGTCCGGCAAGGTGATCCTCGACTGGGCCGCCTGAGCCATCCGCCCCCCGCGTCAGGTCATCGAGGCGCGGAAGATCCCCTCGACCGCGGAGTCGAGCGCGGCATTGAATTCGGCGTCGGACTGCTGCACGGTCAGCCCCTCGGTGAGCGCGCGCGAGAAGCTCGCCACCATGCCGTGCTGGCGTGCCAGGCGCCGGTTCGCCTCCTCGCGCGAGTAACCGCCCGACAGCGCCACCACCTTGAGCACACGCGGGTGCCGGATGAGATCGGCGTAGAAATCGTCCGTCTCCGGGATGGTGAGCTTGAGCATCACCTGCTGCTCGGCCGGGAGGCGGTCGAGCTGTGCCACGAGCTCGGCCTTGAGCAGCTTCTCGGCACCGGCCTTGTCCGGGCATTTGATATCGACTTCCGGCTCGATGATCGGGACGAGTCCCGTGGCGAGAATCTGGCGCGCCACCTCGAACTGCTGCTCGACCACTGCCCGGATGCCGGCCGCATTGGCCTGCTTGATCACCGAGCGCATCTTGGTGCCGAAGATGCCCTTCGCGCGCGCCCGCGCCAGCAACGCAGCGAGGTCCGGTATCGGCTTCATCTTCTGGACGCCGTCGACTTCGTCCGCGAGGCCCTTGTCGACCTTGAGGATCGGGACGATCTTCTTCGTGCCCCAGAGGTACTCGGCGGTCGGCCGGCCCTCGACGTCGCGGTCCATGGTCTTCTCGAACAGGATGGCGGCGAGGATGCGGTCGCCGTTGAACGCGGGGCTCGTCATGATCCGCGTCCGCATCGCATGGACCAGGTCCATCATCTCGGCATCGCCGGAATACGAGGATTCGGGAATGCCGTAGAGCTTGAGCGCCTTGGGCGTGCTGCCGCCGCTCTGGTCGAGCGCGGCGATGAAGCCGGGGGCGGTACGGATTTTCACTTTCTGCTGTTCGAAGGTGTTCATGACGACGGTACCTCTGGTCACTTCTCGGCGTTGCACGCCAGGCAGTACATGTAAACGTTGCGCGGGTCGCGCAGGCGGCCGAGGCGGTTCAACTCGGCCACGATCGGCCTGACCGCCGAAGGCAGCTCGGGCAGCCGCGATCGGGGCAGCAGCGGGGCCACGACGCGGGCCAGCGCCGAACGCACGCGGAAACCGAATGCCTCGCCGAGGCCCACGTCTACGTCGTAATGCTCGACGTCGTAGTTCTTGCCGAGCTTGGCGAGTTTCGCTGCCAGCTTGATGGCGTCGCCGTACCCGCCGAGCTCGTCCACGAGCCCGAGTCGCTTCGCGTCCGTGCCGGACCAGACCCGTCCCTGTGCGATCGCGTCGATCGCCGCGACGTCCTGCTTGCGCGCTTTCGCCACGCTCGCGATGAACCGCTGGTACTCGAAGTCGATGCTCTGCTGCAGCATGTCTTTCGTCGCGTCGCTCATCGGGCGCACGGGACTGAACTCGCCGGAGAGCGCCGTCGTGCCCACGCCGTCCACGTGCACCCCGACGCGCTCGAGCGAACGCTGGAACGTCGGGAACATCGCGAAGATGCCGATCGAACCGGTGAGCGTCGCCGGGCTCGCGACGATGCGGTCTGCGTCCATGGCGATGTAGTAACCGCCCGAGGCCGCGAGTGCGCTCATCGACGCGACCACCGGCTTGCCCTGCGCGCGCAGCTCGTCGACCTCGCGCCGGATCACTTCCGCAGCGAACGTGCTGCCGCCCGGGCTGTCGATCCGCAGCACCACCGCCTTGACGTCGTCGTCGTAGCGCGCCTCGCGCAACTGCGCGGCGAGCGTGTCCGAACCGATCGTGCCCGGGGATTGCTCGCCCGGCACGATCTCGCCCTGTGCGACGATGACCGCGACCTTGTCGAGCGGCTTGCTCCGGAGCGCCTTGCCCGAGTTGACGTTCGCCAGGTAGGCGACGAAATCGACACCGGTGTACGAGTGGGTGTCCTCGTCCTCCCCGGTCAGTTCCGCGATGCGGTCCTCGACCTCGTAGCGGCCCTTGAGGTCGGTCACGAGCCCGGCCTGCAACGCCATCTTCGCGAGGTCGCCGCCCGTGGCCCGCAGGGCCGCGGGGGCGTTGTCCGCATAGGCCTGCAGCGCCGCGGGCTCGATCCCGCGCGCGCGCGCGACGTCCGCCTTCCAGGTGCCCCAGATCGAACTCAACCACGCGAGGCTCTCCTCGCGTTCGGCCGGCGACATGTCGTTGCGCGTGAACATCTCCACCGCCGACTTGTACTGCCCGACGCGGAACACGTTCCAGTCGACGGACAGCTTGTCGAGCGCGTCCTTCACGAACAGGCCGTGGTTCGCGAAGCCGTCGACGTAGGCGATGCCCTGGGGATCGAGGTAGATCTCGTCCGCATGCGCGGCGAGGTAATACTGCGGCTGGTCGAAGTACTCGCCGAAGGCGATGACCGGCTTGCCGCTGCCTTTGAAGTCGTCGATCGCCCGCGCGACCTCCCGCAGCTTCGCGGTGCCGCCGCCGTCGAGGCCGCCCAGGTCCAGGTACAGCGAGCTGATGCGGTCGTCATCCTTCGCCGCGACGATCGCGTCGACGACGTCGCGCAGGCGCGTCTCGGGGATGGTCTGACGCAGCGCATCCTCGATCGCGCGCTCGACCGGGTCCCCGGTGAACTGCTCCACCAGCGGGCCCTGCGGCGCGACGACGAGCGCCGACCTGCTGGCGACGAGCGGAATCGGCCGCGAGAACAGCGCGCCGATCGCCGCGAAGATCACGAGCAGCAGCAGCAGGTGCAGGACCTTGCGCAGGCCGTCGAGGCCCGCCCAGATCCAGTGCAGTATCCTGCGGATGGCACGCATGCGTGGCGCGCCCGGTCGCCCGTCAGACCTTCTCTTCGATTCGGGCCGACTTGCCGGTCCGCTCGCGCAGGAAGTAGAGCTTGGCGCGACGGACGTTGCCGCGACGCTTCACCGTGATCGCGCCGAGGGCCGGGCTGTGCGTCTGGAACACGCGCTCCACGCCCTCGCCGTGCGAGATCTTGCGCACCGTGAACGACGAGTTCAGGCCGCGGTTGCTCCGCGCAATCACGATGCCTTCGTAGGCCTGCACGCGCTCGCGGTCGCCTTCCTTCACCTTGACCTCGACGACGACGGTGTCGCCAGGGCCGAAATCGGGCACTTCGCGGGTCATGCGCTCGGCCTCGAGCGCGGCGATGATGTTGGTCATTTCTTCACCACTAGGTCTCAGTTCTGTCCGTGTTGCCGTCGCGCGTCGCATCCTGCTCCGCCTGGTATTCGGCGAGCAGCCTGCGCTCCTCGACACTCATGTCCCTTCGCGCCAGCAGGTCCGGCCGGCGCTGCCAGGTGCGCCCGATCGCCTGCTTCCTCCGCCACCGCGCGATCGCCGCGTGGTTGCCTCCGGTCAGCACCTCGGGCACCGTTCGTCCCGACCAGCCTTCGGGCCGCGTGTAGTGCGGCCAGTCGAGCAGCCCGTCCGTGAACGACTCCTGCTCGGCGGACTCCGCCGCCCCGAGCGTTCCCGGCAACAGCCGCGCGACCGCGTCGATCACCACGAGCGCCGGCAGTTCGCCGCCGCTCAGCACGACGTCGCCGATCGTGACGCTCTCGTCGATGCACTGCTCCACGAAGCGCTCGTCGACGCCCTCGTAGCGGCCCGCGACCAGGACCAGCCCCGGCAGTGCCGCGAATTCCGCCGCCTTCCGCTGCGTGAGCGGGACGCCGTCGGCCGCGAGGTAAACCCTGCGTGCCGCCGGCACCCTCGCCTTCGCCGCCTCCACCGCGAGCCTGAGCGGCTCGGCCTTCAATACCATCCCGGGGCCGCCGCCGTACGGGCGGTCGTCCACCGTCTGGTGAACGTCCGTGGCGAACTGCCGCGGATTGACCGTCTCGACCGCGAGCACGCCCTTCCCGAGTGCCCGCCCGAGCACACCGAACCGCACTGCGTGTTCGACGAACCCGGGAAACAGCGTCACGACGACGATGCGCATCATCGTGCCCGCCCTGCTCCCTGCGCCCGGCTCAATCGTCCGGGTGCCAGTCCAGCGTCAAACGACCCGCCTCCATGTCCACGGCGAGCAGTCGCTCGCGGACCAGCGGTACCAGTCGCTCGACCTTGCCCGCGCGCAGCACCGCCACCGGGTGCGCCGGCAGGTCGAGAAACCCGTCCACCCGCCCGAGCGGCACGCCGTCGCGATTGACCGCGTCCAGCCCGAGGAGGTCGTGCAGGTAGTGCTCCCCCGGCGCCGTTTCCGGCAACTCGGAGCGATCCACCTCGACCTCGGCCCCGTTCAGCGCCTGCGCGCCTGCGCGGGTGTCGATGCCTTCGAGCCGGACGGCAATTGCCTGGCCGGCCCTCTTCGACTCCAGCACCTGCACCGGCCGGACCTGTCCCGGCTGGACCAGTCGCCAGCGGGGATAACGGACGATGCCTGCGGGCGGCTCGGTGTATGAGTGTACCTTGACCCAGCCCTGCACCCCGAACGGGGCCCCGATGCGGCCCAGTACCACGGCCCGCGCGGCGTCCGGCCGCGATGGCGCCGTCATGCGTAGTCCGCCGGACTCAGGCCGCCTCGGCGACCTTCGTCTTGCGGAATTCCTTGACCAGGTGGCCGACGCGCTCGGATGGCTGCGCGCCGACGCCGAGCCAGTAATCGACACGGGCCAGGTCGAGACGCAGCGCCTCGCTGCCACCGCGCGCCACCGGGTTGTAGAACCCGACCTGCTCCAGCGAGCCACCGCCCGCGCGCCGGCTGTCGATCACGACCACGTGGTAGAACGGCTCTTTCTTGCCGCCGCGGCGCTGCAAACGGATCGTCACCATCTTGATGCCTTGCCTCAGGTTCGTTCGCGACCGGTTCCGACGCAGCGGCACCCGGCCAAAAAAGAGCCGCGAACTATAACCAAATTTCGAAGCAAAAGAAACACTTGAAGACGTCCTCACCCCATGCCCGGCGGCAACCGGCCCGCCATCGCCCGCATCATCCGGCCGATCCCGCCCTTGCCCATGCCCTTCATCATTTTCTGCATCTGCAGGAAGTTCTTGAGCAGGCGGTTGATTTCAGCCACCTGGGTGCCCGACCCCGAGGCGATCCGGCGCTTGCGTGACCCGTCGATGTTCTTCGGGTATCGGCGTTCCTGGCGCGTCATCGAGCAGATGATGGCGATCTGGCGCTTGACCTCGCGATCGTTGCCCTGGGGAATCTGGCCCGCCCTGGCCGCGAGCTGCGCGGGCAGCTTGTCGAGCAAGGCGGCGACGCCGCCCATCTGTTCGAGCTGGCGCAGCTGTGCGAGCAGGTCCTCGAGGTTGAAATCCTTGCCCTTGGCGAACTTCTTCGCGAGCTTCTCGGCTTCGGCGCGATCGACCTGACGGCTCACTTGCTCGACCAGCGAGAGCACGTCGCCCATGCCGAGGATCCGCGACGCCATGCGTTCGGGCTGGAACGCCTCGAGCGCGTCCGGCTTCTCCCCGGTGCCGACGAAAAGGATCGGCTGCCCGGTGACCTGTCGCACCGAGAGTGCGGCGCCGCCACGTGCGTCGCCGTCGGCCTTGGTGAGCACGACGCCCGTAAGCTTGAGCGCCGCACCGAACGCGCGCGCCGCATTGACCGCGTCCTGGCCCGCCATGCTGTCCACCACGAACAGCGTCTCGACCGGATCGAGCGCGCGCCCGAGCTCGCGCACCTCGTCCATCATTTCCTCGTCGACGTGCAGCCGGCCCGCCGTGTCCACGAGCAGCACGTCGTAGACGCCCCGACGCGCCGCGGCGAGCGCCTCGGTCGCGATGTCGAGCGGCTTGCGGGTCGGGCTCGCCGGGGCGACGTCGATGTCGAGTTGCTGGCCGAGTCGCTCGAGCTGCAGCAGCGCGGCGGGTCGTCGCACGTCGGTGGAGACGAGCAATACGCGCTTCTTCTCGCGCGTCTTGAGCCACAACGCGATCTTCGCGGCCGTCGTCGTCTTGCCGGCGCCCTGGAGGCCGGCCAGCAGGACGATCGCCGGCGGCTGCACGCGCAGGTTGAGCGGGCGTGCTCCTTCGCCGATCACGCGCACGAGTTCCTCGTGAATGACCTTGATCAGCGCCTGGCCGGGCGTGAGGCTCTTGTGGATCTCCTGGCCGACCACGCGCGCCTTGACGCCGTCGATGAACGTCTTGACGACGGGCAGCGCGACGTCGGCCTCGAGCAGCGCCATGCGCACCTGGCGCAGCGTGTCGCCGATGTTCTCCTCGGTGAGCCGGCCGCGGCCGCGCAGGCCCTCGACGACCGTTGCGAGGCGGGCTGAAAGCTTGTCGAACACTCGGCGACCTCCACTGCAAGCTGTCCAGTCCCGACCGTGACGTGCGTGCGCGGCCCCTGACTGGCCGATCGCAGGGCGCGACCGGCGGGACCGCGGATTATAGGGGTCCCCGGGGACGTGGTTTGCCGCGCTCCTCATGCCTCCTGAGCCATGGCATGATGACCCAATCCCCCTCACCGCCGGTCCCGACTGCTTGCTGCTGCCACTGATCGCCGTCGCCTGCTACCTGATCGGGGCCGTCTGGCTCGCCATCGCCACGTACCGTCACCGCGTCGAGCCGGGCTCCGCGACCGGCCGCGGCGGCCGCATCGCCGCGGTGGCGATCGCTGCCGTCGGCGTCGTGGTGCACGCGATTGCACTGATGGCGGAACAGCGCCTGCAACCGGCTGTCGCATTGACGCTGGGCGACATGTTCGCGCTCGTGGCGCTGGTCATCGCCATCACGGCCCTGCTGATGTCGCCGCGGCCGGGTCGGCGCGGCATTGCGGCCCTGCTGCTGTTCATCGCCGCCGCGCTCGAGGCGCTGTTCTCGGAAGGCACGCGGCAGTTCTCGGTGGGTCGCCCAGGCTGGGAACTCGCGTTCCACGTGGCGATGGCGACGACCGCGTTCGCCTTTCTCACGATCGGCATGGTGCTCGCGATCGCGCAGGTCGTCGTCGCCCGCCGCCTGCGCAGCCGCCAGCCGCTCGGGTGGCTCAGGATCCTGACCCCGATGGAGTCGCTCGAGTCCGGCACGTTCCAGAGCATCCTCGCGGGGTTCACGGTGCTGACGCTCGCGCTCG